>JAPHTQ010000031.1 GCA_026196275.1 Gammaproteobacteria bacterium
CCTCAAGAACAAGCGCCAGGTCGACCCCTACGCCGATGACCTCAAGCGCATCCGCCGTGAACAGGCACGCAGCCGCAAGGCCTTCGCCAGTTGGGATGCCGCCCGCACAGCCGAACTCGACTTCCTGCTGCCGGTCAGTGGACGACTGAGTGGCACCTTCGGCAAGAAACGTTTCTTCAACGGCCAGCCGCGCCGCCCCCACAGCGGGCTGGATATCGCCGCCCCGACCGGCACCCCGGTCAAGGCCCCGACAGCGGGCAAGGTGATCGAAACCGGCAACTACTTCTTCAATGGCAACACCGTCTTCATCGACCATGGCGAGGGGCTGGTCACCATGTTCTGTCACCTTGACAGCATTGATGTAAAGGTTGGGCAAGCCGTCAATCGAGGTGATGTGGTGGCCCGTGTGGGCGCTACCGGTCGGGTCACCGGTCCACACCTGCACTGGACGGTAAGCATGAACAACACACGCGTCGACCCGGGGCTGTTCCTCAGCCTCGAAACCATCGCCATGCTGGATGCACCGAATCACCAATGATCCGTCTGCCCCACCGCTACGCACCGAAGCTGCTGGCTTTTTTCACCTCGCTCATCATGTCCTTTCTGATGTCGATGGTGATTACCTTTCTCAATCTGGGCTGGGTGGAGGACTTCCTCGCCCGCTGGATGTATGCCTGGGCCACCTCCTTTCTCATCGCATTCCCTATCATTCTACTGGTGCTGCCCATCGCCCGCAGCATCGTCGCGCGGATCACCGCCCCTCCCTCCTGATTCTTGGACTACAGCGCCAACACGCGTACAATTGCGCCTGAACTCAACATTTTTAAGGATTTATCATGCAAATTTCCGCCAACAAAGTTGTCGCCATCGACTACACCCTGACCAACAGCGAAGGCGCTGTAATTGACAGCTCAGAGGGTCGTGGTCCGCTGGCCTACCTGCAGGGCCACAGCAACATCATCCCCGGACTGGAGACCGCCCTTGAGGGCAAGAACGTCGGTGACGCCCTGCAGGTCACTGTTGCGCCTGCCGACGGCTATGGCGAACGCGATGACAGCCTGACTCAGGCCGTGCCGCGCAATATGTTCGAAAATGCCGATGAGATCCAGGTCGGCATGCAGTTCCAGACCCAGACCGAGCAGGGTCCGCACATCGTCACCGTGATCTCCACCGATGATGAAAATGTCACCGTGGATGCCAACCACCCGCTGGCCGGTCAGACCCTGAATTTCGACGTCAAGGTCGTTGAGGTACGTGATGCCTCCGCAGAAGAGCTGGAGCACGGCCATGTACACGGTCCGGAAGGTCACGAGGAGCACTAATCCATAGCGTCCAAAACAGAGGTGAAAAGAAAAGGCCCCTCGGGGCCTTTTCTGTATTCCGGCGGCGAAAACGTCTCCCGGTGACTACTCCAACCCATCCGGTGTCGCCAGCATCTTCTCGATCGCCTCTTTGGCACGCTGGCGCGCCAGACGCTCGCGCTCTTCCTCCTTCGCCTTGTCGGCCGCCGCCGCTGCGGCACGCTCCTCGGCCATACGCCTTTGTTCCGCTTCACGGGCCAGTTGCTCCTCTCTCAAGCGCTCCTGCTCAGCCCTCTCTTCCGCCTCAGCCTTCTCCCGCTCACGGCGCTCCTGCGCGGCCTTCTCAGAAGCTATACGCTGCTGCTCGGCACGCTTGCGCGCCTCCGCCTCCCGCTGTCTGCGCTGCTCAAGCTGTAACAGCTTTTCCTCACCCAGGGCATAGCCCTGCTCCATAGCCTTTTGATACCACTGCTGCGCGATGTCGTAATTCTGCTCCGTTCCATGGCCCTCTTCATACATTTCGCCCAGCTTCACCTGGGCCTCAGGGTGCCCGTAGTCGGCCATCTTTTTCTGGTAGTTGAAGACCCCCTCCCACACCCCCTCCGCCGAGGCCGTGTGGGCCGCAAGCGCTAGTATCACAGCCAGGCAAAACGGGCAGGAGATGGATTGGAGATACCGGCTGATACGCATGGAGCCCCCTTTATTGAAGTTTTATCAAGGCATTTCTGGAATGCTTGTTTTTCGATTTTGGCGTAAAACGCTATAACTAACAGAGGGTACGTCGCAAAGAGTCATACCGCAAACAGCAGGATGGCGCCTTAGCCCTTCAAATCCCGACAGACCAGGCACAAAAAACCCTGCATTCGCAGGGTTTTTCGGCGTTCATCTCTGCGCTGTGGTCAGCTGAAGGCATGACCGGGTTTAGCACCGATGGCCTTAAGGATAAGCACCATCGGACAGAAGCCGGTAAAGGCGGATTGGAACAGGTTCAGGCCAACAAAGGCGGTGAAAAAGAGCCAGTACTCATGGTGAAAAATCGGGCTCATGGACATGCCCAGAGCGACGCTCAGTAAGATAAAGGCACCGGCTACAGCAAATACAATACGATCTATACTCATTTTTTACTCCCTCCAGTTGCGTTGCTCCGCATTGTTGCGGTTTGTGGTTATTATATCAAATCTATTTCAGCGTTTACTAATACACTAACAGCAAAAGCTCGCCTACGACTTTTTGTTCCGCTTCTTTTCGCGCTTTTTCACAAACTGCACCAGTCGCTGCTTGCGGGCAATCTGACGCTTGTTAAGCACATTTTTGCGTCCTGCAAAGGGGTTCTCCCCACCCTTGAACTCAATGCGAACCGGGGTTCCCTCAAGCTTGAGGTACTTGCGGAATCCGTTCTCCAGGTAGCGCTTGTAGCTGCTGGGGATGGACTCCACCTGATTACCGTGGATCACGATGATCGGCGGATTCTTGCCTCCCTGGTGAGCATAGCGCAGCTTGATCCGCCGGCCGCGCACCAGCGGCGGCTGATGCGTCAACTGCAGGGACTCAAGCAGCGATGTTAATTCGGGGGTGCTGAATTTGCGCATCGCCGAGGCATAGGCCTTTTTGATCGTGGCATAGAGTTCGCCCACACCGGTACCGTGCAGGGCCGAGATGTAGTGGATCTTGGCAAAATCGAGAAACGGAAGCTTGACCCGAAGTTCGCGGCGTATCTTGTCCTTCTGATCCTGTCCCAGTCCATCCCACTTGTTGATCGCGATCACCAGGGCGCGGCCGGCATCCATGGCGTGTCCCAGCAGGTGGGCATCCTGTTCACTGATCCCCTCCTGTGCATCCAGCACCATAACCACCACATTGGCATCGGTAATTGCCTGTAGCGTCTTGATGACACTGAATTTTTCTATCGCCTCATGGACCCGCGCCCGGCGTCGGACGCCGGCGGTGTCGATAAGGGTGTATTGCTGGCCATCCCGTTCGAAGGGGATGTAGATACTGTCGCGGGTGGTACCTGGCATATCGAAGACCACTACCCGCTCTTCGCCGAGAATCCGGTTGACCAGGGTCGATTTGCCGACATTGGGCCGACCGACAATGGCCACCCGAATCCCCTGCTCCTCCTGCTCCTCGCTGGAGCCCTCCTCCTCTTCGGGAAACTGCTGCAGCACCTCTGTGATCAAACTGAGTACGCCACGACCCTGGGCCGCAGCGATCGCCCAGGGCTTGCCCAGCCCCAGTTCGTGAAACTCTCCGGTCACCACCGTGGCATCGACGCCGTCGGTCTTGTTCACCACCAGCGTAACCGGCTTGCCACACTGGCGCAGATAGGTGGCGATGTTCTCATCGGCGGCACTGAGCCCGTCGCGTGCATCCACAAGAAACAAAATCGCATCGCTCTCGGCGATGGCCAGACGTACCTGCTGTGCCATCTCACTGTCGATGCCCTGGTCGTTACCGCTCAGCCCGCCAGTGTCGACTACCAGGTAGGGGCGATCCCCCATCTTGCCGATACCGAACTGGCGGTCACGGGTCAGGCCTGCGAAATCCGCCACCAGTGCATCGCGCGAGCGGGTCAGGTTGTTGAACAGGGTGGATTTTCCCACATTGGGACGCCCCACCAGGGCAATGACCGGTTTCATGCTCAATCCGCCTCACGGGCAACAGGGGCAACACGGAAGGCATCCAGTACACCCCGTTGATCCAGACCGAATACCTGCACCCCCTCAACTGCCGGGGGCATCAGTGCAGCACGGCCCTCTTTGTAAAAACCACTCGCGCCCTCTTCCTCACTATCCACCGGCCAGTATTCGGCAAAATTCTGGATGCGAGCCCGGGCAACCAGCTTGCCTTCCTGCTTGTCCAGCCAATGCAGATAGCCCTCAAAATCGGCCACAACAAGATAGTCTCCCTGCTGTATCGGGGCACTCAGGCCTCGCTGATGCAGCGCATCCTGTTTCCACATGGTGTCACCATCACTACGCGAGAGGGACCAGAGGTCCCCACTCACATCCGCAACGTAGAGATAATCACGATCAACGATAATGCCGCCGGAAGCGGCAATATCCCTGCTCCACAACAACTGTCCGGAAGAGAGGGCGATCGCCGCCAGGCTACCCTGATGGCTGGAGGCATAGACCACCCCGTCGGCCAGGGCCAGCTCAGCATCGACATCCACGATCCGCTCCAGTTCGGTGCGCCCGCGCGGCGCCGCCACCACTGCCTCCCACAACAGAGTGCCATCATCCAGACGCAAGGCGATAACCTTACCATTGGCGGTGCCGACCAGTACGGCGTCGTTCAGCATATAGGGATTACCGCTGCCCCGCAGGCTCAAGGTCGGTACCGCTTCGCGGTGTTGCCACAACCGCTCACCACTGTCGGTACTCAGTGCCGTAATATTGCCATCGACGCTATGCACCACTACAAAACCACCGCGCTGCTGGGGGACACTCAGCACCTCGCTGCTTACCGGGGTACGCCAGCGCAGAGTGCCATCCCGTTTGTTCAGCGCAATCACCTCGGCGTCGCCTCCCAGCAACAGCAGCTCACCGTCCGCGCCCGGCCCGGCATTAACCGGCGCCCCAAGATCCACGCGCCAGAGACTTTTACCATCGGCACTGTCGAAAGCCTCAACCCGACCGCTCTGGTTAGCGGCAAATACCCTCTCACCATCCACATAGGGGGCCAACTTGAGGTGCTGTCCGCCACTACCCCTCCCCAGCTGACGTACCCAGCGATGCGAGATCTCAAGCCCAGGAGTGACAATCGTCGTCAACGCTGCGGGCGGCTCCAGGGGATCGATGGAGGAGCTGCACCCGGCCAGCAGCAGAAGTGGTATTACTACAAAAAAGACCTTCACTCGCCCTTGCTCTCCGCCAAATCGTTGAGTTTCAATTGCACCAGTTCCTGCTTGGCAGGGATCTCTGCAAAACCGGCCATGGCGTTGGTGTAGGCATCCCGTGCCCCCGCCCTGTCACCCTGAGCCAGCAGGATATCGCCACGTTGTTCATCAAAGGCCGCCTGAAGGCTACCGGCTTCAACACCCTGGAGTTGGGTCAGTGCCTCATCCGGTCGCCCCTGTGCCATCAGCACCCTGGAGAGGCGCAGCTGCGCCAGCAGCTTCAGTTCCTGCTGTCTGGCCTGTCCGGCCGCGGCACGCAGGTGAGCCGCCGCAGCCTCCAGCTCTCCCTGCTCCACAGCAAGACGTCCCATCGTCAACGAGGCCATGGTGGCGTAGGTCGTGCCGGGGTACTCGCCGACGATGCCTCGCCCCGCCTCCATTGCCTGTTCCGGCGCGACAGCAATGGCATCCATCATCTGCTGGTAAGCTACAGCGGCACTCTCAGCGCGCTGCTCCTGATGCCCCTGCCAGCTCTTCCAGCCCAGCACGGACAGCAGCACCACAACAATGGCTGCGATCACCGTCCGTCCATGTTTGTCCCACCACGCCTTGAGCGCTTCGACCTGATCCTGTTCAGAATTGTAGATTTCCACCCCTGACTCCTGCTATTGCTTGTTGTGTCTTAGGTTGCCGACCTGATGAGATAACCAGACAGATAATCGATCACATCCTGCTGCGAAAGCAGCTTCTGCTCCGTCTCCTCGCGCAGAAACTTGATCCCCAGCGTCCCGTTGGCCACCTCCTCATCACCGAGGATAAGCGCCAATGGCGCGCGACTTTTGTCCGCCTTTTTGAACTGGCTTTTGAAACTGCCACCGCCGCAATGCACCTCCAGTCGAAGCAGTGGCAGGGCATCACGCAGTTGCTCGGCCAGCAGCAGTCCCCGGCGCTGTGCTGCCTCGCCGACCTGCACCAGATAGGCGTGAGGCTGGTAATGCTCCTCGGGCACATGCTCGGCCTCCAGCAGACTGACCAGGCGCTCGACACCCATGGCAAAACCCATCGCCGGGGTCGGCTTGCCACCGAGCTGCTCCACCAGGCCATCGAAGCGGCCTCCGGCACAGACCGTACCCTGGGCCCCGAGTTTGTTGGTCACCCACTCAAACACGGTCTTGCCGTAGTAGTCCAGACCACGCACCAGGCAGGGATTGATGTGGTACTCCACCCCGGCCTCATCGAGGATCGCACACAGGGTATCAAAATGCGCCTGCGATTCCTCGTCCAGATGATCCGTCAGCTTGGGCGCGGCCTCGATCAGCGGACGCATCTCCGGATTCTTGCTATCGAGGATGCGCAGGGGATTACTATCCAGCCGACGGCGACTATCCTCATCCAGCGCATCCACATGGTGCCACAGGTACTCCACCAGAATGCCACGGTAAGCGGCGCGTGAAGCGACTGTACCCAGCGAGTTGAGCTGCAGTTCAACCACCGCGTCCAGCCCCAGCATCTTCCACAGCCGCGCGGTCATCAGGATATGTTCAGCATCGATATCCGGCCCATCCAGGCCGAACACCTCCACCCCGATCTGGTGAAACTGGCGATAGCGCCCTTTTTGTGGCCGCTCATGACGGAACATCGGTCCGCGGTACCACAGACGCTGCTGTTGATTGTGCAGCAGGCCGTTCTGGATCCCGGCACGTACGCAGCCGGCGGTCCCCTCCGGGCGCAGGGTCAGCATATCGCCATTGCGATCCTCGAAGGTATACATCTCCTTCTCGACGATATCGGTCACCTCGCCGATAGAGCGTTTGAACAGCTCGGTCTTCTCCACGATCGGCATGCGGATCTCGTGATAGCCATACGCGTCCAGCAGCTGGCGCACCACCTCCTCGAGGTGCCGCCAGGTGGGGGTCTCCTCCGGCAAAATATCGTTCATGCCCCGCACGGCCTGAATGTGCTTACTCAATATTTCAACTCCAAAATCAAAAACATTATTTCACCGCAAAGACGCAGAGGCGCAAAGAAAACCGATTATTGGCTTTCACTTAGGTCAAACCTGTCGTCATCCCGGCGGCAGCCGGAATCCACACTCCACACCTTGGGTGTCCTCATAGATTCAAGCCTGAGCCGAAATGACATCCTGCAAACCTTTGTGCCTTTGCGCCTCTGCGCCTTCGCGGTTAATCCTGTTTGTCCTTTC
Source organism: Gammaproteobacteria bacterium (assembly GCA_026196275.1). Taxonomy (GTDB): domain Bacteria; phylum Pseudomonadota; class Gammaproteobacteria; order Thiohalomonadales; family Thiohalomonadaceae; genus JAPHTQ01. The sequence continues at coordinate 7,346 of JAPHTQ010000031.1, forward strand.
GGCGCGCCAGTTCGGCGCGGATCTCTTTTTCCAGTTCGTCCACCAGTGACTCGTTGCCGATCTTGTGGTCGGGTCTGCCGCCGAGATAGATCAGGTTGGGCTGGCCGCCGGTGAGGCCCACATCCGCCTCACGTGCCTCGCCCGGGCCGTTGACCACACAGCCGATCACCGCCACATCGAGCGGCTCGAGCACATCCTCCAACCGCGACTCCAGTTCGTTTACCGTGGCAATGACATCGAAGTTCTGCCTTGAGCAGGAGGGACAAGCAATGAGGTTGATCCCCTTGCTGCGAAGGTGCAGGCTCTTGAGGATATCGAAACCGACCTTGATCTCCTGCACCGGATCGGCCGCCAGCGAGACACGGATGGTGTCGCCGATACCATCGGCCAGCAGCATACCCAAGCCGATGGCGGACTTGACGGTACCGGAGCGCAGCCCGCCCGCCTCGGTGATCCCCAGGTGCAGCGGCTGTTCGATCTGTGTGGCCAGCTTACGGTAGGCCTCCACGGTCATGAAGATCTCCGAGGCCTTGAGGCTCACCTTGAACTCCTGAAAATCGAGCCGGTCAAGGATCTCTATATGGCGCAGTGCCGACTCCACCAAGGCTTCAGCAGTCGGTTCACTGTATTTTTTCTGCAACTCCTTCTCCAGTGAACCGGCATTGACACCGATGCGGATCGGTACTCCCTTGTCGCGCGCCGCATCAACCACGGTACGCACCCGGTCCTCCTTGCCGATATTGCCCGGATTGATGCGCAGGCAGTCAACACCTAACTCCAGCACCCGCAGGGCGATGCGGTGGTCAAAATGGATATCGGAGACCAGCGGTACGTTGACCTGCCGGCGGATCTGGCCGAAAGCCTCGGCGGCGTCCATGCTCGGCACCGAGACCCGTACGATATCGGCACCGGCCTGTTCCAGCGCGCGGATCTGCGCCACCGTGGCGGCCACATCAGTGGTCTCGGTATTGGTCATGCTTTGTACCGAAATCGGCGCATCACCGCCAATCGGGACATCGCCTACCATGATTTGACGCGTCTTGCGACGCACCACAGGAGTTTTATGATGCATGATAGTTACCTGGAACCAGGGAGGTTGTGCTCCGCCCTTCCAACACGGAAGCGGGCGACATCCCTGCGCTGGAACGGAGAGTGATCGAACAGCTCATCATTATAGTAAACAGTGACACCCGGGGCGTAACCGAGAAAGACGCGAAACGGTGCCTCTCCCGTCAAGACAAGAGTCTGGTTTGCCTTGATCAGGCCATAGGCCAGTCGCCGCCCGGCATTGTCGCTCACCTCGGTCCAGCTCTTTTCCTGATAGCGGAGCTCCAGCCGGGATACCGGGGTTGCTGCGGTAAGCGGGGCAGTGCTCTGCTGTTGCGCCGCCGTCTCCTCGGACTGGACCCCGCGCGGCGCCGGTTCAGTCTCAGCAGGCCGATTATCGACAGCGGAGACAGGCGCATCTTTCACCACCGGCTCATCAGGCTCGGCGACATCGGGTTCAGCCTCCAGCGCATCGTCATCAGAACCGGGGATCTCCGGCTCCTTTGCCTCATCGGGTGACATGTTCTCAGGCTCGACGGACAAGGAGGGCCCGGAACCGTCCACGCCCTCCTCTTCCGCCACATCCTGCGGGCCGCCGGTGAAGGTGACGGGGGCATCACGTTGTGTATATAGCCACATCACCAGTGAGACCAACACCACACCTGCCAGCAGGTAGGTGACCAGACGTACAGGCAAGGCACGACTACTTACCTGCTCTTTACGGCCAATGGTCGAAACGATCGCAGGCGCTTCCGTCCTGCTGCTAAGCGGCTTGACGAACTCTGCCTCAGGCAATCCGAGAATGCGTGCATAACTACGCAAATAACCCGAAACGTAGGCGGCTGAAGGGAATGCCTCATAGTCATCCTCCTCCAACGAGGCGACCATACGCTCGTTGATCCGCATCTGCGCCGCCACCTCGGCACGGGAGATACCGGCACTCTCGCGGGCCTCCGCCAGCCGCCTTCCCGGCAGCGGCTGCTGAGTTTGCGCCTCCTGCTCCTGTTGAAGTTCTTCTTCTTTGCTGTCGCTCACACCACCATCCCGCCTAGTTTGATTCCAGATAGAGTTTGGTTTCCTCTGCATTGGGGTAATTCCCCTTGAGCATCAGACCGTAACTGGCCAGTGCATCCTTATCGCCAAGAACCCGCTCCACGCGGATCCCCAGCCAGAGGCTTTCCGGCGTCGGCCGGGCAACAGCCTGATAGCGCTGCAGGTAGGCACGGGCGGAGAGGTGATTCTCATTCTCAAGCGATATCCGCGCCATCGCCAACAGCGATTTGGGCAGGCGCGGATTTATCTGCAACGCCTTGCGCAGGTACTCCTCGGCCTTCTCAAGGTCAGGCTTACCCTCCATGCACAGGCCAAGGTTCTCATAGACCTGATCCGGGCGAGGGTAGACCGGATTCTCCAGCACCCTGAGAAACTGCTTCTCCCCTGCAGCATAATCCCCATGACTACAGAGGAAGGCACCGTAGTTATTGAACAGGTTGGTATCCTCACCCTCGTGATAGCGAACGGCCTGCTGAAAATGTTTGCCCGCGTCTTCGGGTCGATCAAGGCGACGATAAAGCTCGGCGATGTAATGGTGCGCCGGCCCATAGCGTGAATCGAACTCCAGAGAGCGCCGGAGCTTGCTCAGCGCAAGCTCGTTGTTGCCCTGCAGCATGTAACGCAGGCCCAAATCCGCATTGGCCGCTGCCGCCTTTTTTGTATCAACACCGTCACGTACCGCGCTGTTGCTGCACCCGGAGAGCACCACCAGCAGCGACAAGGTCAGGAACAGCAAAACTCTTTTCATCATGCGATTTTCTCTTCCTTGATGACAAAACGTTCACTGCGACGTGTGCGATCCTGAACCTTCCCCGCCAACTGCCCGCAGGCAGCGGCGATGTCCTCACCACGGGTTTTGCGGGTAACGGTGATGATCCCCGCCTCCATGATGAGGTCGCGAAAGGCGTTAATCACCTCCAGGCTGGAGCACTCGTAGGATGAACCGGGGAATGGATTGAACGGGATCAGGTTAATCTTGGACGGCACATCACGCAGGATCTTAACCAGCTGACGCGCATGCGCCGGGCTGTCGTTGACGCCGGCAAGCATGACATACTCGAAGGTCACCCGATTGTGCGGCTTACCCTCAACATAACGTTTGCAGGAAGCCAGCAGCTCCTTGATCGGGTATTTTTTGTTCAGCGGTACAAGCTGATCGCGCAGCTCATCGTTCGGCGCATGGAGTGATACGGCGAGGCTGACGTCGCTACGCTGGCGCAGCGCCTCCAGCCCCGGCACCACCCCGGCGGTACTAAGGGTCACCCGGCGCTTGGAGATACCAAAGGCAAGGTCGTCCTTCATCAACTCCATGGCACTAACGACGTTGTCGAGATTGAGCAACGGCTCACCCATACCCATCAGCACCACGTTGGTGATCACCCGCTCGCCCTTGTTCTCCGGCAGACCTATGATACGGGTTGCCAGCGCCACCTGGCCGACGATCTCGGCGGTGGAGAGATTGCGGTTGAAACCCTGACGAGCGGTAGAGCAGAAACTACAGGCCAGGGTGCAGCCCACCTGGGAGGAGACGCAGAGGGTACTGCGCTCACCATCGGGGATGTAGACCATTTCGATATGATTGATCTCATCGACCTTGAGCAGCCATTTTCGGGTACCGTCGCGCGAGGGCATATCCTTCACCACCTCGGGCAGGCGGATCTCAGCGACCTCTTTCAATCGTTCACGCAGGGCCTTGCTCAGATTGGTCATCTCATCGAAGTCATCAACCCCGAATTGGTAGATCCATTTCATCACCTGAGAAGCGCGGAAGGCCTTCTCCCCCATTTCGGTGAAGAAGGCCTCCAGATCCTGCCGTGTCAGACCAAGCAAATTAACCCTGGTAGACTCACTCATCGGCGTTAGATCCTGTTATAGCGGAATCATCGCCACACGACACTGTTAGCGGGTGCGCGGGCAAATCTCTTCCTGTTTGAAGAAGAAATCGATCTCACGTGCTGCGGTCTCCGCTGCATCGGAACCGTGCACCGCATTCTGTTGAATGGAATCGGCAAAGTCAGCACGGATGGAACCGGGCACCGCCTCCTCCGGGTTGGTGGCCCCCATCACCTCACGGTTTCTGGCAACGGCATTGTCACCCTCAAGCACCTGCACCATGATCGGCCCGGAGGTCATGAACTCAACCAGTGCATCATAGAAAGGGCGCTCCTTGTGCACCTCATAGAAGGCACCCGCCTGCTCTTTGGACAGATGCATCATCCTGGCCGCGACGATCTTCAGGCCAGCCTTTTCAAAGCGAGAGTAGATCTCGCCGATCACATTCTTGGCCACTGCGTCGGGTTTAATAATGGAAATGGTGCGTTCGGTTGCCATCAAAAACAATCTCCGTAAATACTCGCGCTAACGTCATATGCAACAAACCCGCGATTATACGCGGGCTTGGCAGGGCATTCCAGCTATAAGTGAATGAATTTTATAGCCACTGAGGTCATAGAGCACACGGGGGAAAAGGGCTGTGGCGGGTATAGCGCGGCTATGCCTGATGATGCCGGCGACCATGTATTGTCCCGCTGCATGACCCTGTGTTCTCTGTGCCCTCTGTGGCAGATTTTGGGTTTTTTCTGAGGCTGGAAGAGTTATTCTCTTTCCTCGATCCAGTGCATCTGGATCGACTCGAGGATCTTCTCATTGGAGTGGTCAGGATTGTCGTCAAACTCCTCCAGCGCGCAGACCCAATCATGCAGATCGGTAAACCGTACGTACTGCGGATCCACATCGGGGTGAGCCTCATCCAGCTGGATGGCGATCTCAAGAGTATCAGTCCATTTCAGGCTCATCGAATGCTCCTTAATGTGACTCGGAAACCATGTTGATGGTGTATTTGGGGATCTCAACCACCAGATCGACCTCACCGACCGTGGCCTGGCAGGAGAGACGGGACTCCGGCTCCAGGCCCCAGGCCTTGTCCAGCATATCCTCCTCGATCTCTTCGGCCTCACTCAGACTGTCGAAACCCTCGCGCACAATCACATGACAGGTGGTGCAAGCGCAGGACTTCTCGCACGCATGCTCGATCTCGATACCGTTGGCCAGTGCCGCGTCACAGATCGTGGTACCCGATTCGGCCTCGAACACAGCTCCTTCCGGGCAGAGCTCTTCGTGGGGCAGGAATATCAGTTGAGGCATGTCTTTACTCCGGATCCGGTTGATTCATTAAAATGGGTGCGCGAGGGCAGCAATGCAAGCTACTCGAACTTGTCCAGCTCCTGTCCGGCCAGCGCCTTCTGTATACTAGCGTTCATACGCCGCGCGGCAAACTCGGAGGACTCGGCGTTGAGTTTGTCGATAGCGCGCTTGAGTTCCTTCCCCGCACCGTCCTGAATCAGCTCACCCAGATCCGACATCATCCGCTCAAGACGGCTGCGCTCATCCACTGACAGCAATCGTTCACCATCTGCCTGTAGCGCCACCTCCAGTGCCTCGATCACCCGCTCCGCCTCGACCTGTAGCTCACGCAGGTTGCGCGCGTCCATATCCTCACGGGCGTGCGTCATCGAATCCTGCAGCATCTGCGTGATTTCATCATCCGACAGGCCGTAGGAGGGTTTAACCTGAATGCTGCTCTCCACGCCGGTGGCCTGTTCACGGGCGGTAACCGACAATAGACCGTCTGCATCCACCTGGAAAGTGACGCGGATGCGGGCCGCCCCGGCGGCCATCGCCGGAATGCCACGCAGCTCAAAGCGCGCCAGCGAGCGACAGTCGCTAACCAGCTCGCGCTCACCCTGCAATACGTGGATCATCATCGCTGTCTGACCATCCTTGAAGGTGGTAAAGTCCTGGGCTCGTGCCACCGGGATGGTGGTGTTGCGCGGGATCACCTTCTCCACCAGGCCTCCCATGGTCTCCAGACCGAGCGAAAGCGGGATCACATCAAGCAACAGCATTTCGTCGTCGGGCTTGTTGCCCACCAATACATCGGCCTGCATCGCGGCACCGATGGCCACTACCTTGTCCGGATCGATATCAACCTTCGGGGCACGGCCAAAAAACTCACCGACCAGTTCGCGTACCCGTGGCACTCGGGTGGAACCGCCGACCATCACCACATCAACGATCTCGGCGGGATCGACACCGGCATCCTTGAGCGCGCGGCGGCAGGGGAGCAGGGTCTTGCGGATCAGTGGGTCAACCAGTTTGTTGAGCTGTTCGCGCTCAAGTGTACCTTCCCAGTGGCTGCCGTCGGCCAGTTCTACCTTCAGTTCCGTGCTGTCCGCATCGGTCAGCGCCTCCTTGGCAGCACAGGCATCGCGCATCAGGCGACGCAGCTGGTGGTGATCGGCGTCATTGGCAATCCCCGCCTCGGTCATGATCCACTCGGCGATCATCCGGTCCATGTCGTCACCGCCCAGGGCGGAGTCACCGCCGGTGGCCAGCACTTCAAAGACCCCCTTGTTAAGGCGCAGGATGGAGATATCGAAGGTGCCCCCGCCCAGATCATAGACCGCAATGACCCCTTCCGATCCCTGGTCCAGACCATAGGCTACTGCCGCCGCGGTGGGCTCGTTAAGCAGGCGCAGTACATTGAGACCGCCGATTTGCGCCGCATCCTTGGTCGCCTGACGCTGGGCATCATCAAAATAGGCCGGCACAGTGAGCACCACACCGGTCAGCTCGCCCCCCATACTCTGTTCGGCGCGATCACGCAGTGCACGCAGGATATCCGCGGAGACCTCCACCGGGCTGAAATCGCCCGCAGCGGTGTGCAGTTTGGGCATGCCCGAGTCCGATTCGATGAACTCGTAGGGCAGGCGCGAGCCGAGACTTTTGATGTCATCGACACCACGGCCCATAAAGCGCTTGACCGAGATAATGGTATTGAGCGGGTCCAGTGCCGCACTCGCCTTGGCTTCAGTACCGACCAGCCGCTCACCACTCTCCAGGTATCGCACGACCGAAGGCAACAGGTGGTTACCCTGCTCATCGGCCAGGGTCTCGGCCATACCGCTGCGCACCGTGGCCACCAGAGAATTGGTGGTACCAAGATCGATGCCCGCGGCAAGACGGTGCTGATGCGGGGCGGTGGATTGTCCGGGTTCGCTGATTTGCAGAAGAGCCATAATTAAAAAAATCTTTGGTTGGAATGGGTGGCACAGGATCAGGCGTCGTGAACCAGCTCTTCCTCAAGCTCGTCCACCTCGCCCAACAGGCGTTGTATGAATTGCATGCGACGGATCAGATCCTTGCCCGGTTCCAGCTCACTGCCATCGGCAAACAGCTGCTGCAGCGACTGGACCAGCTCCCGCTCCGTCCTTTCGATGCGATCACGCAGCCGGTTCAATTCGGTGAAGGGGTCATCCTTGCCACGCACCTCTGCCAGCGACTCGCGCAGTTCCATCTGTTCCATGAGAAAGGACGGGGCCATGCTGGTATCGTTATCATCGAGCGTGATACCGCCCAGCTCGAGCATGTAGCGGGCACGGGACAACGGGGACTTGAGGGTCTGATAGGCCTCATTGATCAGCGCGGCATGCTGTACCGACAACCGTTTCTGCTGATCCGATGCGTTGGCGAAACGGTCCGGGTGTACCGCCCGCTGCTGGTCACGATAGCGCAGTGAAAGGGTCTCCTGGTCGACCTCAAAGGAGAGCGGGATATCAAATATCTCGAAATAGTTCTGACCTTGTGCCGGCTGCATTCGCTACTGTTCGACTCAGACGTTGAAACTTTCGCCACAACCGCAGGCGTCCTTGACATTGGGGTTGTTGAACTTAAAGCCCTCATTCAACCCCTCTCTGGCAAAGTCCACCTCGGTGCCATCGAGATAGACCATGCTCTTTTGGTCCACAATGACCTTAACGCCATTGCTCTCGAACACCTGATCCTCGTCGTTGATCTCGTCGGCAAACTCCAGCACATAGGCCATGCCGGAACAGCCGGAGGTGCGTACACCAAGGCGCAGGCCTTCACCCTTGCCACGGCCGGAAAGGAAGTTCCTTACCCGTTCTGCTGCTGCCTCTGTAAGTGTTACAGCCATATTGTCCTCCGCGGGCCTCAGCCCTTTTGCTTGGACTTGAAGTCGTCAATCGCCGCCTTGATCGCATCCTCGGCCAGAACCGAGCAGTGGATCTTCACCGGCGGCAGCGCCAGCTCTTCGGCGATCTGGCTGTTCTTGATCTCGCCCGCCTCGTCCAGACTCTTGCCCTTGACCCATTCGGTCACCAGGGAACTGGAGGCAATGGCGGAGCCGCAGCCGTAGGTCTTGAAACAGGCATCCTCGATCACGCCCTGCTCATTAACCTTGATCTGCAGACGCATTACGTCGCCACAGGCCGGCGCACCGACCATACCGGTACCGACATCAGACTCATCCTTGTCGAAATTACCGACATTACGCGGGTTCTCGTAATGGTCCATGACCTTGTCACTGTATGCCATCTTCTGTTTACCTCACCTAGTAATACTATTCCGCGCCCGGTCAGGGACCCACCGCGGGAGGAGAATTTTATCCTAATGTGCCGACCACTGCACGGTGGAGAGGTCGATCCCCTCCTTGTACATGTCCCACAACGGGGAGAGTTCGCGCAGCTTGGAGATCTTCTGATGACACAGCTCTACCGCTCGGTCGATGTCGGCCTCGGTGGTGAAACGGCCGATACTGAAGCGGATGGAGCTGTGGGCCAGTTCGTCGGAGCGGCCCAGGGCGCGCAGCACGTAGGAGGGCTCCAGGCTGGCAGAGGTACAGGCTGAACCGGAGGAGACCGCCAGTTCGGACAGCGCCATCATCAGCGACTCACCCTCGACAAAGTTGAAACTGATATTGAGGTTATGCGGTACCCGCTGCTCCATATCGCCATTGATATAGACCTCCTCAATATCCTTGAGCCCCTCGAGCATACGATCACGCAACATGCGCACACGCTCGTTCTCCGCGGCCATCTCCTCGCGGGCCAGGCGGAAGGCCTCACCCATACCGACGATCTGGTGGGTAGCGAGTGTGCCCGAGCGCATGCCGCGCTCGTGGCCGCCGCCGTGCATCTGCGCTTCAAGGCGTACACGGGGCTTGCGACGCACATAGAGTGCGCCCATGCCCTTGGGACCGTAGATCTTGTGTGCAGAGAGCGACAGCAGGTCGATCTTCATCTCCTCGACGTCGATCGGCACCTTGCCGGCACTCTGCGCTGCATCCGAGTGGAACAGGATCTTGCGGCTGCGGCAGAGCTCGCCGATCGCCTTCACATCCTGAATCACACCGATCTCGTTGTTCACATGCATGATGGAGACGAGGATGGTGTCATCCCGCATCGCCGCCTCCAGTTTACCCAGGTCGACAAGGCCGTCCTGTTCCGGGTCGAGGTAGGTCACCTCGAAGCCCTCGCGCTCCAAGTGGCGACAGGTGTCCAGCACCGCCTTGTGTTCGGTCTTGCAGGTGATGATGTGCTTGCCCTTCTTGGCATAGAACTGGGCCACGCCCTTGATTGCCAGGTTGTCCGACTCGGTAGCACCTGAGGTCCAGACGATCTCCTTGGGATTGGCGCCAATCAGATCTGCCACGTTCTTGCGTGCTTTCTCCACCGCCTCTTCGGCGTCCCAGCCATACTGGTGCGAGCGGGAAGCTGCATTGCCGAACAGGCCGTCTTCGACGGTCAGGTAGCTGCACAGGGTTTTGGCCACACGCGGGTCGACCGGGGTGGTCGCAGAGTAGTCGAGATAGATCGGTTTTTTCATGCTGCTCTCGCTCCAATCATAAACTTGGGTTGATGCATCACCAGGCCGTTGCGGCGGCCAGGCTCTGCAGCTGTTTCACCTGGGATACCAGCACACTGCAGAGGGTGTCGATATCCCGTTCTGTATTATCCTTGCCCAGGCTGATGCGAATGGCTCCGAGTGCCAGTTCGCTCTCCACACCCATGGCCTTGAGCACCGCACTGGGCTCGCTGCTGTCACTGCCGCAGGCCGAGCCGCTGGAGACGGCGATCCCCTGCTGGTCGAGGGCCATAATCAATGTCTGCCCCTCCAGCCCCGGCAACGCCATATACACCGTGTTGGGCAAGCGCTGTGCATCGCGGCAGAAGATAACCGCCTCAGGCAGTGCCTGCGCCAGATGCTGTTCAAACCTCTCCCTCAGCGTAAGTAGGTGGCGGCGCCGCTCGGCCAATTCAATGCCGGCCAGCTCTGCGGCCCTGCCGAAACCGACGATCGCCGCCAGGTTCTCGGTACCGCCGCGGCGGCCTCGCTCCTGCCCGCCTCCATGTAACAGCGGTTCAAGATCCACCGCCTTGTCGAGGATCAGGGCACCGACCCCCTTGGGCCCGTAAAGCTTGTGCGCCGAGAGACTCATCAGGTGTGCACCGCTGGCGGGAAAATCCAGCGCCAGCTTGCCCGCCGCCTGCACCGCATCGGTGTGAAAAATCACACCCTGCTCACGACAGATTTCAGCCAGTTCTGCCACTGGTTGCACCACGCCAGTCTCATTATTGGCCCACATCACCGAAACCATGCGGGTCTGTTCACTCAGGGCCTGCTGCAGCGTCTCCCTGTGGCAGATCCCTTCCCCATCGACAGCGAGGGTATCAATCTGCCAACCATCACGGGCCAGGGCGGCAGCCGGTGACTGCACCGAGGCATGCTCCACCTCGCTGATCGCTATTCGTCCTTGGGGGGCGCGACGGGCAACACCTTTGAGGGCGCTGTTGTTAGCTTCGGTACCGCCGCTGGTAAACAGCACCTGACTCGGGTGGGCGGATACCAGTTCTGCCACCTGCTCACGGGCCTGCTCCAGTGCCGCTCTGGCCTCACGCCCCAAGGCATAGACACTCGAAGGGTTACCGTAGCGGCCACGCAGGTAGGGCAGCATAGCCTCCAGCACTCGCTCATCCAGCGGGGTGGTGGCGTTGTGGTCCAGATAGACCATCAGGGTTTGGCTTAAACTCTGTGCCTAAGCGCTTTTTTCCGCTGACAGGGCATGTTCGGCGCTACGATCCTGGCGTGCTGCAACACTCTTTACACCCTGACGCTCGACCAGCTGTCCCAAATCGATACTCTTGAGAAATCCGTAGATCTGGTCGCTCAGATCACACCACAGCTCATGGGTCAGGCACTGGCCATTATCCTGGCAATTGCCCTTGCCTTCGCAGCGCATGGCATCGACCTTTTCGTCAACGGCGGTGATAACATCCGCCACACAGATCTCACCGGCGGTGCGGCTCAGGCGATAGCCGCCACCAGGGCCGCGGGCACTGTCCACCAGCCCGTTCTTGCGCAAACGGGAGAAAAGCTGCTCCAGATAGGACAGGGAGATCCCCTGACGCTTGGAGATATCAGCCAGTGTGATCGGGCCATCCTTGTAGTGAATCGCAAGATCGAGCATGGCGGTCACCGCGTAGCGGCCTTTTGTGGTCAGTCTCATTGCCTTCTCCCTAAATACCCAGTAGAGTTATATGACATTACATAGTGGCTAAAGTACCAATACCAACCTTTTTAGTCAACTATTTCCCTGTTCTTTCTCGCCGGTCTCCAGTTTTTCCCCACTCAGGTCATCATCCAGCCCCGAGCGGATCTCGCATTCATCCAGGACCGGCAGCTCAAGATCGCCGATCTCCGCTCCCAGGCTCTTGATCGCCCCGCACATCTTCTCCATCTTGCCGTCCATTGCATGGATGTGGTCCAGCATGCAGTTGATGGCATGGGCCACCGGGTCTGGCATGTCCGCGGTGGTGCCATAGGCATCGAAGCCCATCTTCTCGGCGATTGCCTTGCGCTTGGCCGCCTCCTCGTCGGTCTCGGCACGCTTGACGATACGCCCCGGCACGCCGACCACGGTGGTGCCATCGGGCACATTCTTTACCACCACCGCGTTGGAGCCGATGCGCGCCCCATGGCCAATGGTGATCGGCCCCAGCACCTTGGCCCCGGCGCCGACCACTACATTGTTCTCCAGTGTCGGGTGACGCTTTCCCTTCTGCCAACTGGTGCCGCCAAGGGTCACGCCGTGGTAGAGGGTACAGTCATCACCGATGACAGCGGTCTCGCCAACCACCACACCCATGCCGTGGTCGATGAAAAAGCGCCGGCCAATGGTCGCTCCCGGGTGGATCTCAATCCCTGTGAACCAGCGTGAGAGGCTGGAGATTATCCGTGCCAGCCACTTCCAGTCGGCTCCCCACAGGCGATGAGCCAGGCGGTGGAACAGCACCGCATGCAGTCCCGGGTAGGCCGTCAGCACCTCAAAAGAGGTCCGCGCCGCCGGATCGCGCTGGAAAATGCAGTTGATATCCTCTCGCAAACGTTCAAACATGACAGCTACGCCGCTAATACCTGATAAGAATGAGGGGCCATATTCTGGCACAGCAGACTGAGCAATGCGAGGGGGAGGATTTGATTATTCACCACAGAGACACGGAGGACACAGAGGATTAAAAAAAGGGGGGGGGGTAAGACTTTCGCTACATGCTCTCACTCAAGGGTATTTGGCAGAGGTCACTGCGAGAAGCTGTAGCGACGAAGCACTATCACCATTTTCATGAGATTGCCTCATTACACGTGCAGTATGCACCTGCACTCCCTGTACCTCCGCCGTCCGTGGCGGTCGCGCCCATTATGGCATGGGGAGAGCAGATTTTTTGCGTATCTGACTGGCCTTACACGCAGATGCCTAACTTCTACGTCGGTGGACGGTTCCCGCCTTGAATACCTTGTCCCACTTGCCGTTCCTCTGCGTCTCTGTGGTGAGATTTTTTATTTCAACAGCTTATTTACACTGGTGAGGATGCCACGGAGGATGTTCACCTCCACCTTCTCCAGCTCGACGCGATTGAACAGGCGGCGCAGACGGCGCATCAGCTGGCGCGGGTTGTCCGGATCAAGAAAATCGATCGCCACCAGGGTCTGCTGCAGGTGCTGAAAAAATCCCTCTACCTCATCAGCCGAGGCCGGCAGGTCCGCCTTGTTCGAAGGGGTACCCTGCCACCCACCGATACGCGCCATGTAGAGCTCGTATGCCACCACCTGGATCGCTGCAGCCACGTTGAGTGAACTGTAGTTGGGGTTGGTGGGGATATGTACCAGGTAGTTGCACAGCTCCAGCTCTTCGTTGCTCAGCCCCGAATCCTCGCGACCGAACAGCACAGCCACCTCGCCCTCCCCGCCTCTCTCCGCCGCGATCGCGGCACAGCCACGGACATCCACCTGAGGCCAGGGGATAGTGCGCTGGCTGCGGGCGCTGGCGCCGAAGACCAGCGAGCACCCCTCCAGTGCTTCGGCGAGGGTATCGCAAATCACCGCCCGCTCCAGCAGATCCTCCGCCCCGGAGGAGCGCGACACCGCCTCTCGGTGCGGGAAGAGTACCGGATTGACCAGGTAGAGCCGCTCCAGCGCCATATTCTTCATCGCCCGGGCCGCCGCACCGATGTTGCCGGGGTGGGAGGTCTCGACCATGACGATGCGGATACGGGGAAAATGGCCCGGCGTTGCTGTATTAGCGTTCATTAATGCTGCTTTTGTCCGTCATCTTGTTTAGAATAGAGAATTACAGGGCAGACTCGGTGTTGCATGACACACCAAGGATGCCCGCGCTTTTTAACAATCCGGAGGCTGCCCCATGCATCCCATGCTGAATATTGCCGTGCGCGCCGCGCGTCAGGCAGGCAACATTATCGCCCGCTCCTTCCCCCATGTGGACAGCCTCAGCGTTGACACCAAGTCACGCAACGATTTTGTCAGTGACGTCGATCGCCTGGCCGAACAGGAGATCATCAATACCATCCACAAGGCCTATCCGGACCACGCTATCTTCGCCGAGGAGAGCGGTCAGTCCAATCACGGCAAGAGTGACTATGAGTGGATCATCGACCCGCTTGATGGCACCACCAACTTCCTCCACGGTTTTCCGCAGTTTGCCGTCTCCATCGCCCTGCGCTATCGCGGCAAGCTGGACCAGGCGGTGGTCTACGACCCCATCAGCCAGGATCTCTACACCGCCAGCCGTGGCGGCGGCGCCCAGCTCAACGGCAGACGCCTCCGCGTCACCCCGCGCAAGACCCTCGAAGGGGCCCTGCTCGGCACCGGCTTCCCGTTCAAGAATCAGGAGCTGCTCGACCCCTATCTGGCCACTTTCAAGGCGCTGTTTGCCGATACCGCCGGTATCCGCCGTCCCGGTTCCGCCGCACTGGACCTGGCCTATGTCGCCGCCGGCCGCCTCGACGGCTTCTGGGAGTTCGCCCTGCAGCCATGGGACATGGCCGCCGGCGCCCTGCTGGTGCAGGAGGCCGGTGGCAAGGTCGGCGACTTCGCCGGCGGCGATGACTTTCTTGAGAGCGGCAACGTGATCGCCGGCAACCTGAAACTGTTCGAGGCGATCCACAAGGCGATCCGTCCCTGCCTGCCGCCCGAGATCAAGAAATAGGGAATGGCTGGCGGAACCGAAGCGGCTACATGCCGCGACGGTTCTTTATCCGCTTAGGGCATCTCGTCCTGTTCTGCCCCTTCCTTCTCCACCGGCATCAGATCTTCCTTACTCACGCCGAGAGCCAGGGCCGTGGCGCTGGCGACGTAGATGGAGGAGTAGGTGCCGACCAGTATGCCGATGAGCAGTGCAGTGGCGAAGCCGTGGATCACCTCGCCGCCGAAGAAGAACAGGGCAAATAACACCAACAGGGTGGTGAAAGAGGTCATCAAGGTGCGTGACAGGGTCTGGTTAAGCGAGGCGTTGACCACCTCCTCGGAGCTCCCCTTGCGCATCTTGCGGAAGTTCTCACGAATACGGTCGAACACCACAATGGTGTCGTTGAGGGAGTAACCGATCACCGCCAGCACTGCCGCCAGCACTGTCAGATCGAAATCGAGTTGCAGGAGGGAGAATACACCGAGGGTGATGATCACATCGTGTACCAGCGCCGCGACCGAGCCCACCGCAAAACGGTACTCGAAGCGCAGCGCGACGTAGATCAGGATACCGATAAGGGCGTAGATCATCGCCAGGCCGCCGTCGTTGGTCAACTCCTCGCCCACTTGGGGGCCGACAAACTCCACCCGGCGCAACTCCACTGCGCTCTCATCGGCCTTGAGCAGGGCGAACAGGCGATCGCTCAGTTCCGCGCTGGTGACCCCTTCACGCGGCGCAATGCGGATCATCACCTCGGTGGCGGCGCCGAAGTGCTGTACCACCGCGTCACTGTAACCCTGCTCTTCCAGCACACCGCGGATCTGCTCCAGTTCGGCGCTTTGCGGGTAACCCACCTCGATAATGGTGCCGCCGGTAAAGTCGATACCGAAATTGAAGCCGCGCACGGCGATCGAGCCGATGGCGATCACGATCATCAGCAGTGACAATGCCATGGCCGGTTTGCGCAGACCGAGGAAGTTGATGTGGGTCTCTTTGTTCAACAGTTGCATCGTCCTTCCCTTTTAAATCGACAGTTTTGACAGGCGCTTGCCGCCAACGGTCAGGTTCACAACCCCGCGGGTCACCATGATGGCGGTAAACATGGAGGTAATGATCCCGATGGAGAGGGTAATGGCGAAGCCCTTGATCGGCCCTGTTCCAAAGCCGAACAGCACCACCGCCGCGATCAGGGTCGTGATATTGGCATCGGCGATGGTTGAGAAAGCCTTCTCGTAGCCGGCGTGGATCGCCGCCTGCGGCGTATTGCCGTAGTAGAGCTCCTCGCGGATACGCTCGAAGATCAGTACGTTGGCGTCCACCGCCATACCCACGGTAAGGACGATACCGGCGATACCCGGCAGGGTCAGCGTGGCCTGCAGCAGCGAAAGTACGGCGACGATGAACACCAGGTTCAGTGCCAGCGCCATATTGGCCACCAGACCGAAGCCCTTGTACCACAGTGCCATAAAGGCAAGGACGAAGACGAAACCGAGCACCACAGAAGTGGTTCCCTTGTCGATATTCTCCTTACCCATGCTAGGGCCGATGGTACGCTCCTCGACGATCTCCATCGGCGCGGCCAGGGCGCCGGCACGCAGCAGCAGCGCCAGATTGTGTGCCTCCTCCATGCTGTCCAGGCCGGTGGTCTGGAAGCGCTTGCTGAAGACGCCGCGGATCACCGCCACACTGATCACCTCTTCGGTGCGGGTGGTCTCGCGCTTGGGCTCACCGTCGACCATCTTGGTCTCGGTCTTGGTCTCGATGAAGACCACCGCCATGCGCTTGCCGACATTCTCGCGGGTGTTGTCGAGCATCTGACGGGCACCCTTGGCATCAAGGGTGACGCTGACCTGCGGGCTGCCGCTCTGCTGATCGATTCCGGAGGCGGCATCAATGATCTGGTCGCCGGTGACAATCACCCGCTTCTGCAGCAGGATCGGCTGACCGTTACGTTCCCGGTAAAGACGTGAACCAAACGGTACCCGACCTGCCAGGGCATCTTGCAGGTCGTTCTCCTCGTCCACCATGCGGTACTCGAGGGTGGCGGTGGCACCGAGCACATCCTTGGCCCGTGCGGTGTCCTGCACGCCCGGCAATTGCACCACGATACGCTCATCGCCCTGCTGCTGGATCACCGGCTCGGCCACACCCAGCTCATTAACCCGCTTGCGCAGGGTTGTAATGTTCTGCTTGACCGCAAACTTTTTCGTCTCCAGCTGCTCTTTCTCACTGATGGAGGCGTAGAGGTAGGGATTGCCATCGCGCACCGCCTCTTCAACCACCAGATCACGGTACTCTTTGCGGATGGCCGCGTAGGCCTTCTCCTGCTCGGCGGCGTCACGGAAGCGGACCTCAACCCGGTTGTTCTCGGCGCTGATAGTCAGGTAACGGACCTTATCCTCACGCAGCAGGGCACGGATATCGCTGACATAGCGCTCGTTCGCCTGGCTGATGGCCGCATCCATATCCACCTCCATCAGGAAGTGCACCCCGCCGCGCAGATCCAGCCCCAGATACATCGGCAGGGCGTTGAACTGACGCAGCCAATCCGGGGTGGCCGGTGCCAGATTCATGGCGGTGGTGTAGTTGCTGCCCAACGCCTCACGCACCGGCTGGTAGGCCTTGAGCTGGGTGCCGGTGTCGGCAAAACGTACCAGCAGGGCATCAGGGGTGATCTCCAGCGTCTTGTAGGAGAGCTGTTCGTCCTCCAGCACCTGAATGACCCGATCACGGGTCTCATTGTTGATCTCGGCCATGCGATTGGCGGAGATCTGCAGGGCAGGGTCATCACCGTAGAGGTTTGGAAGTGCATAGATCACCCCGACCAGGATCAGAAAGGCGATCAACAGATACTTCCAGAGCGGATAGCGGTTAAGCATGATTACACCCGATACGCTAACCGGCGCATGAAGCGCCGGTCAGCGGTTGTTATTGTTACGAAAGCTCAGAGGCTCTTGATGGTTCCCTTGGGCAGCAGACTGGCAACCGCCCCGCGCTGTACCTTCACCTGCAGGTTATCGGCCAGTTCCAGCTCCAGATGGGTCTCGCCGACCTCCAGGACCTTGCCGTAGATACCGCCCTGGGTCAGCACTTCGTCCCCCTTGGAGAGGGCGGAGACCATCTTCTTGTGCTCCTTGGCCCGCTTGGACTGGGGACGGATCAGCAGAAAGTAGAAGACGATAAAGAGGATAATGAAGGGGAAAATCGCCTCCAGCAGGCCGGCTTGTGCACCGCCCGCAGCAGCAGGTGCGGCTTCTGCCATGGCATCAGAGATGAAAAAGCTCATAGTGGTTCCTTAGCTTGTTTTGGTTGGTTGGCTGAAAAACTGGCGTTTATTATGGCACAGGAGGCACAGGTTGTGACCGTCTGGCGTAGAAGTCGTTCACATACCCCTCCAGGGAGCCCGCCTCAATGGCGCCGCGCAGGCCGCGCATCAGATTTTGGTAGTAGTGGAGATTGTGGATGGTGTTGAGCCGGGCACCCAGGATCTCGCCGGTCTTGTCCAGGTGGCGCAGATAAGAGCGCGAATAGTTGCGGCAGGTATAGCAGTCGCAGGCCGGATCCAGCGGGCCGGTATCATGGGCATGGCCGGCGTTGCGGATCTTCACCACCCCTTCGCTGGTAAAGAGGTGGCCATTGCGGGCGTTGCGGGTCGGCATCACACAGTCGAACATGTCCACCCCGCGGCGCACCGCCTCGACGATATCCTCCGGCTTGCCCACCCCCATCAGGTAGCGCGGTTTGTCCTTCGGCATATGGGGGGTGATCCCCTCCAGAGTGCTCATCATCTCCTCCTTGGGCTCGCCCACCGAGAGGCCGCCGATGGCGTAGCCATCGAAACCGATCGCCAGCAGACCGGCCAGCGACTCTCGGCGCAGTTCAGGGTACATGCCCCCCTGGACGATGCCGAACAGGGCGTTAGGATTGTCGCCGGTCGATCCCGGCGTCCCGCCTCCCGCGACACTTGCACTTCCCTGTGCATCGGTCGCTCCCGGCGTCCTGCCTCCCGCGACACTTGCACTTCCCTGTGCATCGTGCGCCTCCCTGGAGCGTTTGGCCCAGCGCAGCGAAAGCTCCATCGAGGTGCGCGCCTCGGCCTCGGTGGCGGGGTAGGGCGTGCACTCGTCGAAGATCATCACGATGTCCGAGCCCAGATCCCGCTGCACCGCCATCGACTCCTCCGGTCCCATGAAGACCTTCGAGCCGTCCACCGGCGAGGCGAAGGTGACCCCCTCCTCTGTAATGCGTCTCATCTGTCCAAGACTGAAGACCTGAAAACCGCCCGAATCGGTAAGGATCGGCCCCTGCCAGTGCATGAAGTTGTGCAGGTCGCCGTGCTCGCGGATGATCTCCGTGCCCGGGCGCAGCATCAGGTGGAAGGTGTTGCCGAGGACGATCTCGGCGCCCATCCCCTGCAACTCCTCGGGGGTCATCGCCTTGACCGTGCCGTAGGTACCCACCGGCATGAAGGCAGGGGTCTCTACCGTGCCCCGCTCGAAGGTGAGGCGACCGCGTCGGGCCTGGCCGTCGGTACCAAAGAGTTCAAATTCCATCGTCTTCCTATCTATAAATGCTTTGCCACAGAGGGCACAGAGCTCACTGAGCCCTTTGTGGAATACATATCGGCACCGAAGGCCTGCAGTGATGGCAGGTTACCCGAAAAATGGCGGACTTGTGTCATCCCTCGGTGTTCTCTGTGTCCTCTGTGGCTATATGCTTTTCTGCGGCAACAGAAACATCGCATCGCCGTAGCTGAAGAAGCGGTACCGCTGCTCGACGGCGTGGCGGTAGGCAGCCATGGTCTGCTCGTAGCCGGCAAAGGCGCTGACCAGCATTAGCAGGGTCGACTCGGGCAGGTGAAAGTTGGTCACCAGGGCGTCGATCACCCGGAATTGATAGCCGGGATAGATAAAGATATCGGTCTCACCGCTGTAGACGGCCAGCTCACCACCATTGGCCCGCGCCGCCGACTCCAGCGAACGGACCACGGTGGTTCCCACCGCTACCACCCGACCGCCGCGGGCTCGGGTAGCGGCCACCGCATCGACCACCGCCTGCGGTACCTCAATGTATTCGGAATGCATGTGGTGCTCGCGGATATCATCCACCCGCACCGGCTGGAAGGTGCCCGCCCCCACGTGCAGGGTCACGTAGGCCGACTCCACGCCCATCTCATCAAGGTGCGCCAGCATCGCCTCGTCGAAGTGCAACCCGGCGGTTGGGGCAGCCACTGCCCCCTCCTTTCGCGCATAGACCGTCTGGTAACGCTCCGCATCACTCTCACCGGCTTCGCGTTCAATATAGGGCGGCAGCGGCATCCTGCCATACTGTTTGAGCAGCTCGAGTACCGGAGCGGGAAAACGCAGGGCAAACAGCGCGCCGTCACGCCCGCTCACCTCGACCGCTATCCCCTCTTCCAGCGTCAGCCAACTCCCGGGCCTGGGAGATTTGCTGGCCCGCAGATGGGCCAGCACCGTCTGCTCGCCGGTAATGCGTTCCACCAGCACCTCCACCGCGCCACCGCTCTCCTTGCGCCCGAACAACCGCGCCGGGATCACCCGGGTATCGTTGAAAACCAGCAGATCTC
>JAPHTQ010000032.1 GCA_026196275.1 Gammaproteobacteria bacterium
CCCGAGCCTGAGCCCGAGCCCGAGCCCGAACCTGAGCCTGAGCCTGAGCCTGAACCCGAGCCTGAGTCCGGCCAGGAGCCGGTGCCCGAGCAGATTTCAGGAGATGCCTCCGCGGTGAGGTCGCCACAGGATGCAGAGGAGAGGAAATCCCTTACCGAGTTCGATCTATTCAGTCTGTTTGACCCGACCAAATCGCCGGGGGAGCAGGAACCAAGGGGCGACGACACCCCTGAAACGGATGAGGAGGACTACCCCCCCTGGCGCGATATATTCGCTTTAGAGCATACGTCTTCATCGGGTGATCATGAGCCCACATCGCCAGCTGCAGATGAGCTCTTGTTGGACTCCGGCATGGATGCTGCCCCTGACGAGGACAGTGCGGACAGTGACAGATACCACGATCTCTTCTCGAATGAGAATGTTGCGGCAGTACAGGACTGTCTCACAGGGACAGCGGAACAAACCGAGGCATCGGAGGCTGAGTACCCACCGATGGGCCCGGTGCAAGAGTGTGGAGGGGCGACAAGCGAAGATGCCAAGGCTCTGAGTGTCGACGAGAGTAAAGCGGAACCGTCCTCCACTGCTACCGGGGATGAGGGGGATGAAATACCCGATACCCCCTATGCCGAGGCCGAGGCACCGCTCGGAACCGACGGCACCTCACCGTCCCCTGACCTCGACAGACAGGGGGGCTACAGACTGCCACCCCAGCTGGGATCCCATGCCGGCACCCCTGTAGGCGGGACGCTGCTGTGGGGCAGCGGTATTCTGCTGCTGCTCCTCGCCCTGGCACTGCAGTACCTCTATTACCAGCGCATCAATCTGGCGGAAAGCCCCATGCTACGCCCCCTCCTGAGCCAAATGTGCGAGCTGACCGGTTGCCGGCTTCCACTACGCCGTGATGTAGACAAAATCGAATTGATCGGCCACCTGGTGCAGGCCCATCCCCGCTACCAAAACAGCCTGCTGATCACCGCCACAGTGGTAAACCGGGCCGAGTTTACCCAGTCCTTTCCTCCCTTCGAGGTGATCATGACCGACCTGCAGCAGAAGATTATTGCCCGCCGCCAATTCCATCCCGAGCAGTATCTTATCGGGGAGATCGGGCAATGGGAGTTCACCCCGAATACCGAGATCCCGCTGATGCTTGAGGTGGTCGATCCGGGTGAGGAGGCCGTGGGGTTCGAATTTCGATTTTATTGAACAACGAAGCTTTATACCGAAGACGTTAGCCGGTATGATTATCGATTCCAAAAAAACAAGCACCACCACGGCACCATGCGCATTGGACCCTATACGCTGAAAAACAATCTAGTGTTGGCCCCCATGGCCGGCGTTACCGACCTCCCCTTCCGTCGGTTATGCAAGGAGATGGGAGCGGGAATGGCCGTGTCCGAAATGGTCGCCTCAAACTCCCTGCTGTGGGGCAGTGAAAAGACCAAACGCCGCGCCGATCATGCCGGCGAGTCCGAGCCGCGCTCGGTACAGATCATGGGCGCCGACCCGCAGATGATGGCCGAGGCGGCCCGCTACAACGCCGACAACGGTGCACAGATCATCGACATCAACATGGGTTGCCCAGCAAAGAAGGTGTGCAATGTACAGGCCGGCTCCGCGCTGCTGCGCGATGAGGCGCTGGTCGGGCGCATCCTCGATGCCGTGGTGAACGCCGTCCCCGAGGTACCGGTCACCCTCAAGATCCGCACTGGCTGGGACCGCGATAACAAAAACGGCGTCAATATCGCTCATATTGCCGAGGCGGCTGGCATTCAGGCGCTGGCAGTCCATGGTCGCACCCGGGCCGACGGCTACAAGGGCGATGCCGAGTATCAGACTATCGCCGCCATCAAGGCCGCCATCACGATTCCGGTGATCGCCAACGGCGATATCACCACCCCGGAAAAGGCCCGCCAGGTGCTGGAGCACTCCGGCGCCGACGGGGTGATGATCGGCCGTGCGGCTCAGGGCAGACCGTGGATCTTTCGCGAGATCGAGCACTACCTGCAGACCGGCGAGACACTGCCCGAGCCGGGACTGGAGGAGGTGCGCGACATCCTGCTCGGCCACCTGGAAAACCTCTACCGCTTCTATGGCGAGTACACCGGTGTACGCATGGCGCGCAAGCACATCTCCTGGTACAGCAAGGGCCAACGCCACGGTGCCGCCTTCCGCCAGGCGGCCAATCGTGTTGACGATGCAGAAGAACAACTCGTCATGGTGAACCAATTCTTTGCGCAATTAATGGAAAACAGGGAGATTGCCGCGTGAAAGAAACCTGTGCCAACCCCCTCAATGGCTGCGTGCGCAAGGCGCTGGACAAGTACTTTTCCGATCTTGATGGCCATAGCGCCGGCGAACTCTATCAGCTGATGCTGGGCGAGGTGGAACGCCCGCTGCTGGAGAAGGTGATCGAGCATACCCGGGGCAACCAGACCCAGGCTTCACAACTGCTCGGCATCAACCGCGGCACCCTGCGCAAAAAACTCAAACAGTACGGCCTGGATAACTAATAAACCCATTAACGCAGAGGCGCGGAGACGCAAAGAGCGCAGAGCAGATTCATTGCGGTACTACCCGACAACGCTTTTCACTCTTTGCGTGCTCTGCGCCTCTGCGAGCTCTGCGTTTAAGCTTTTATCAATTAAGGACCCATCATGAGCAAGATTCAGCGTGCGCTTATCAGTGTTTCGGACAAAAGCGGCATCGTCGATTTCGCCAGGGAGCTGGTCGGCTTCGGCGTGGAAATCCTCTCCACCGGTGGTACCGCCAAACTGCTGGCCGAGAGCGGCATTGCGGTGATCGAGGTCTCCGACTACACCGGGTTTCCGGAGATGATGGACGGGCGGGTCAAGACCCTGCACCCGAAGATCCACGGCGGCATTCTGGGCCGGCGCGGCCTTGATGATGCGGTTATGGCCGAGCACGGCATCGGCGGCATCGACATGGTGGTGGTCAATCTCTACCCCTTCGAGCAGACCGTGGCCAGGCCCGACTGCACCCTGGAGGAAGCCATCGAGAACATCGATATCGGCGGCCCCACCATGATCCGCGCCGCGGCGAAAAACCACAAGGATGTAATGGTTATTGTCGATGCTGCCGACTACGGTCGTGTACTGGAGGAGATGAAGGCCAACGACGGCACCACCCGCTACGAGACCCGCTTCGACCTGATGGTGAAGACCTACGAGCACACCGCCCGCTACGACGGCATGATCGCCAACCACTTCGGCAAGCTTGTCGATGAGGTGAAGACCGAGGGTGCGGAACAGGCCGCGTTCCCGCGCACCTTCAACCTGCAGGTCAAGCAGGTGCAGACCATGCGCTATGGAGAGAACCCGCACCAAAAGGCCGCCTTCTTCGTCGAGCACAACGCCCCGGCAGGCTCCATCGCCAGCGCCCACCAGCTGCAGGGCAAGGAGCTCTCCTACAACAACATCGCTGACACCGACGCGGCGCTGGAGTGCATCAAACAGTTCAATGAGGGTCCGGCCTGCGTCATCGTCAAGCATGCCAATCCCTGCGGCATTGCCATCGGCGCAGACCTGCTCACCGCCTATGACCGCGCCTACTCTACCGATCCCGAGTCGGCCTTCGGAGGCATCATCGCCTTCAACGGCGAGCTCGACGGCCACACCGCCCGCACCATCATCGAGCGCCAGTTCGTCGAGGTGATCATCGCGCCCAAGGTCTCGCAGGAGGCCATCGAGGTGGTCAGTGAGAAGAAGAACGTGCGCCTGCTCGAATGCGGCACCTGGGACGAAAGCATTGAAACCCTCGACTTCAAGAAGGTCAACGGCGGTCTGCTGGTACAGTCCAGCGATCAACTGCTCTACAATGAGCTCAAGGTGGTCACTCGACGCCAGCCGACAGAGCAGGAGATGACAGACCTTATCTTCTCCTGGCGGGTGGCCAAATTCGTCAAATCCAACGCCATCGTCTACGGTCGCGAGAACATGACCATCGGCGTCGGCGCCGGCCAGATGAGCCGCGTCAACTCCGCCCGCATCGCCGCCATCAAGGCCGAACATGCCGGCCTTGACGTAAAGGGCTCGGTGATGGCCTCGGACGCCTTCTTCCCCTTTCGCGACGGCATCGACAACGCCGCCGAGGCGGGGATCGCCGCGGTGATCCAGCCGGGCGGCTCGATGCGTGACGAGGAGGTGATCGCCGCCGCCGACGAGCACGGCATAGCGATGGTCTTTACCGGCATGCGCCACTTCCGCCACTGATTCGCTACACTTAACCTGACTGGTAGGAGCCGAGTCCCCTCGGCGAACATTCGCCCACGGGAGAGGGCTCCTGCCGCTTCGCTGAGAAAGGGGGGATTATTCGGTGAGCGAATCGAGCTGTATCTTCTGCCAGATCATTGACGGTGCCATCCCCGCCGATATCTACTATCAGGATGATGACATCCTTGCCTTCCGCGACATCCACCCGGTAGCACCGACCCACCTCCTCATCATCCCGAAAAAGCACATCGCCACTGCCAACGACTTCAGCGACGAGGATGAGCGGCTTATCGGCAAGCTGATGACTACCGCCTCGAAGCTGGCCAGGGAGCTGCGCGTCGACCGGAGCGGCTACCGCATGGTGATGAACTGCAATCGTGACGCCGGGCAGACCGTGTTCCACGTCCACCTCCACCTGCTGGCAGGTCGCGCCTTCTCCTGGCCACCGGGGTAATAGTTGCAAGTTCAAAGTTGCACGTTGAAAGTATCCGCTCTCGAAACTCGAAACTTAGAGCCCTGATTTGCCATCCCCCCACCGCTTTCCCTATGATGACTGAATAACAAAAGCACCCAAAAGGGGGAAACCATGAAACCGGAACTGATCAGCTTCAAGCTCTGTCCGTTCGTGCAGCGTTCGGTGATCGTGCTGGAGGAGAAGGGCATTGATTATGATATTACCTACATCAACCTGAAGGAGCCCCCGCAGTGGTTCAAGACGATCTCCCCGCTGGGTAAGGTACCGCTGCTGAAGGTGGGGAATGCCGTGCTGTTCGAATCGGCGGTGATCATGGAGTATCTGGACGAGGTCAATCCCCCCTCGCTGCACCCGACCGATCCGTTGCGCAAGGCGCATAACCGCGCCTGGGTCGAGTTCGCCTCGACCCTCTTTTTCTGCCAGTTCAATATGGTGATGGCCAAGGAGCAGGAGGCCTGTGATAGCGCAGAGCAGGAGCTGCGTGACAAGCTGACACAGGTGGAACAGCAGGTTGAGGGGCCGCTATTCAACGGGGAGGTCTTCTCTCTGGTCGATGCCGCCTACGCACCGCTGTTCATGCGCATCGCCTTCCTGGAGAAGTGGCACCCGATGGGGCTGCTGGATCAAACGCCTAAGCTACAGCGCTGGTCCGAGGCGCTGTTGAAGCGTGAATCGGTCAAGAACTCGGTTGTCGAAGATCTGGAGCAGCTCTATCGCGACCACATCAGTGCCAGTAACGGTTTCGGCGCTTCACGTTTCGGCAACGCTTAAATTTCCATACCACCGAAACGGCGCCGTAACCGGCAGCGATAGCTACAGCGGCCGAAATAGAGGCCGATGCCGAGCAGCAGCAGTGCTGCGAGCAGCTCAAAGGCCCAGCGGTAGCGGGGCAACAGCCCCTCCCGGCTTGATATCAGCGTCTCGACATGCACTTTAAGTTGGGTGTTCTCCTGCCGGGCTGCCGCCAGTGCCTCGCTCTGCTCGGCAAGCTTCTGCTGCAGGGCATCGTTCTTCCTGCCCTCGTCGCCACGCGCCTCCTTGAGGCTCTCGATCTCGCGCCGCAGCTGCCCGTTTTCCTGCTGCACCGCCGCAAGCTGTAATGCTGCCGGCGGCTCATCGACGAGATAGCCGCGGTTGACCCAGCCCTCCTCGCCATCGCTGTTACGCACCCGCCAGTACTGTCCCTGCTTCTCCAGTACCTCAAGCCTGTCACCACTTTTGACCACAGCCTCGGAGGGGCCGCTGCCGGTCGGTTGTGCACGAATGCCGACGCGCAGCACATCGATAACATAGACGCTCTCGGCTGCCGCCTCGCCAGCAAACAAGATCAGAAGCACAAACAGGGTGCTGGAAAGGTTTTGCTGCAGCACGTTTCAATCCTTTTCATCATTGAGAAACTGATCCGGTTGCCAGTTGCGTGGCACACCGGTATGGGGACAGCGGTTGCTATAGACGAAATAGTCTTCTTCACATGAGCAGAATTTCAACAGTCTGCTAGACCCCCGCCAGGGCGAACCACATAGGTAGCGTAACGATGCTCAGCGCGGTACTGAGGGTCACTGCCATGGCATAGAGATTGGTATCGAGACGATAGCGATCGCACAGCACGATCCCCAGCACCATGCTCGGCATCGCCGCCTCAAGGACAACCGCGGTACGCACCGCCCCCTGCAGACCGGCCAGATCGCTGGCCCCATAGACCACCAGCGGTGTTATCAGCAACTGAATCAACACCACCGGCATCACCAGCGCCAGACGATTGCCCCAGCCGGAACCCCAACGTAGGCCGAGGCCAAGTGAAAAGAGCATCAGCGGCACTACCCCGGCGGCCAGCATATCCATTACCCCACCCGCCAACGAGGGCAGTGGCATCTGCCCCAGATTAAGTGCGACCCCGGCCAGCGCTGCCCACAATGGCGGTACCCGCAACAGGTTACGCAGCGGATGTGCGCTCTCCCCACTGCCGCCGTAGTGCTGGGCCAGCATCACCCCGGCACTGAGTAACAGCGGCGTGCAGGCGAACAGATCATACTGAATGGCGACGGCACGTGCCCACGGTCCCAGTGAGGCCTCCAGTACCGGCAAGCCCATGTAAGTGGCATTGGGAAAGGCGGCGGCCAGTAACAGCGCCCCCAGCGCAGCCGCAGCGGGGCGTTTTCGGCGAAACCAGAGCCAGGCGACACCCATGCCGACCCCGATACCAAGCGTTGCCAACAGTGCCACCTTGATCGCATCCAGGGTCAACTCCGCCCGCCACAGTACCACCAGCACCAATGCCGGCAACAGCAACATATAGACCAGGGTAGTAAGGCTGTTGCGCAGGGTATCCGCATCCAGTCCCTGGGGGGTGATAACACGCCACAGCACGCCGCAGAGAATCAGGATGGCCGCCTGGCCGATCACCTCATACATATCCGCTCTCCATCATGGTCCCAGATGCACGATCAAGCGGCGGTGATGGCTGGAACGGCGATGCTCCCACAAATAGATCCCCTGCCAGGTACCCAGCGCCAGACGGCCGTGCTGCACCGGGATGGAGAGCGAGGTGGCAGTGAGCACATTTTTGATGTGCGAGGGCATGTCATCCGCTCCCTCCTGGGTATGGGTATAGAGTGGATCGTTCTCCATCACCAGGCGGTTAAGCCAGTTCTCCAGATCCCCTCTTGCCGAAGGATCCGCATTCTCCTGGATAATCAGACTGGCGGAGGTGTGTTGCACGAACAGGGTACACAGCCCCTCCTCCTGCCCCGCTCCGGCGATTAACGCCGCAACATCAGAGGTCACCTCATGCAACCCCTGTCGGCGGGTTGTAACCATCAGCTCTCTTATCACCACAACACTCCGCGTTGAGCCGGGGAGATCACCGGCCCCGTCAATCCTACCATTTCACGCCCTGTACGACTCCCATATGGGCGCTACCCTGCGTCATCGCAATATCTGCACCGCCAAAATGAGCCACAGCGAGGAGAAAAAACGGTGAAAAAGCGGAAAAAACAGGGCCAAAAGCTTTTTTTTTGCCGCTCTTTACTTGTATTTTGCACAAACGCGATAGAAAATCGATGCAGTTATCCAGTCGTTATTGGATCGACGCCCCACGTTACTTCGAGGAGAGAATAAGATGGTTGCCAAGAAAAAAGCTACTGCCAAAAAAGCCGCTGCAAAGAAAGCACCCGCAAAAAGAGCCACTACCAAAAAGACCGCAGTCAAGAAAGCCGCCGCCCCTACCAAGGTCACTGCCATTAAGGATCCGATGACCAAATCCGCACTGTTTTCCACCATTGCCGAACGCACCGAACTGTCCAGGAAGGACGTTGCCGCGGTCTTCGGGGAGCTGGAGAACATCATCGATGGCCACATTCGCAAGCGCGGCGCCGGTAGCTTCACCCTGCCCGGCCTGGCGAAGATTACCACCGTGAAAAAACCTGCCCGTAAGGCGCGCAAAGGCATCAACCCCTTCACCGGTGAAGAGACCACGTTCAAGGCCAAGCCGGCCTCAACCGCAGTGAAGATCCGGCCACTGAAAAAGTTGAAAGATTTCGTCAACAACTGAGTTTATCAACAACGTGTAGAGCAGAAGGGGCCGCCAACGGCCCCTTTTGCGTTACCGCACACTTTTTTTGGACCGCCTACCTCCTTCTTTGAAAGCCAGAGCACAGCCTGCTGGCGCCAGAGGGTAGATCCAGGCCAATAAAATTACTTTATAAGCAGGCGCTTTCATTGAACAGGTTAATGGCGTAGAAAAAACATTCAGCGGCAAATCCATTGCAAAGCATGCTGTCATGAATTATTCATAGAACTCAGGCGCACAATTAATGATGGAGGAGTGCCGCATGTCCGAGAACTATACATCACTGCCATACCACCACCTCAATAGCGGGATCACCTATCACCGTCCGCCACAACGTCTTCCGGAGCAGGTAACAGCAGACAGTCCTGCCACCGATGTTATGACCGACTTTACCAAGGTCTCGGCTATCACGATGGGACCTTGCGCCACGATTGAAGCTGCGGAACAGCGCATGATCGCCAGTAGCGTTCGCCTGCTGCTGGTCACTGACCAGGCCAATGCAATCCTCGGCATCATTACCAGCACCGATCTGCAGGGCGACCGACCGGTGAAATACCTGCAGGAGGTCGGTGGCAAACGCGAAGATATCTACCTGCGCGACATCATGACACCCGCCGACAGGATCGAGGTGCTATACATGGTCGACGTGGAAAATGCCCGTGTCGGTCACATCGTCGAAACCCTAAAACGGGTAGGCCGCCAACACGCTCTGGTGATCGACCTGGACGATGACAGACAACAAGTAGTACGTGGCCTCTTCTCTACCAAGCAGATCAGCAAACAGCTGGGGATCAACATCGACCCCACCGAGGTTGCCAAAACCTTCGCTGAACTGGAAGCGGCGCTTACCGCCTGATAACCGTTGTACAGGCGAAAAAAAACCGGTACGCAGGAGTACCGGTTTTTTTTCGCCTGCGATTCATGCTCTAAAACAGCATTTTTACGCCCACATGTACGCCCTCATCCAGCTCAACATTATCGGGGCCATTCTCGATATCGACTTCGATGCTGCGATAGCCGACATAGACAAAGGCCTGCGGCAACACCTGGTAATCCACTTTAATACCGAACTCCGAGTAGGCCTCGGCATCCATGAAGGCGGTAATTCCGGGTGCGTAATAGGCTGAACCGCCAATACCGAGGCGGTGTACCGGTGAGAAGCGCAACTCGCCGCCCAAGGCAAGCGCAGCCAAGTCAACATTGTCCGGCGCAGCGTAGATGACACGTCCACCCAGACTGATATCGAAGGTTCCTTTCTCACTCCAGTTCTCGCCGCTGACCAGCAAACCGGCATGTAACATCGTATCATCCAGTTGCTTATCATCATCATTCAACAAAAAACCGAAATTGGCACTCAAGCCATCGTTCATCTCCATGGAGTAGCCGGCGCGGAGCGCATCATCGCGCAGATTCACATCAACATTATCCGCCACAGCGGTAGTCGTGATCCCTCCCAGCAGCACCAGTCCAGCAGCTCGTAGTTTCATGTTTCATCCTCTCGATTATGACGTTATTACGGCAAGCACAATTCTCTCATCCCATAATATAGTGAATGGAACGCGATTACACGCATTGTCCAGGCCGGAGGTGACACCGCCTTTTCCTGGCACCCTCAGCGGAACAAAAGTCAGACCATGGTCACAACGTACCTCAAGAGGGAGCTTGTGATCTGTCGCCACTCGATATATAAAAGGGCGGTGAGAGGGGATATAACCAAGCTAGTCATAATGTGGAGGAGCAAAATGAAAAAGCTGATTTCTGTTGCCTTACTGTGCACCCTGCCAATGAGCGTGGCGCTGGCCGGACAGGACGAGATAAAAAAACGCGCCACTGACAGCAAGGCCGTAGTAAAGCAGTTCATGGGCAAGCTGAAGGGGGAGCTGGGCAATGCCATGAAGTCCGGTGGTCCCACCAAGGCCATCGAGGTATGCAACACTGTCGCCCCGGCCATCGCTCAGGAGCAATCCGACAAGCACGGCTGGGATGTCGGGCGTACCAGCCTCAAGACCCGCAACCCCGACAATGCCCCGGATGCGTGGGAGACGGTGGTGCTGAAGCAGTTCGAGGAGCGTGCCGCCTCCGGCGAGAATCCGGCCGAGATGGCCCACTTCGAGGTGGTCGAGCAGGACGGGCAAAAAGCCTTCCGCTTCATGAAGGCCATCGGTATGCCGCCGCTGGACAAGGCCCCTTGCCTCAAGTGCCACGGCGAAAATATCGATCCGGCCATCACCGCCAAGCTCGATGAGCTCTATCCTGAGGATCAGGCCCGCGGCTACAAGCCTGGCATGATCCGCGGCGCCTTCACCATCACCCAGCCGATGGAATAAGGCTCGCGTACTGCAGCAGAAAGGGGCCGCGAGGCCCCTTTCTTTTGCTTCACCATTGACTTATAAATCACATACATCGTAGATAAAAATCGAGGAGTCACCATGAAACACCTCCTTCCCCGGCTGTTCGCCCTGTGCTGTCTGTTCATTGCACCGCTGGCCACTGCCGGCTCCGATCTGGAGCGCGAGCAGCGTATCTATGAACAGATTGTCGATGCCATCTTCGACGGCGAACCGATGCTGCTGGACGCCAATGGCCACGAATTCCTCGCCATCCATATGGAGAGCGAGGCCGAGGAGAGAAGGGGTGCGGCCATCATCCTGCATGGCCGCGGCCTGCACCCCAACTGGGAGACGGTGGTACACCCCCTGCGCACTACCCTGCCCGAGGATGGCTGGGATACCCTCTCGCTGCAGATGCCTGTGATGGAAAAGGAGGCCAAATATTTTGACTATGTGCCGCTGTTTCCTGAGGCCTACCCACGCATTGAGGCGGCTATCGCCTATCTGCGCGAACAGGGAATAGAGAAGATCGTGCTCATCGCCCACAGCTGCGGTGCGCACATGGCGATGCACTGGATCGATACGCACGGCGATGGCGACATCGATGCCTACGTGGGGATCGGCATGGGCGCCACCGACTACAAGCAACCCATGGTCCAGCCTTTCCCGCTGGATAAGATGGCGGTGCCGGTGCTGGATGTCTTCGCCAGCAAGGACTTTCCCGCGGTACTGCGCATGGCCCCCGAGCGCAGGGCCATGATCGAAAAGGCCGGCAATCCGCAGTCAGCCCAGCAGATGGTGGATGGCGCCGAGCACTATTTCAACGGCTACAATGATGAGCTGAGCACAGTTATCCGTGAGTGGCTGGACGGACTGGATCTGTAACCCGACGACCCGGCCTGCCACCGGGCCGGGCGCAGTACACTCTCAGCACCGAGGCTATTCGAACAGCAGCTGATAGGGCCGTGCCAGCGCCTCGCGCAACTGCCCCAGGCTGATATTGCGGGCAAAACGCTGTGTCTCACGCCCCTCGAAATAGAGGATCAGGCTCGGTACCGTGAACACCCCATGCTGGGCGGCCATTTCCGGCTGTTCGCTGCAATTGATCTTGCCCAATCCCACGCGGGGAAACTCCTGTTGCAGCAACGTTTCGACCTTGGGAAACAGGGACTGACAGACATTACAGTCGTTTCCGGAGAAATAGAACACTGCCGCCGGATGGTCGGCGATAAACCCCTCTAATTGCTCCGCTGTATCAACGATTTCCGTCATCCGGCCCACCCCTCCAATATCCAATCAGCAATAGCCCTTCTACAAATAGCGTTTTATTCCGCCTGTTTTGACCTTATATAACATGAAAGAGATAATACGCGCTCAAGCGTATTACGTACTGTCAAACCAGTCGCGCGCAGCGATTATCAAACCAAAAGGGGTTTTCCCTTGACTACAGTAGCACTCGACCAAGACGAGCGAACCCATCTGGCACTGCTGACGATGAACATCCTCCAGGATTGGCGCCTGGCGCCGGAAGACCAGCTCAAACTGCTCGGTTTCCCCGCAGGCACCAAGCCTCGTCATCTGCTCAAGTACAAAAACGGCGAACCCTTCCCGGAAGATGAGCAGGTGCTGAAGCACGCCAAGCACCTGCTCGGCATTCAGGAGTCACTGCACGTGGTGTTTGCGCTGAACCGCAATATGCCCAGCTTCTGGCTGAAGAACCGCAACAAAACCCTCAAGGGCGTACCGCTGGAGATCATGCTGGACGAAGGGCTGAGCGGCATGTTCCGTGTCTGGCGCTACCTGGACTGCACCGTTAACTGGGATTGAACAGCATGGCGTCACTGGCGCCCGCCGTTAGCCCTCCTCCTACAGTCGGCAACAAAGCAGCGAGCAGGGGAAAGAGCCCCCTGACGCCGCTTTAGTCGCTGACGGTTATCGCCACTACAGCCGGTTTCCCGCAGTGAAATCCTTCATCGTATGGCTGTGACGGCCATCGGTAAATTTGTGGTAGATCCCCTGCCCCTGATCATAGATCGCACCGCACATCGGCTTGCCATCGCGGACACAGCAGTGCTGGTCCCCCTCGGTGTACCAGCGAAGCTTCTTGGTTCGCGTGCCATTGACATAACGCATGGTGCAATGCTCGGCATCGGAATAGACCAGCAGTTCATTACCGCTTTTCATCCCGATCAGGGTAAAGCTGTGGCCGCTGAACAGCTGCTCGATCTCCTCACCACTGAGCTGCCGTCCATCTGCATGCGGGGGCGCCGCGGCACAACCGGCCAGCAGCAACAGAAAGGAGGAGAGAAGCAGTAGTAGCAAAAGGGGGCGTAACATGACAAAACCTCAACAATAACGGTGACAGCAACACTGTACACCCTAACAAACCGACAAAAAAACAGACGCCTTATGATACAGAGCGTGGTCCGGGCCACCCTCCGTTCAGGCTTGCGCCACCACACCACCGCTCATAGCCACCCGGTCCCGCCCCCCGGTCTTGGCCACGTAGAGCCGCTCATCGGCTCGGGCAAGCAGGGCGCTGGGGGTATCACCCTCCTGATACTCAGCCACACCGGCGCTGATGGTGGCCGCGCCAGCCTCCACCCCCAGCGTCAGGCGCTGCCTGATGCGACGGCGGATGGCCTCGACCAGTTCGGCCGCCATTCCCTCGTCACAGTCGATAAAGAGAATGACAAACTCGTCACCGCCCCAGCGGGAGATCACATCGGACTTGCGGATCCCCTCACGGGCCAGCTGTGCCACCTGCGTGAGAATACGGTCACCCTCCAGGTGGCCGTAGCGATCGTTGATCGCCTTCAAGTAGTCGATATCGAAAACTGCCAGCGACAGGCGCTTGCCGCGCCGTCCGATCGACCGCAGTGCATGTTCGAACACCGCATCGAAATATTGCCGGTTGGTCAGACCGGTCAATTTGTCGGTTCTCGCCAGCGACTCCAGGCGGAGCTGGAACAGATTCACCGCATAGCCGCTGATCAACAGCACAAGGAGAGTGATAGCGGTGCTGATGGCGAGATTGAAGTAGAGGGCGTTGCGGATGAAACGCAACGCCTCGCCCTCGGGTTGCTCCACCACCAGATACCAATCGAGCTCCGGAAGGTAGCGGTAGGAGAGGAGGATCGTATCGTCCTCGGTATAATAGTGCAGGAAACCCCGCTCGCCTCCGAGGAGCTGATCGGCGACATCGGCTATGCCTCGCATATCACGGATATTAACCCTCTCGATCAACGCCTCATTGTGGTGACTCTTGATCTTACCGCTCTTGTCCACAAAATAGATGCTGCGCTGGTAGTCCTGCATATAGCGCTCGATCATCTCCCCCACCCGCACCACATCAAGTCCCAGTCCGGTAACGCCGAGGAAATTCCCCTCGTGATCATACAGCTTGTGGTTGACGAAGATCGTCAGGGTGTTTTTCTCCGCCTCGTTGTAGTCCACATCCACCCGGTAGTTGTTCTCATGCGACTCCATGGAGAAGAACCAGGCATCCTTGGGCACATCGGGGGAGACACGTTTCAGGACGCCGTTGAAGTGGTAGTAGTGGCGGGTAACGTTGGAGACCACAAAGGTGGAGGAGACCTCGTAACGCTCCCTGATCTCGGCAAGGTAGCGGGTGATCTTCTCCACATCCTGCTCCCCGTCCAGCATCCAGTCCTTGAGAAAGGTGTCGTTGGCCATCAGCGAAGAGATGTAGATGGGGCGCAGCAGACCGGCCTGTATCTCGGAGTAGATATTGTTGCTGGTCAGTGGCAGCTCGTTGTTTATCAGAGCATCCCTGACCGAGTTGCTGGAGACGTAGTAGTGAGCCAGGTTGACGGCGACAAAGCCCATTGTCAGTATCGAACCGATAATACCGAGCAGTTTCCAGCGTGATGTCAGTAATCGCATATTGTCATTCCAGCCGTTATCGGCACCACAATGGCCTCGCCGCCACCGAGCAGGGAGATGTGGCGTACCGGCGCGCCGCCCTCAGCGTGAAAGAAGGCCGTGGATTATAGTACGCCATGTATGGCGCGCACCTTGAAGCGGCGCCCCTTGATCTTCCCCTCCGACAGCAACCGCAGTGCCTTCTTGCGGACAGTACGATCGATAGCGACGTAGGCGATATGGTCGAAGATATCGATCTTGCCGACCTTCGCCGCCGGCACTGCCTCATCGGCGGTCAACGCGCCGAGGATATCGCCGGGACGCACCTTCTCCTTGCGCCCGCCGTCGATACAGAGCGTAACCATTGGCGGGGTCAGGGTAAAGTCCTCCGGCAATTCAAGACCGCGCAGCTCTTCCAACTGCACCTTGCTCTGCTGGTACTGCTCGATCGCATTAACGCGATTGGCCTCAGCGGGCAAAAACAGGCTCAGCGCTATCCCCTTGTTACCCGCCCGACCGGTACGACCGATACGGTGGATGTAGATCTCCGGATCGCGCGGCAGTTCGTAGTTGATCACCGCCTCCAGCTCCTTGATATCGAGTCCGCGGGCGGCCACATCGGTGGCCACCAGCACCGGCACACTGCGGTTGGCAAAACGCACCAGCACCAGGTCGCGCTCCTTCTGCTCCAGATCGCCGTGCAGCGCCAGCGCCTGGATGCCGCGCTGCTGCAGCTCCTCGGTCACCTCCTGGCACTGCTGACGGGTATGGCAAAAGACCACCGTCGAGGCAGGTTTATACTGCGCCAGCAGTGCCGCCAGGGTTTTGGTCCGTTTGCCCTTCTCCACCTCGTAGAAACGCTGGCGGATCTTCAGGTCGCTGTGCTGAGACTCCACGGTCACCTCCACCGGTTCGCGCTGAAAGGCGGCGCTCAGCTCACGGATCGTCTCGGGATAGGTGGCGGAGAAGAGCAACGTCTGGCGCCGCGGTGGTGTGGCGGAGAGGATCACCGCCATATCGTCATGGAAACCCATATCGAGCATCCGATCGGCCTCATCGAGTACCACCGATTTCACCCGATCAAGCAGCAGGGTGCGTTTTTGCAGGTGCTTGAGGATACGCCCCGGCGTACCGACCACGATATGCGCACCGTGCTCCAGCGAACCGACCTGCGGGCCGAAGGGTACCCCACCGCAGAGGGTGACGATCTTGATGTTGGCACTGGTGCGGGCCAGGCGGCGCAGCTCCTTGGCCACCTGATCAGCCAGCTCCCGCGTGGGGCAGAGCACCAACGCCTGAACCGCAAAGGAGTGTGCCTCAAGCCGATTAAGCAGCCCCAGGCCGAAGGCCACAGTCTTGCCGCTGCCGGTTTTGGCGCGGGCGATAAGATCCTTGCCGGCCAGGACATGGGGCAGCGCCTCGGCCTGGATTGGTGTCATCTGCAGGTAACCGAGCGATTCGAGGTTATTCAGCAGGGCGGGGGCAAGCGTCAAGCGGGAGAAATTGATGTTCACATGGTGCTCTTTGCGGTTGTGGCAAGGATCCGTGATGGATCCTGATACGCCATGATACCAGCAAGGCACCCCTGATGTACCGCATCACTTTTAGCCGCTACAGACAGATTCAACAAACGTACCGGCTAGTGGGCCATGCGGAAAATAGTGTGACACTCAGAGCCCCGCCAAGAAGCCAAGGCAAGGCGCACTCCGCAGGGAATGGCGAGCCCTTTACAAGGAGTGCAACGCGGCATTGGC
>JAPHTQ010000054.1 GCA_026196275.1 Gammaproteobacteria bacterium
ACGTGCAGGGAAGCACTAGTGCCGCGGGAGGCAGGACGCCGGGAGCGGGCGACGTGCAGGGAAGCACTAGTGCCGCGGGAGGCAGGACGCCGGGAGCGGCCAATGTGCGCGACCTGCTCGATCAGGCGATCCTCGAGACCGTTGCCGCCTCCGAGCTGGAGGGCGGTGCACGGGAAAAGATGGAAAAGGAGTTTGCGCTGCTAATGGATAGCTTGGGCAGCTTCGAGTTCGCCCTGACCAAACCCTACTGGAACAACATGGAGAAGAAGAGCAAGGGCAGCGGCGGTCTCTTCTCCATCACGGTCAACCCCTACACCTGCAAAGGGTGCATGGAGTGTGTCACCGTCTGTGAGGATGAGGCACTGGTGGCCGAGAAGCAGGACAACGCCGCGATCGAACGGCTGCGCCGTGACTGGGCCTTCTGGCTGGATCTCCCCACCACCGGCGAGCAGTTCAGCCGCATCGACGACCTGGACGAGAAGATCGGCGCACTGGAGACCCTGCTGCTGGACAAGCGCAACTACGGCTCAATGGTCTGCGGTGACGGTGCCTGCCTCGGTTGTGGCGAGAAGACCGTGGTCCACCTCTTCACCGGTGCAGTCTCAGCCCTGATGCAGCCACGGGTGAAGAGGCAGCTGGCCAAACTGGATGAGCTGATTGCAAAGATGGAGCAACACATCCGCCTCAAGCTGGCCGAGGGACTCGATCTCTCCGACACCGCGGCGATCAATCAGGCGGTGGCGGCCAACGGCGAAGAACTCACCCTCTCCAACCTCAGCACCAGCCTGGATGCGGCCAACGAGAAGACGCTGGTGGATCAGCAGTGGCTACGCTGGGCCACCAACCTGCTGGAACAGCTGCGTGACCTTAAGTGGCGCTACGTGGAGGGGCCGAGCAAGCGCGGCCGCTCCGACATGGGTATCGTCAACGCGACCGGCTGCACCTCGGTGTGGGGTTCCACCTATCCGTATAACCCCTACCCGTTCCCCTGGGCCTCGCACCTGTTCCAGGACAGCCCCTCTATGGCGATGGGTCTGTTCGAGGGCCACATGGTGAAGATGGCCGAGGGATTCAAGGCGGTCCGCCAGGCTGAGCTGGAGCTGGCCGGCAAGTACGACCCGGCAGAACAGGAGGCGTTCTTCAAACAGTTCTCCTGGCACGACTTCAGCGACGAGGAGTGGCTGCTCTGCCCGCCAGTGGTCTCGGTCGGTGGTGACGGGGCGATGTATGACATCGGTTTCCAGAACCTCTCCCGTGCACTCGCCTCGGGCATGCCGATCAAAGTACTGGTGCTCGACACCCAGGTCTATTCCAACACCGGCGGCCAGAGCTGCACCTCCGGCTACATCGGCCAGGTAGCGGACATGGCCCCCTACGGCAAGGCGATGAAGGGCAAGACCGAGATCCGCAAGGAGATCAGCCTGATCGGCATGGCGCACCGCACCAGCTATATCCTGCAGAGCTCAATGTCCAACGTGACCCACCTGCTGGAGGGCTATATCGACGGACTCAACTCCCGCCGTCCGGCGCTGTTCAATATCTACGCGGTCTGCCCGCCGGAGCACGGTGTGGGCGACGACACTGCGGAACAGCAGTCGAAGCTGGCGGTGGAGTCACGTGCCTACCCGCTGATGAAGTTCGACCCCGACGCCGGTGAGACCCTGCAGGAGTGTCTCGACCTGGAGGGCAACCCGGCGCTGGAGGAGGATTGGCCGATGTACACCATCGACTATATCGACGAGCAGGGCAAGGAGGCCAAGCTGGAGGTACCGATGACCTTCGCCGACTTCGCCGTCACCGAAGGGCGCTTTCGCAAGCACTTCAAGAAGGCGCCGCCGGAGACCTGGAATGACGCACAGGGAGCGGCCGAGATGGTGCCGATGCACGAGTTCCTGGAGATGGACGAGGAGGAGCGCGAGGGCAACTTCCCCTACATCTGGGCGGTGGACGGCAAGAACCGCCTGATGCGCATTCTCTGCTCACAGGAGATCGTGAAATCGTGCGAAGAGCGCCGCCAGTTCTGGCGCCAGCTCAAGGGGGTGGCCGGAGAGCTGGAGAAGGTCGATGTCGACGCTGCAGTCTCCCAGGCCAAGGCGGAGATGGCGCAGAAGCTCTCCTCCACCCTGCTCTCGCTGGCCGCCTCCGGCGATGTCTCGGCACTGGCTGCAGGAGGTGTTCACGCCAACGGTGCAAATGGCACCCACAAGGAGAATGGCAACGGCAGCGAAACGGCCGTCACCAGCGACTACGAACCGGTGTGGGTGGAGACCCCCGCGTGCACTGCCTGCGACGAGTGCATCGAGATCAACCCGAAGATCTTCGCCTATAACAGCGACAAACAGGCTGTCATCGTCAATCCGAAAGGCGGTAACTTCAAGGACATCGTCAAGGCCGCCGAGAAGTGCACCGCCGGTTGCATCCACCCCGGCACACCGTTCAACCCCAACGAAAAGGGCGTGGATAAATTGATCCAGCGCGCGGAGAAGTTCCAGTGATTCGTGTTGAGGTCTCAGCCCTAAAAAGCCCATTTCCCTCAGGAGGGAACACCTCTTCAGTATCCCTCCTATCCCTTTCCCTCCTCTCCCCGGGGAGGGTTTTTTTACAACCTGTTGCCGGGACGCGAACACGACCCGGCAACACATATGGCGGCGTTGCATGAGGATGAGACTATGGGTCTGCTGCAACGATTAAACCACGCCAGCTTCTCGCACGGCATCCACCCTGCCGAGCACAAGGAGGGAACGCGCGACAAGGCGATCCGCCGTCTGCCCTTCGCGCCGAGGCTGTTCGTACCGCTGTCACAGCATATCGGTGCCCCGGCGGTACCGATTGTTCGTGTCGGCCAGGAGGTGGTGCGCGGTGAGCCCATCGCCCGTGCTGACGGTTTTGTTTCGGTGCCACTACACGCACCGGCCACAGGTCGGATCGAGGCGATCACGCTAATGCCGACCGCCACCGGGAACCGAGCACCCGCGATCGTGTTACACGTCTACCAGGCCGACAACCAGGTTGTGGGTTTTGGTAATGAGGTGGATCTCGCCCGCCTTGATCGGGCTGCGCTCATCGAAGCGATCCAGCAAAGCGGTATGGTGGGACTGGGGGGCGGCGCCTTCCCCACCCACGCCAAACTCAGGGTTCCCGAGGGGTCTGTCATCGACACCCTGCTGGTCAACGGCTGCGAGTGTGAGCCCTACCTGACCACCGACCACCGGGTAATGCTGGAACAGACCCATGCACTGCTCGAGGGGATCCGGATCGTGATGCGAGCCTGTGGGGCCGGGCGAGCTATCATTGGCATCGAAGACAACAAACCCGATGCCCTGGAGGTAGTGCGACAGGCGATACCGTCTGACTCTCCCATCGAGGCCCGTGCCGTCAAGACAAAATATCCCCAAGGGGCGGAGAAAATCCTGCTCAAGACCCTGCTGGGCCGCGAGGTTCCCAGTGGCGGTCATATCTTCCAGGTTGGCGCGAGCATGGTCAACGTGGGTACCGCCGCGGCGATCGGCCAGTTGATCCCCAGAGGAGAGGGACTGATCGAGCGGGTGATCACCGTCGCCGGTCCTGGGATAGAGAAGCCAGGCAACTACCTCGTGCCGCTGGGCACCCCCACCGATTTTCTGCTCGAACAGCTCGGCTTCAATGGCAGTGAAGCGGAGGTGATCATGGGCGGCCCGATGATGGGCAAATCACTGCCTTCGCTGGAAGTACCGGTAATCAAGGGCACCTCCGGACTGGTGGTGATGAACGAGGCCTTTCTCAACCAGCCGGTACGCAAGAGTTACCCCTGTATCAAGTGCGGCGAATGCGTCAATGCCTGCCCGATGCACCTCAATCCGAAGGAGCTTGGTCTGCTCGCCGCTAAGCGCGAATACGCTCTGATGGCAGAGCGATTCAACCTCAACGACTGTTTCGAGTGTGGCTGCTGTAGTTTTGTCTGCCCCTCGGCGATCCCGTTGGTGCAACAATTCCGCATCGCCAAGACCTACAACCGAGAGCACGCGGCGTGAAATTAAACATCGAACTCAGAACCTCGCCGCATCTGCGCAAGACGCACAGTGTCGATACGATCATGCGCAATGTGGTTTATGCGCTGCTGCCGATCGCCACGTTTGCCGTCTATCAGTTCGGTATTAGTGCCCTGGCGCTGCTGCTCACGGTGGTTGCCAGCTGTCTGCTGACCGAGGCGCTGTTCAACTACCTGGGTGGACGACCCAACACCATTAACGACTACAGTGCAGTGATCACCGGCATCCTGCTGGCGCTGACCCTGCCGCCTGGATTCCCGCTGTGGATGAGCGCAGTCGCTGGCTTTATCGCCATCGGCCTGGGCAAGTCGCTGTTCGGCGGCCTGGGTTACAACCTGTTCAACCCGGCACTGGTGGGTCGTGCCTTCGTGCAGGCAGCATTTCCGGTAGCGGTTACCACCTGGCCCCCCGCCTATGCCGCCAACCGTTTTGTCGAGTTCATCCCGACTACGCTAACCCTGCCGTTCACCGAACCTGTGGATATAACAGGTTGGTCACAACAGGTCGCTGTAGATGCCTTCTCAGGCGCCACACCGCTGGCGTTGCAGAAATTTGAGGGGGTGACTACGCCGGTGATGGAACTCTTCACCGGTATGAGCGCCGGCTCCAGCGGCGAGACCTCGGCGTTGTTGATCCTGCTCTGCGGGACCTATCTCGTTGCACGACGGATGATGGACTGGCGTATCCCTGTAGGGATCCTCGCCAGCGCCGGCCTTACCGCCTGGCTGCTCCATCTGTCATCCCCCGAAACCCACCCCGGCCCACTGTTCATGCTCTTCTCCGGCGGACTGATGCTGGGGGCGGTGTTCATGGCCTCAGACATGGTCGCCTCGCCGGTAACTCCGCTGGGGATCTGGCTCTACGCGACACTGATCGGTGTAGTGACCATCATCATTCGCCTCTATGGTGGACTCACCGAGGGGGTGATGTACGCCATCCTGCTGGGCAATGCGATGGCACCGCTGATCGAAAACATGACCCAACCCCGCGCCTACGGCCATGCACGAAGGAGAAGTCGGTCATGAACGAGAGTCCGTCGCACAGCGTGCCGGATACCCGCAGTTTGGCCATGATCCGTACCCTCGGCGCCATCGCCCTGATCTCGGGGCTGCTGGTTGTGTTGGTGTTCGAATGGACCAAACCGGCGATCGAGCAGAACAAGCGTGAACTGATCGAAAAGGCCATCTTCCAGGTGATCCCGGGCGCCACCCAGCGGCGTGACTTTGTCGTCAGCGAAGAGGGGGTGGTCCCGGCGGAGTCCGCGACAAAAAAAGGCATCACCGTCTACGCCGGCTATGACGATACGGGCACCCTGCTCGGCATCGCCGCCGAAGGAGCGGCGCAGGGTTACCAGGACGTGATCCGCCTGCTCTACGGTTACAACCCGGCATGTCAGTGCATCACCGGGATCCGCATCCTCAAGCTCTCCGAAACACCGGGACTGGGCGACAAGATCATCACCGATGCCGAGTTCGTCGCCAACTTCAATGCACTGGAGGCGAAACTCAACGCGGAAATGGACGCACTGGCCAACGCCATCATCACGGTCAAACACGATACCAAGGATCAACCCTGGGAGATCGACGCCATCTCCGGCGCCACCATCTCCTCCAAGGCCGTTGGCAAAGCCATCAACGACAGCACCCAGCGCCTGTTGCCCCTGCTGGTGCCGCGGATCGACGTGTTGAAAAAAGCTGAACCGCAAAGGGCCGCTCTTCGGCCTCCTGCCACCGCGGCACTTGTGCATCCGTGCACATCGCGCGAAGGCGCAAAGAAGGTGAATGTAAATACAACGAGCAATGTAATCGGTTACACGAAACCGCTATTCGCAACTGCATTGCTTGATAAACCACTGCTGGACAGTAGCTACGTCATCCCTTTGCGCCTCTGCGCCTTTGCGGTGAATGGTTTTGGGGGTAGAGCATGAAAGAGAATCATGAGATCACCATGGATACCTTCCTCGACGGGTTGTGGAAGGAGAACCCGGTGTTTGTGATGCTGCTGGGCATGTGTCCGGTACTGGCGGTCACCAACACGACGATGAACGCCATCGCCATGGGGCTGGCGACCACTTTTGTCCTGCTCAGTTCCAGCCTGTTGGTCTCGTTGCTGCGCCATGCGATCCCGAAGCAGGTACGCATTGCCAGTTACATCGTGATCATCGCCACCTTCGTCACTATCGTCGACTACCTGATTCAGGCGATCAGCCTGGAGCTTTATAACGCACTGGGCGCCTTCATCCAGCTTATCGTCGTCAACTGCATGATCCTCGGTCGTGCCGAATCCTACGCCTCGAAGACCAGGCCGATGAAGGCAATGGCCAACGCCCTGGGCATGGGCGGCGGCTTTACCATCGCCCTGCTCTGTCTTGGCACTGTTCGCGAGGTCCTCGGCAACGGCACCCTGCTCGGCTATAGCCTGTTCGGTGACAGCTTCCAGCCGTGGGTAGTAATGGTGTTGCCACCGGGCGGCTTCTTCGTGCTTGGCAGCTGGCTGCTATTGTTCGCCTGGCTGCGTCAGCACAATGAGCGTCGCCGTGAGAAGAAACTGCTGGAAACGGAGGCCGCAAATGGCAACTGAGTCACTCTCCTTCATTTTTCTCAACGCGCTACTGATCAACAACTTTGTGCTGAGCCTGTTTCTTGGGCTCTGCCCCTTCCTTGGCGTGTCAGGAAAACTTAATACAGCGGTACCGATGGGACTGGCCACCTCGCTGGTGATGCTGATCAGCTCCCTCTGCGCCTTCTTCATCAACGAGATCCTGGTGGCGTTCAACATCGAGTTCCTGCGCCTTATCAGCTACATCGCCATCATCGCCTCGGCGGTACAGCTGGTAGAGATGTCGATGAAGAAATTCAGCCCCTCGCTGTTCCGTGCGTTGGGCATTTTTCTGCCGCTCATCACCACCAACTGCGCCATCCTCGGTCTGGCGCTGTTCCAGACCTTCAAGGAGTACACCCTGCTGCAGTCGC
This sequence comes from Gammaproteobacteria bacterium, assembly GCA_026196275.1. Taxonomy (GTDB): domain Bacteria; phylum Pseudomonadota; class Gammaproteobacteria; order Thiohalomonadales; family Thiohalomonadaceae; genus JAPHTQ01. Next base: position 7,001 of record JAPHTQ010000054.1, read on the forward strand.
TGGTCTACAGCCTGGGCGCCGGGGCCGGTTTCACCCTAGCGATCCTGCTGATGGCGGGCCTGCGCGAACGGCTGGAGCTGGCCAGTGTGCCCAGTGTCAGTCAGGGCGCGGCGATGAGCCTGATGCTCGCCGGTCTGCTCTCACTCACCTTCATGGGTTTTGCCGGAATCGGGGGTTAAATATGTTTTCACCGCAAAGGCGCAAAGGGCGCGAAGGGTTTTATGAGCGCTTACTTCGCAGTCGCTCTTGGATAAATCTGACAAACACTCCCCTTCGCACTGTGACAGTGATTTTCTTTGCGATCTTTGCGCCTTTGCGGTGAGACCTACATTAGGAGCCGACAATGTTTCTGAAAATATTGATTGCTGTATCGCTGATCCTGCTGTTGTTGCTCGGCTGGGTCAGTGTACAGCATCTTGCACGTCTTTTTGCAGCACGTTATCCGCAATTCGGTCCTGCCCGCGAAGAGGGCGGTGGTTGCGGCAAAAGCTGCGGCTGTCACGGTGGCAGTTGCAAGCGTCAACCGGAGTAAGTTCCATGAGTACCGATACCACCGTTCAACGGGCCAATGAACAACAGCGGAAATCGATTCAAATAAATACCAAGGGGGATGTGATGAGCGAGTATGTAGTGGGATTTGAGTCCCTCGGGATGGACGATGTGATGCGGGTGGGCGGCAAAAACGCCTCCCTTGGGGAGATGATTAGCGGCCTTGCCGAAGCCGGTGTTCAGGTGCCGGGGGGGTTTGCCACCACTGCCGGCGCGTTTCGCGATTTTCTGGATCATGATCGTCTTGGCGATCGTATTAACGGCCTTCTCTCCAAGCTTGATGTCGAGGACGTGAAAGCACTGACCGAGGCGGGCAGAACCATCCGCAGCTGGATCATGGAGACCCCCTTCCCGCCGGCTCTGGAAGACGCCATCGCCGCCTGCTACGAGCGCATGGGCCATGAGGGTGTCGAACCGGCGGTGGCAATACGCTCCTCCGCCACCGCCGAGGACCTGCCCGACGCCTCCTTCGCCGGCCAGCAGGAGACCTTCCTCAATATCCGCGGCCTGGACAACGTGCTGGAGGCGGTCAGGCAGGTCTTTGCCTCGCTCTATAACGACCGTGCGATCTCTTACCGGGTGCACAAAGGATTTGATCATACCGATGTGGCCCTCTCCGCCGGTATCCAGCGTATGGTACGCAGCGATCTGGCTGCCAGCGGTGTGATGTTCACCCTCGACACCGAGTCGGGTTTCGATAATGTGGTCCTGATCACCGGCTCATGGGGGCTGGGCGAGACCGTGGTCCAGGGGGCCGTTAACCCGGACGAGTTCTATATCCACAAAGCGACCCTGCAGGCAGGTCGTCCGGCGGTCCTGCGCCGCACCCTCGGCAGTAAGGCGATCAAGATGGTGCACGACGATGACAGTAGCGTCGGTCGCAGCATCAAGACCGTGGATGTACCGGAAGCGGAACGTATCCGCTTTTGTCTCAACGATCAGCAACTCGAATCCCTCGCACGCCAGGCGCTGCTGATCGAAAAGCACTACCAACGTCCAATGGATATCGAGTGGGCGCTGGACGGCGAGGACGGTCAGCTCTACATCGTGCAAGCCCGGCCCGAGACGGTCAAGAGCCGTGATGACAAGACCGTAGTAGAGCGCTACAAGCTCAAGCAGCGTAGCGAGATCCGCTGCACCGGTCGCGCCATCGGCGCGCGCATCGGCGCCGGCACCGCACGGGTGATCGAAAGCGTGGAGCAGATGCACGAGGTGCAACCCGGTGATGTTCTGGTTACCGACATGACTGACCCGGACTGGGAGCCGGTGATGAAACGCGCCTCGGCCATCGTCACCAACCGCGGCGGTCGCACCTGCCATGCCGCGATCATCGCCCGCGAACTGGGCATCCCGGCAGTGGTCGGTTGCGGCGACGCCACCGACTCACTGAATGACGGTGAGGCCGTGACCGTCTCCTGTGCCGAGGGGGACACCGGTTTCATCTATAACGGTGAGCTGCAATTCGAGGTCAGCCGCAGTGAAGCGGCCACCCTGCCCAAGCTGCCCATCAAGATCATGATGAATGTGGGCAACCCTGACCGCGCCTTCGACTTTTCCAGCATCCCCAACGCAGGGGTCGGCCTGGCGCGTCTGGAGTTCATCATCAACCGCATGATCGGCATCCACCCGCGGGCACTGCTGGAGTGTGAGCAGCAGAGCGACGAGCTGAAGGCGATCATCGACCGCCAGAGCGCCGCCTACGGTAACCCGGTCAACTTCTACGTGGAGAAACTGGTCGAGGGGATCAGCACCCTGGCGGCCGCCTTCCACGGCAAGCCGGTGATCGTACGCATGTCCGACTTCAAGTCGAACGAGTACGCCAACCTCACCGGTGGTGAACGCTACGAGCCGCACGAGGAGAACCCGATGATCGGCTTCCGCGGCACCGCCCGCTACCTCTCCGAGAGCTTCCGCCCCTGCTTCGAGCTGGAGTGCCGCGCGCTGAAGAAGGTGCGCGACGAGATGGGATTTAGCAATGTGGAGATCATGGTGCCCTTCGTACGCAATCTGAAGGAGGCCAAAGGGGTCACCGAACTGCTGGCGGCCAACGGTCTCAAGCGTGGCGAAAATGGTCTACGGATCATTATGATGTGCGAGATCCCCTCCAACGCGGTCCTAGCCGACGAGTTCCTGGAGTATTTCGACGGCTTCTCCATCGGCTCCAACGACATGACCCAGCTCACCCTCGGTCTGGACCGCGACTCGGGGCTCATCGCCGACTCCTTCGACGAGCGCGACCCGGCGGTGAAGAAGATGCTGGCGATGGCCATCGCCGCCTGTCGCAAGCAGGACAAGTACGTAGGCATCTGCGGCCAAGGACCCTCTGACCACCCCGACCTTGCCCGCTGGTTGCTGGAACAGGGGATCAGCAGTATCTCACTCAACCCCGACACCGTGGTCGAAACCGGCCTGTTCCTTGCCAACGCGGCAACGGAAGAGGTGACCTGAGCGGGTCGGGCCTGTCTTCACTCCCACAGGAATGAGTCTTGCGCAAGGACGCGCTTTTTTTTACCACAAGTTCCAAGTTCAAAGTTTCAGGTGCGACACAGTCATATCTCCAGTTTTACAAACTTTTAACTTTCACTTTGAAACTTTAAACTGACTTTATGAAACGCTCCGTATTTTTTCTCTCCGACCGTACCGGCATCACTGCCGAGACATTAGGCCACAGCTTGCTGACGCAGTTCGAGGGAGTGGAGTTTCAGAAAACCACTCTGCCCTTTCTCGACTCGATCGAGAAGGCCCACCAGGCCGTGAAGCGAATCAATCAGGCCGCCGCCGATGATGGCGTCAAGCCGCTGCTGTTCAGCACGCTGCTCAACACCTCAATGCGTGAGATCATCGACACCAGTGAGGGTCTGCTGTTCGATTTCTTCGATGTCTTCATCAGCCCACTGGAGATGGAGCTGGGGATGCGTTCGGCCCACGCGGTGGGGCGCTCACACGGCATGGGGATCTACTCCGACTACAAGGCGCGCATCGACGCGGTGAACTTTGCCCTTGGCAGTGATGATGGCAGCACCCTGCGCGACTACCCCGATGCCGAGGTGATCCTGATCGGTGTCTCCCGCTCGGGCAAGACCCCCACCAGCCTCTACCTGGCGCTGCAATATGGTATCCGCGCCGCCAACTATCCCATCACCGAGGATGACCTTGAACACCCCGGACTACCCAAACCACTGAAGTCCTACCACGACCGTCTGTTCGGCCTGACCATCGCCCCGGAGCGGCTGCAGCAGATCCGCAGCGAACGCCGCCCCGACAGCGCCTACGCCTCGCTCAAGCAGTGCCGCTATGAGGTGCGCGCCGCCGAGGCGATGTTCCGTGCCGAGAACATCCCCTTCGTCGACACCAGCGCCGTCTCCATCGAGGAGATCGCCACCACCCTGTTGCACCAGACGGGGCTTAAACGCCGGCTTTACGGATAACAAGCTCACAGGTAACTGCCCCCCCTTTAAAACCTCACCGCAAAGGCGCGGAGGCGCAAAGAGTTGAATAATAAGCGCGTAGGCCAGGTTGCCGCTGCACCAACGCCCGGAAGAGCGATGGCACGCCGATGACAAAACAATACCCATACCCGTAACATCCCTCTGGCTACCTGGCATCTCTCCAAACCGCGATGTTGCCACGTAGCTTCGCAACGTGGTATCTACAACTTGGCGTCCACACAAATGCGGCCACCACTCCCTTGACCAGATATCCCTTTGCGTCTTTGCGCCTGGACAATATGCTCCCTGCATTGTCTACCACCGCCATCCATGGCGGCGTCTGCGGTAAAAATATCTTGTTGGAAGGGGCGAGTAGTTACCCTTGAACTTTAAACCTTTAACCGATTGTTCCTTCCTTGCAAAAGCGTCTTTGAGCTGCGACATTATTTGCTATAAGCCATTCACCGACAACAAGAGGGATACTATCCATGGAATTGATCAAGCGTTTCGTCGAATTGGGGATCAAGGATGTTCCACTGGTCGGTGGCAAGAACGCCTCGCTGGGCGAGATGTACCGGGAACTCAAGGGCGAAGGGATTGAGGTTCCCAACGGTTTTGCTACCACGGCCGAGGCCTATCGCCAGTACATCGAGCACAACAACCTGCATGAGCGTATCGCCCAGGAGCTGGAGACGCTGGATACCAGCGATACACGCGCACTGGCGATCAGCGGCGCCCGCATCCGCCAGTGGATCATGCACGGCACCATGCCGCAGCAGTTGGTGGACGAGATCCGCGAGGCATACAAGGAGCTTGAAGCCGAGTACGGCGACAACACCGATGTGGCGGTCCGCTCCTCCGCCACCGCCGAGGATCTGCCCAACGCCTCCTTCGCCGGGCAGCAGGAGACCTATCTTAATATCCGCGGCACAAAAAACCTGCTCGCCACCTGCAAGCAGGTATTCGCTTCACTGTTCACCGATCGCGCCATCTCCTACCGGGTACACCAGGGTTTCGACCACATGGATGTGGCGCTATCCATCGGCGTACAGCAGATGGTACGCGCCGATCTCGGCGCCTCGGGGGTGATGTTCTCCATCGACACCGAAACCGGCTTCCGCGACGTGGTCTTTATCACCGCCGCCTATGGACTGGGGGAGACGGTAGTGCAGGGCTCGGTCAACCCGGACGAGTTCTACGTCTTCAAACCCACCCTGGCCGAGGGCAAGCGCCCGATCCTCAAACGGCAGCTGGGAGAGAAGGCGATCAAGATGATCTACACCTCCGACCCGATGGCCGGCATGTCCACCCATACCGTACGGGTGAGCCGCGACGAGCAGCGGAAATTCGCCATCAACGATGAGGAGGTGTTGCAGCTGGCCCGTTACGCCGCGACCATTGAGAAACACTACGACCGACCGATGGATATCGAGTGGGCCAAGGACGGTAACAACGGCAAGCTCTACATTCTTCAGGCACGCCCCGAGACGGTACAGGCCGGCCTGGATGCGACCATGCACGAGGTCTTTCGTCTGAAGAGCCGCGGCAAGGTACTGGCCACCGGCAAGAGTGTGGGACAGCGGATCGCCACCGGCAAGGCACGGGTGATCCTCGAGTCCTCGCAGATGCACGAGTTACAACCGGGTGAGGTGCTGATCACCGACATGACCGATCCGGACTGGGAGCCGGTAATGAAGGTTGCTTCTGCCATCGTCACCAACCGGGGAGGACGCACCTGTCACGCGGCGATTATCGCCCGTGAACTGGGGATCCCGGCAGTGGTCGGCACCGGCGACACCACCCAGACCGTCAATACCGGGCAGATGGTGACCGTTTCCTGCGCCGAGGGGGATACCGGTCTGGTCTACGAGGGGGAGCAGGAGTTCGAGGTAGAGAAGGTCGACCTCTCAAGACTGGGGAAACCCAAGACCAAGATCATGCTCAACCTGGGCAACCCGGAACTGGCCTTCGAGGCCTCTCGTCTGCCCACCGATGGGGTCGGTCTGGCGCGGCTGGAGTTCATCATCAACAACGCCATCCGCGTCCACCCCCGTGCATTGCTCGAATACGACAAGCTGGATGCGCCGACCCAGACAAAGGTGGACGACATCGCCGCCGGCTACCCCGGCCGCCGTGAGTACTACATCAACCGCCTGGCCGAGGGAGTCGGCACCATCGCCGCCGCCTTCTATCCGCGACCTGTGATCGTGCGCATGTCCGATTTCAAGTCCAATGAGTATGCCCAACTGGTCGGTGGCGAGCAGTTCGAGCCGAAAGAGGAGAACCCGATGATCGGCTTCCGCGGCGCCTATCGTTACCCCTCTGCCGATTTCGCCGAAAGCTTCTCGCTGGAGTGCCAGGCGATGAAACAGGTACGTGAGGAGATGGGACTGGATAACGTGGCGCTGATGGTCCCCTTCGTACGCAGCGTCGAGGAGGGCGAGAGAGTGTTGCAACTAATGGCACAGAACGGCCTCAGCCGCGGCGAAAACGGTCTTGAGATCTACGTCATGTGCGAGATCCCGGCTAACGCCCTGCTCGCCGATCAGTTCCTGGAACACTTCGACGGCTTCTCCATCGGCTCCAACGACCTGACCCAGTTGACCCTCGGCGTCGACCGCGACTCGGGGCTGGTCACCGGCGTGGACGAACGCAATCCCGCAGTATTGCAACTGATGGAGATGGCGATCGACGCCTGCAAGCGCCACAACAAATATATCGGTATATGCGGCCAGGCGCCGTCGGACTTTCCCGAGATCACCGAATGGCTGGTAGAAAAGGGGATCGGCTCCATCTCCCTCAACCCCGACAGCATCCTGCGCATGACCGAGGTGGTGCTGGAGATGGAAAAGAAAAGGCAATGATTCACCGCAAAGGCGCAAAGTACGCAAAGGGATGAATGCGATTTCAGGATCAGCATAACCTGTAGGCCACATTGCACGAATGCGTGTTAGCTGACGCACAACTCCGCAAGGAGCGGAGTTGAACAGCCACAGGCTGTGGGCCGAAGGACTGACTTCATGAGTGGAGTCTGTACTAGTGGGCCATGCGGAAAATAGTGTAACTCTCAGCCGTTCCACAAAGCCCATAGGCAAGGCGCACGAGCGCAGGACTAGCGGGCCGAATTCAAGCGAGTGCAACGCCGAGTATGGGCTTTGTGGAACGGCCCGGCGGGGCTCTGAGTGTCACACTATTTCCCGCATGGCCCACTAGGTCTACAACTGCTTACCAACCAAATGCCCGAGCACCACAACGTGGTGTTCAGGCTTTAATATTCACATTCCCTTTGCGTTCTTCGCGCCTTTGCGGTGAAATTTTTTACCCCGCGTGCAACCGATTGAGCTGGCGGGCGATGATGTCGTGGCCAAGCCAGAGCACCGGGCCGTGGGGCGCGGAGGCCTCGTGGAACATCAACGGACCGGTTCCCTCCAGCACCAGGGCGCTGAGGTGGTCGGTGATCAGCGCCTTGCGGTCCTTATGCAGTTTGGTGATCTCCTCCGAGGTACCCACCATGACATCGGCCAGTTCCGCGGTATTATCCATCGGCCAGGCGTCGAAGTTGCGGAACTTCCTGATCGTTTCATCGTTGTTGTAGGCCTCGATTTTGTCGAGGATCTGCTGCAAATCAACGCCCTCTTCCAACAGTTCCTGGCAGATCTGCCACTGCTCACCGGCCCAGCTTCCCTCACCGTTCTCCCGTTTCAGGGCATATAGCAACGGAAAGAGTGAGAGCTCGACACCGACAAAGATATCGCTGGAGTTGGTGCGGATCTCGGGACAGTTGAAGACGGTCGCCTTGACTCCCTCCTGCCACGCCGCCTCGGCATGGTCCTCCAGGCGCATCTTGGCGTAACCCTGGGTATAGTTGGTATAGGTCTGCCACTGATACTCACCGTTGATCAGGATCTCGGTGCCGTGGTAGCCGTAGGCGGTGTAACGCACCTGGCCCCCGCTATCCTCAAGGCGTTTGCGAATACCTGCGGTAGCATCGATGAGGCGGCGGAAGGTGTTAGCGGTCACCTCATCGAAATTGGTGAGGATGAACTTACCCAGATCACTGTCGAGCAACTCGCGCGAGGAGAGGAAGCGATCGCCGCGTCCCTTGTAGACGCGGTTGGCGATAGCGAGGAAGACCTTGGTCTTGGGGATGCCGCCGGCCATGGTGTGGGCGAAAAAAGCATTGGCGCCATCAGGGATCGCCTTGTCCAGCTCTGCCACCACTTGGGCGAGTGAATCACGAAAACGTTTGATCCCCACCTCACGGCAGCGCTCGATGTGATCCCAGTCGAGCTTATCCTCCTGCCAGGTCTTGAGCCCCATCTTGGCGATGAGGTCTGTGGGGGTGGGCTCCCCTGACGGGGCGTCCTGGTCAAAGCCTGCCATCAGCGGGACGTTGATAACCCGGCCGCCAAGGTTGGCCTCTGCCTCCTGCAGCTCTTGCTCGTTCAGCGAACGCAGCCGGTGTTCTTCATCACGCCGCCCGACGGTAATGCCGAGGATCGTCATTCCCGCCTTGCGGGCCTCCTCGATAAGACCGTTCACATAGCCACGACCAAACAGCTCTCCAAAAAGAACGAAGACATCTCCCTTGCGGAAAATATTCTCATGGGGTATTTCACGAAGCGGAGTAAGCTCAGACATAGGTAACTCTTGTTGTTCAGAGAGTCAGGGAATCTTCTCCCCGCTCCTGCGTTTATAAAGTCAAAGTTCTCGGATTCTTCCCTGCGCCCCGTTCCGCGGTAAGATGGCCGTCAGGGCAGCCACAGCGGAGACAAACTCCTGTGCGGCCGTTCATAACTATAAAGCAATTCCGGCACGCTATCAAAGGCATGAATGGCTCACAGGAGTTTGATTTTTGGGGAAAAATGGGGCTTTAATCACGTTCTTAACCTTTTCCGGAGGCCGCACCGGCGCCCATCGACTAGAATTGTTCCACCACTCAACAGGACGGAGACCCATAATGACACTGACCACGACACTGTTCCGTGGCGTAGTACTACTTCTCGCCGCTCTCACCCTTGGCGCCTGCTCCGGCTGGGACCCGGGCAGCGATGAGGAACACCGAGTCCGGGTGGCGCAGACCCTCGAACGCTTCAAGGCGCAAGATCCCGGGATCCAGCGCTTCTTCGATAACGCCCATGGCTACGCCATCTTCCCCACGGTGGGCAAGGGCGCCATAGGAGTCGGCGGCGCTTATGGGCAGGGAGAGGTCTACCAGGGTGGTCGTGCCATCGGCAGCACCGAGCTGATACAGCTTACCATCGGCTTTCAGTGGGGCGGACAGGCCTATAGCGAGATCATCTTCTTTAAGGATGCCAACGCCCTTGATCGCTTCAAGAGCGGCAAGCTGAAGTTCTCTGCCCAGGCCTCGGCGGTCGCCGTTACGGCAGGCGCCTCCGCTACCGCCGACTACGAAAACGGCGTGGCTGTATTTACCCTGGCCCGTGGCGGACTGATGTATGAGGCCTCCATCGGTGGCCAGAGCTTCAGCTTCGAGGCGTATTAGGAAAAGCAAAAACCTTTAACGCAAAGAGCGTGAGCTGGGAGCGGAAGCTTTGCGGTGAGAAAAGCCTTTCCCTACTCCGCAGTTGCCTTGAGGCTGTCGACGCGCTTGTGCATGTAGGCATAGTAGAGCACCGGGATCACCACCAGGGTCAGTACGGTGGAGACCAGGATGCCGGAGATAAGCGATACGGCCAGACCGCTGAAGATCGGATCATCCAGAATGAAGAACGCCCCCATCATCGCCGCCACACCGGTCAGCATGATCGGTTTGGCGCGCACCGCTCCGGAGTTGATCACCGCCCGTTCAAAGTCGACCCCTTCACGCACCTGCTGGTTGATGAAATCCACCAGCAGGATGGAGTTGCGAACAATGATGCCTGCCAGGGCGATCATGCCGATCATCGAGGTGGCGGTGAACTGCATACCGGCCAGCCAGTGGCCCGGCATCACGCCGATTATGGTCAGTGGGATGGGCGCCATGATGATCAGCGGTACCATGTAGGAGCGGAACTGGGCCACCACCAGAAGGTAGATCAGGATCAACCCCACCGAGTAGGCGATCCCCATGTCGCGGAAGGTCTCGTAGGTGATCTGCCACTCGCCGTCCCACTTGAGGCTGTAGTCATAGGGGTTCTCCGGCGGGTTGATGAAGTACTGCTCGATCCCCCGTCCATCGTGCATTGCCATGCCACCGAGGGTGCCGACCACATCGAACATGCCATAGAGCGGGCTGTCCAGCTCGCCGGCCATATCACCGGTGACCATCACCATGCGCTGCAAATCCTTGTGGTAGATGGCGTTCTCACGCACGGTCGGCTCCACCCGGGCAAGCTCTGAGAGCGGGATCAGCTCGCCGCTGGTGCTGCGAATGCGCAGCGCCAGTACCGATTCGATATCTGCCTTGTCCTGCACCGGATACTCCAGTCGGATGGGCAACGGGTACTTCATCGTCTCCTCATGCAGGTAGGAGACATCCTCTCCGGAGAGCACGGTGGAGATCGCCGCCACCACATTCTGCTGCGGCACGCCGAGCAGTGCCGCCTTTTGCTGATCCACGCGCAGAATAAGTTTCGGTGACTGCGCCTCGACCGTGTCGTCCACGTCGACGATGTCCGGCGTATTCTCCATCACCCGACGCACCTCCTTGGCCACGCGGATCTGACCGTCATAATCGAGGCCGTAGATCTCCGCCACCAGCGGCGACTGCACCGGCGGTCCCGGCGGCACCTCGACGATCTTTACATTGGCACTGTATTGCCTGCCAATCGCCTGCAGGGGTTGACGCACACCCTGCGCGATCTCGTGGCTCTTGCGATCGCGTTTGCTCTTGTCGCTGAGATTGACCTGAATATCGCCCACATTGGCACCGCTGCGCAGGTAGTACTGACGCACCAGACCGTTGAAATTGATGGGTGAGGCGGTGCCGGCGTAAACCTGATAGTCGGTCACCTCGGGCACGCTTGCCAGATGCTCACCCAATTCACCCAGCACCCGCGCGGTCTGCTCCACGCTGGTGCCCTCGGGCATGTCGACCACCACCTGGAACTCCGACTTGTTATCGAAGGGGAGCATCTTCAACACCACCGCCTGGATGCCGACCAGACCCACCGAGGCGGCGATGAGTACGAGCATCGCAAAGCCGAGTGCGTAGCGCTTCTTGCGGCCATCGCGGCCACGCAGGAACGGCCCCACCCACTTTTCAAAGAAGCGGTAGAGTCCGCTCGCACCCTGCTCCTCATGCTGATCTCCGTGACCGTCCAACTTCAGGAACTTGTTGGACATCCAGGGTGTGACCACAAAGGCCACCGCCAGGGAGATCAGCATGCCGATACTGGCATTGATCGGGATGGGACTCATGTACGGCCCCATCAGACCGGTAACGAAGGCCATCGGCAACAGTGCGGCAATCACGGTAAAGGTCGCCAGGATGGTAGGACCGCCGACCTCATCCACCGCCAGCGGGATCGCCTCCAGCAACCTCTTGCCGCCCATCTGCATATGCCGGTGGATATTCTCCACCACCACGATGGCATCATCGACAAGGATGCCGATGGAGAAGATCAGGGCGAACAGCGAAACACGGTTAAGGGTAAACCCCCAGGCCCAAGAGGCAAACAGGGTCGCCGCCAGGGTGACCACCACCGCCATACCGACAATGAAGGCCTCGCGATAGCCGAGGAAGAGCAGCACCAGCACCACCACCGAGACGGTGGCAAAGGCGAGCTTGCTGATCAGTTTCTTCGCCTTGTCATCGGCCGTGGCGCCGTAGTTGCGGGTCACCGTGGCGTTCACCCCATCAGGAACGAAGGTGCCCTTGAGTGCCTCGAAACGTTCAATCACCTGGTTGGCGATATTCACCGCATTGGTACCCGGCTGTTTGGCGATAGCCACGGTCACCGCCGGAAATTCACCGGCGATCTCGATCCCCTTGCCGGGTGCCGCAGGACCGGTACCGAACCAGACATACTGCTCTGGCTGATCGGCGCCACGGCTGATCTCGGCCACATCGGAGAGGTAGACCGGCTTGCCATCGTGCACCCCCACCACCAGGGCATCGACCTCGTTCACATCAGAGAGAAAATCACCGGCCTGTACCAGTACCTCCCGGTTGTCACTGACCAGTGCACCGGAGGGGCGGGTGGCGTTGGAGAGTTGCAGCGCCTTGCGCAGATCATCCAGGGCGATGTTGTAGCCGGCCAGGCGCATCGGGTCGAGCCTGACATGCACCACCTGATCCGGACCGCCAATGGTGTAGATATCGCGGGTGCCCTTGACCCGTTTCAGCTCCGCCTCAATGGCGTGGGCAACCTGCTGCAACTCGTGGGAGCCGACATCCTCCTGTTCGCTCCACAGGGTAAGGGTGACGATGGGCACATCATCGATGCCCTTGGGCTTGATGATCGGCTGACTGACACCCAGGTTGTCCGGCAACCAGTCGCCTTTGGAGAACATGGCGTTGTAGAGACGCACGATAGCCGCGGTGCGATCCTCACCCACCAGATACTCCACGGTGAGGACCGACATGCCGGGCTGTGAGGTCGAGTAGACATGTCTAACCCCCTCGATCTCGGAGAGGATCTGCTCGGCCGGCGAGCTGACCAGATGCTCCACCTCGCTGGCGGAGGCGCCGGGATAGGCAATGAAGATATTGGCGAAGGTGACATTGATCTGCGGCTCCTCCTCACGCGGGGTTACCACCACCGCAAAGGCACCCAGCAGGAGACCGACCAGCGCCAGTAACGGGGTGATCTCGGTGGTCAGGAAACGCTTGGCGATACCGCCGGAAAGTCCCAGTTTCTGCTTCATGAGCCCTTCCCTGCACGTATCTCCTTGAGCATCACCCCGGCACGGATGGGATCCAGCGCGACCGCCTCACCGGGATCCAGCCCGGCCAGTACCTCGGTTTGCCCATTAGCAAGCTCACGACCGACCCGGATCTGTCGGAAACGGATCCCCCGATCGGAGAGGACATAGACCGCAGAGACCTCGCTGCGGTGCACCACCGCCGATGTCGGAACCAGCAGGCGGGTCTGCTCACCGGTAACAAAGGCGACCTTGACGAACATGCCGGGATAGACACCATGCTGCCCCTGCGGCAAATCGATGCGCACCCTGAAGGTGTGTGAGTTCGAATCGGCATAGGGGCTAATGGTCATTTTTACACCCTCAACGCTCAGGTCGCCCTGGGTGGGGATAATAATGCGCGACTTGGCGAGCTTGCGTACCGCATCGATGGAAAACTGCGGTACCTCGGCGATCGCCCGCAAGCTCTCAAGAGAAAGGCCGGTCACCAGCGGTGTTCCCGGACTGGCACTCTCACCCGGCTCCACATGCCGCTCCATGACGATACCGCTGTAGGGTGCGCGCACCACGGTACGCTCCAGCCGCTCCCTGGCCTGCTCCACTACGGCGTTGGCCGACTTCAGGGCCGCTTCGGCCTTGTCAAACTCAGCCCTGGGAAGCAGTCTACGCTCAACCAGATCCTTGACCCGGTTATAGTTGGACTGCGCCTCTGCAGCCTGCGCCTCTGCCGCACGTAATGCCGCCTGCTGCTCCTTGTCACGGAAGCGAACCACCACATCACCCTTGGTAACGTAATCATCCACATCCACCGACACGTCAATGATGCGCCCTGAGGTCTCGGACGAAACCGTACTCTTGTGGACCGCCTCGATAACCGCATCGACCACCTGTTCGCGTACAACCACCTGTTCAGTAGCCTCTGCACGTTGCAGTGAATCCAGATCAACCGCCGCTGAGGTGGTGGCCCATGTCAGGCCAAGCAAGCTCCAAGCAATACGTCGCATTACGCGCATGGATATTCCCCTATCCGCTTAATTTTAAAGGATTCTAGCATACCGCCGAAATATTAGACTTCTCTAATATACTACAGATCCAACCGTGGAGAAAAGGGAGCCGTCTTAGATGGTGGGGCTTGTCATGGGAGAATAGAAACCGCTCTGCACAGGATGACAGAGAAGAGGTAGAACTGTCACAGCCACACTCCCGGGACAAAAACAGGCTCAGCTACTGAGGTGCTTTTGCCGGATCAGCTCGCCTGTGTAAAACCCGTAGGCCCCCTGCTCCCTGCCCCTGATGTCCCGCATCGCCGCTTCCGCATGACGAATCAAGGTGTCACTGTCGGTACCATCCCCCGGAAAGAGGCTGATCCCCACCGAAGGGCTGAGAAACAACTCGTAGCCGTCGGCCATAATGGGCTCCGCGAAGGTCAGCACCAGCTGCTTGGCCAGTCTCTCCAGCTCCTCATGCAGACAGACATCCTTCAGCAGCAACAAAAACTCATCCTTTCCCAACCGTGCCACCGTGGCATTGTTCCCCATTATCTCCGTCAACCGCAGCGCGACCTGCCGCTGCAGCCGTTCCGCCAGCAGTTTCTGCTGAACATCTCCAAGCAGCTCGCTGAGCGGGAATCCCACACACATCACCCCGAAACGACTTTGCTGCTGCTGGGCCTGGAGGATCGTCTGCTCCATTCGCTCCTGCAACAGTACGCGATTTACCAGTCCGGTCACTGCGTCATAATGCAGCATTTTGTGCAGCCGTTGCCGGGTTTTGAGGCGATCGGTAATGTCCTTTCCGGTCGAGACAAAGTGGGTCAGCTCGCCGTTACTGCCGCGAACCGGAGTGATAGTCTTGGCTTCGTAGAAAAGTTCGCCGTCCTTGCGCCGGTTGATGAAGATATCGGTAAACGGCAGACCATTAAGAAGGTTTTCCCACAGCATCGCGTAAAACTGATCATCCTGGAAACCGGACCTGAGGATGCCGGGGGTATCGCCGAGAACCTCCTCCTTGGAATAACCACTCACCTCCTCAAAGGTGGCGTTGGCATAGACAATGATCCCGTCAGCGTCAGTGATCATTACCGCATCGGCTGACTGCTCCAGCGCCCGCGACATCATCTCCCGCTCCTCGGCCAGATGTTTGTGCTCGGAGATATCGATGGAGAGACCGGCAACCCGATAGATCTCACCGGCGTTGTCGCGAATGGGAAAGGAGGTAGTACGGATCCAGCGGCTCGAGCCATCCTGCAGCAGGATACGGTACTCCGCGTTAAAACCGAGCCAACCCTTCTTCTGCAGTGTCTTCTGTATCCGGTGATAATCTTCCGGATGGACCGTTTCCAGCAGGAACGCTGCATTTTCCTGCATGCGCCGGGGGGGTTGCTCCCACACCTCCTCGAAGGCGGGGCTGAGATAGATCACTGCCCCGCTCTGTGCATCCAGCAGCCAGAAGACCTCGCCGATATTCTCGGTCAGCTGGCGAAAACGCCGCTCGCTCTCGCGCAGGGCCGCCTCCGCGCTCTGCTGACGCCGATGAATGGCCAGCTCCTCAAGCTCTCGTTCAATGGCCGGCACCAGGCGAGCAAGGTTGGCCTTGGTAACAAAGTCGTGTGCCCCGGCATGCATGACGGTTACCGCCAGCTCCTCACCGACACCGTCGGAGAGCACGATCACCGGCAGATCCAGTTGCTCACAACGTATCGTTGCCAGAATATCCAGCGCAGTGGCGTCCGGCAATTGGAAATTGCTGAGCAAAATATCGTAGTTTCTCTGCTCAAGATGCGACGACAGTTCCGCCGCGCTCTGCAGGCAATAAAACTCCGCCTTCAGCCCGCCGTTCCGCACCGCGTTGATCACCCGCTGTGCATCCTCAGTCGAGCCTTCCAGCAGAAGAATTCTTAATGTGTCACTCATGCCACTGCCCGTTCATCCTTGCTAAGCCGCCAGGAAACACCATCCTATGCCCGGTGAGCCGTGGAGACAAGCCTTAACCGTGGCAATAATATGGTTGTTTTGCTTTGTATGCGCCGCCCTTAAGCCTCTATAATGCATCACACTCTTTTGCTATAACCGTGTGGAGCATATGGCGCAATACATCTATACCATGAACCGCGTTTCGAAGGTCGTTCCGCCGAAACGCGAAATCCTCAAGGATATCTCCCTCTCCTTCTTCCCCGGGGCCAAGATCGGCGTCCTGGGCCTCAACGGCTCGGGCAAGTCGACCCTCCTGCGCATCATGGCCGGCATCGACACCGAGATCGAGGGTGAGGCCCGGCCGCAACCCGGCATCAACATCGGTTATCTGCCGCAGGAGCCGCAGCTGGATGAATCCCTGGACGTACGCGGCAACATTGAACTGGCGGTTAAGGAGATCAAGGATGCCCTGGCCCGGCTGGATGAGGTCTACGCCGCCTACGCCGAGCCGGATGCCGACTTTGATGCACTGGCCGCCGAGCAGGCCAAGCTGGAAAACATTATCCAGGCCACCGACGGTCATAACATTGACCGCCATCTGGAGGTCGCGGCCGATGCCCTGCGCCTGCCCCCCTGGGAGGCCGAGGTAAGCAAGCTCTCCGGCGGCGAGCGTCGCCGCGTGGCGCTGTGCAAGCTGCTGCTGGAAAAACCCGACATGTTGCTGCTGGACGAGCCCACCAACCACCTTGACGCCGAGTCGGTGGCCTGGCTGGAGCGCTTCCTGCACGAATACGAAGGGACCGTGGTGGCCGTCACCCACGACCGCTACTTCCTCGACAACGTCGCCGGCTGGATCCTGGAGCTGGACCGTGGCCACGGCATCCCCTGGGAGGGCAACTACTCCTCCTGGCTGGAGCAGAAGGAGAAACGCCTGGAGCAGGAACAGAAATCCGAACAGGCCCACACCAAGTCGATGAAACAGGAGCTGGAGTGGGTGCGCTCCAACCCCAAGGGTCGCCAGGCCAAGTCCAAGGCGCGTCTGGCCCGCTTTGAGGAGCTCTCCTCCAAAGAGCACCAGAAGCGCAACGAAACCAACGAGCTGTTCATCCCGCCCGGTCCGCGCCTGGGCGATAAGGTCGTGGAGGCGGAGAATCTCAGCAAGGCCTTCGGCGACAAGCTGCTGTTCGATGACCTCAACTTCAACCTGCCGCCGGGCGGTATCGTCGGCGTGATCGGCCCCAACGGCGCGGGCAAAACCACCCTGTTCCGCATGCTGGTGGGACAGGAGAGCCCGGACGCCGGCGAGCTGAAGATCGGCGAGACGGTCAAGCTCGCCTACGTGGATCAGAGCCGCGACGATCTGGACCCCAAGAAGAGCGTCTGGGAGGAGGTCTCCGACGGACTGGACAACATGATCGTCGGTGACTTCACCATCAACTCCCGCGCCTACGTCGGCCGCTTCAACTTCCGCGGCTCGGACCAGCAGAAGCGCGTCGGCGACCTCTCCGGCGGTGAGCGCAACCGGCTGCACATGGCCAAGTTGCTCGCCGAAGGCGGCAACCTGTTGCTGCTCGACGAACCGACCAACGACCTCGACGTGGAGACCCTGCGGGCGCTGGAAGAGGCGCTGCTGGAGTTCCCCGGCTGCGCCGTGGTGATCTCCCACGATCGCTGGTTCCTCGACCGCATCGCCACCCACATCCTGGCCTTCGAGGGCGACTCACATGTAGAGTGGTTTGAGGGCAACTTTGCCGAATATGAAGAGGACAAAAAACGTCGTCTGGGTGAAGATGCCGTGATCCAGCCGCACCGCATCAAGTACAAGAAGCTTGTGTGAGGACGAAGAGAGCTCAAGGCTGCAGGGTAACTACTCGCCCCTCTTGACGCAGCTTCCTATTCCCGGCCAGTGTGTGGAGGCCATGGGCCGCCTTATATGCCGGGATCCGGGAAACCCTATGGGACTCTCGCCAGGCCGCCAAGCGCGCAAAGAGAAACAAGCCCTTTCTTGGCGAGCTTGGCGGCCTGGCGAGAGTATTAGGGCGTGTCGTGCACGCCATGAGAAATGCAAACAGGGGCGAGTAGTTACCTTGAACCTTCAACCTTGAACTTGAAACCTTGAGCTTCGAACCTTAAACAGGGAACAGCATGACAGCATCCAAGAAAATCCCTGCCGACAGCCTGGTCAACTGCTGCAATCCGGAGCAATTTGACTTTAAAACCACTGCCGAGCTTGATGATCTGACCGAGATCATCGGCCAGGCACGCGCCGTCAAGGCCGTCCACTTCGGTATCAATATCCGGCGTGAAGGCTATAACCTCTATGTCATGGGTCCGTCCGGGATCGGCAAGCACAGCATGGTACGGCAGTATCTGGAGCAGAAGGCCGGGGCCCAGAACAGGCCCGATGACTGGTGCTACATCAACAACTTCGAACAACCCCACAAGCCACATGCGCTGAGGCTACCCCACGGCAGAGGCAACGAGCTCAGTCAGGACATGGAACAGCTCATCGAAGAGCTCTCCACTGCCCTGCCGGCCACCTTCGAAAGCGAGGAGTACCGTAACCAGATTCAGGCACTGGAAGAGGAGCTCAAGGAACAGCAGGAACACGCCTTTAGCGAGTTGGCCGAGGCGGCCGCCAAACAGGATATCAAACTGTTCCGCACCCCCAGCGGGTTTGCCTTCGCCCCGCTGCGTAATGATGAGGTGGTCAACCCTGAGGAGTTCGACAAGCTGCCCAAGGAGGAGCAGGAACGACTGGAACAGATCGTCGCCAATCTGCAGGAACAGTTGCAGACTATCATTCAGCACATTCCGCTGTGGCGCAAGGAGACCCGGGAGAAGGTCAAGAAGCTCAACCGTGAGATGGCCATGACGGCAGTCGGCCACCTCATCGCCGAACTGAAAAAACGCTACGCTGACCTGCCCCCGGTGCTTGAGTATCTGGATACGGTGGAGCAGGACATCGTCGACAACGTCAAGGACTTTCTCAAACTCGATGAGGTTGCCGAGGGTTACAGCCAGCAACAGGCCGATCCCAAGACACTGCACCGCTACAAGGTCAACAACCTGGTGATGAACAACCGGGGCGATGGTGCGCCGGTGGTTTACCTGGATAACCCCACCTACCTCAATCTGGTAGGCCGGGCTGAACACATGGCCCAGTTCGGTACCCTGGTGACCGATTTCACCCTGCTAAAACCCGGCGCCCTGCACCAGGCCAACGGCGGCTATCTGCTGGTTGATGCCCACAAACTGCTCACTCATCCCTACGCCTGGGAGGGACTCAAACGGGCGCTCTACTCCAGTCAGGTCAATATCGAACCGCTGGAGAAGATGCTCAGCCTGGCCAGCACCGTATCGCTCGAACCCGAGCCTATTCCGCTGGACATCAAGGTGGTGATTCTGGGTGATCGCCTGCTCTATTACCTGCTGCAGGAGTATGATCCGGACTTCAGCGAGCTGTTCAAGGTACAGGCTGATTTTGAAGAGCAGATCGCACGCAACAGCGAGAACAATCTGTTGCTGGCCCGCATGATCGCCACCCTGATCCGCAAAGAGGAGCTGTTGCCCTTCCACCGTGATGCGGTGGCACAGATCATCGATTACGCCTCACGCCATGTGGAGGATGCGGAGAAACTCACCACCCATATGCGTTCCATCGCCGATCTGCTGCGCGAATCGGACTACTGGGCTCGTCAGGAGGGGCGCGATGTGGTCCGCGGCGAGGACATCCGCCACACCATCGACGAACAGCTTCACCGCGCCTCACGGGTGCGTGAGCATATCCAGGAGTCGATTCAACGCGGCGACATCTTCATCGACAGTGAGGGGGAGAGCGTCGGCCAGGTCAATGGCCTGTCGGTACTGACTCTGGGCAACCACATGTTTGGCCAGCCCTCGCGTATCACCGCCACCGTCCACATCGGCGAGGGCAATGTGGTGGATATCGAGCGCGAGGTGGAGATGAGCGGACCGATCCACTCCAAGGGGGTACTGATCCTCTCCTCCTTCATCGCCTCGCGTTATGCGCAGAAACACCCGCTGTCACTCTCGGCCAGCCTGGTGTTTGAACAGAACTACGGTGGTATCGATGGAGACAGCGCCTCGCTGGCGGAACTGTGCGCCCTGCTCTCGGCCATCTGCGGTGTGTCGATCAAGCAGTCCTTTGCCATCACCGGTTCGGTCAATCAG
>JAPHTQ010000065.1 GCA_026196275.1 Gammaproteobacteria bacterium
CGGCCGAGCCCGCTCCGCAGCAGCCCGCTGCCGAGGAAAAGCCGAAACCGGCCGAGCCCGCTCCGCAGCAGCCCGCTGCCGAGGAAAAGCCGAAACCGGCCGAGCCCGCTCCGCAGCAGCCCGCCGCCGAGGAGAAACCGAGACCGGTCGATCCCGCTCCGCAGCCGCAGCAGCCCGCCGCCGAGGAAAAACCGAATAAGCCGGCATTACAACAGCCGGAAGATGAGGGTACAGAGATACCTGTGGCGGCAAAGTCTGAGCCCAGGCTCCGGCAGGTGGAAACACGGAAACCTGCCGAGAGTGCGACAGAGAAACCTTCGGCAACTTCCGGGCCGGACAGGGAAACTGAAGATTAAAGCGTAACGCTAACGATGCAGGGGGTAGTGGTTTTCCACTACCCCTTTTTTGTCTCTTTACCTTCCCCACGCCACCTGTGTTAGTATTTTCGGCAGATAATAAGCTTTATATAAAAAGAACTATGCCTAGTATTCGCCAGGGGGAACGTACAATGTCGCGCAACTATTTTTGCCAGAGCACCCTGCTCTTCGCTGCCACCTTTTTTCTCTCCACAACACTGAGCGCTAAAGAGTACACGCTGGCGATCCACCCGGTGCTGCCGGCCAAGGAGACTCGGGGGATCTATCAGCCACTGGCCGATTACCTGTCACAGAAAACCGGCCATCAGATCACTCTCGTCACCAACAGCAACTTCCTGACCCACTGGCAAACGATCAAAAGAGGCGCCTATGACCTGGTCCTGGACGGTCCCCAGTTCACCGGTTACCGACTGGAAAAACTCGACTACACCGTGCTCGCCAAGTTTCCCAGCGTCGTCAGCTATACCCTGGTGGCGAATGAGGATGAAATGATCATGGACCCCGCCGAGCTGATCGGCAAAAAAGTTGCCACCACACCTTCACCCGCACTGGGTGCGTTACGCCTGGACCAGCTCTATCCCAATCCATTGCGCCAGCCGATCATCGTCGAAACCAATGACTCGGAAGCCGCTGCACAAGCGGTTATTCAAGGGAAATCTCACGCGGCGATGATCCCCGCCGCCATGGTGGGTAACTACCCGCAACTGCTGACCGTCGCCAATACCGAGCAGATCCCGGCACCGGCACTGTCGGCCTCACCGGGTGTGGAAGAGTCCGTGCAGGCAGCCATCCGCGAGGCACTGCTCAAGGCCGGGGAAAACGAAGAGGG
This sequence comes from Gammaproteobacteria bacterium, assembly GCA_026196275.1. Taxonomy (GTDB): domain Bacteria; phylum Pseudomonadota; class Gammaproteobacteria; order Thiohalomonadales; family Thiohalomonadaceae; genus JAPHTQ01. Next base: position 1,207 of record JAPHTQ010000065.1, read on the forward strand.
AAAAGCGGTGCTGGAACAGATCAGAATCGAACGCTTTGTCGCCTCGGACGGCAGTGAATACCGTCCCCACGCTGCGCTGCTGCAGAATATGTGGGCATATTAAAGGACAAGTTATAAATGGCGGTTGCGGATCTCTTCCAGTAGCCCTGCCGCCGCGGCCTCGACCAGGTCATAGACGCGGTCAAAGCCGTTGGCACCACCGTAATAGGGATCGGGTACCTCCTCCTCATTCATCTGTGGTGCGAACTCCAGGAACATACGGAGTTTGTGCCGGTGCTGCACCGGTGCACTGCGCTGCAGAATAGTGAAATTATCCCGGTCCATCGCCAGGATATAATCGAAACGTTCAAAATCCTCATCGGCCACACGCCGCGCCCGCTGCATGCTGAGATCAATGCCATGACGCAGCGCCGTCTGCTGCGAACGCGGGTCCGGCGTCTCACCCACGTGATAGGCATGGGTTCCCGCCGAATCGACCCATATTGAGTCGGACAAACCCGCCTTTTCCACCAGCCCCTGGAACAGCCCGTGAGCCAGTGGTGAGCGGCAGATATTGCCCATACATACCATCAAAACGTTAACTTTATTCATTTAATTTAACAACTTAACTAATGATAAATATTTATTCTATCGAATGATTTTAATATCTGCTGCTCGACGCTTTTTGGCCTCTTTGTAGAAATTTTCATGGGGGCCGGCATTCATCAGGGTGATCACCAGGCCCACTTCATTCCATGAATAGCCGAGTAAAATTTGCTGACCTTCCATCTTAAACTTGTGCACCCACAGGTGCGAAAGGTCGCCTTTTTTCCGTTCCCCAATCTCAGGATCGGCAACGATTTTATCAATCTCATCGTCTACCAAATCCTTTTGTTTCTCGCTGAGGCGCTTTACGGCCTTTTTGAAAGTCGGGGTTTGCTGGATTTCAATCTCGTTTTCTTCGGACATATTTCTCGACTGCTCCCGCGTTAATCTCTGCGGTGGCAATCAGCGCATCCCTGATGAACTCATAGGGCAGATCAGGGTTATCCTCGGCAATACGTCCGATCAAAGCCCAGTGTTCGATCTGCTTAGGGACAGAGCGGTGATTGGCCTCCGCGTACACATGTGCTTCTTGGACGAAACCCTCGTCTAAACGAATGCTCTTGGCCATGGCCTTGGTCTCCTGGATTACTCGGTTCTGTGCTTTGTTGCGACAATTTGTCGCATTACGAAACAAATGTACTCTATCATGATGAAAGCGTCAATATAGCGTACAGCTTTGCTATTCAGGAGGTTGACTTACTAAGACCCTGCCAACGAGACTCCCACTGTTGCATCCAGGGGGCCACCGCACGGGCCGACATGGGCTTGGCGATAAAATAGCCCTGGGCGATGTCACAACCGGCGGTTTGGAGAAAATTCCAGTCTCTATGATCTTCAACCCCCTCGGCCACGGTTTTCATTCCCAGGTGTTGGGCCATGTCCAGGCTGGCCTCGACGATGGCCCGCTGGGGGGGATCCTCATGCGCACCATGGACGAAACTGCGATCGATCTTCAGTTCGTCAAAAGGAATGTCACGCAATTGCGCCAGTGATGAGTGGCCGGTACCGAAATCATCGATGGAAAGCCTTATACGCTTAAGGTGCAGACGCGTGAGGATATCCAGCGGTGTCAGCGGATTCTTCATAAGGCGGCTTTCCGTCACCTCCAATACAATGCTGGAGAGCGGGATACCGGCCTTTCCCACCTGATGGGCGACATCATCGGCAAAATCCAACGTTACGAGATTGTCCATGGAAACATTAACGGACACCTGAAGAGCAACGCCGCCCTCATGCCAGTGCCGCGCTTGACGCAAGGCATTCGCCATAACGGCTTGCGTCAAATCATCAATTAAATCGTGCTCTTCCGCCATGCTGACAAACTGAGCGGGATACACGAGACCATCGTCCGGGTGCTGCCAGCGCACCAGCGCCTCGACCCCGACAACACGCCCGGAACCCATTTCGACCTGCGGCTGGTAGTGATTTACCAACTCTCGATTGTTCAGTGCCCGCCTCAGCTCATCAGGGGCATATATTTTGCGTGAATTATGCTCTGTACGTTGCGGTGCGTATTCGATGACCTCCTTTAACAACACGGGAATGACCGGCTTATGCAGGGCACCCAAAACCCGTAATTTATATGCCTTGGCCAATTTTTCCACTGTATGAAGGATGCGCTGATCCTCGCCGCTGATCAGCACCAGCCCACCGGTATAATTGATGCGCGTGAGATGGCGCACAAACTCGACGCCATCCATGTCAGGCATCTGGATATCCATCAATACCATGTCAATGTCGTTGGCATCCTCCTCAAGCAGCGCCAGTGCATCGTGCGGATGCTCCATCGCGATAACCTGTTCAAATCCCAGATTGGCCAATTGCCACGAAAGCAACTTCAGTACGAACGGCTCGTCATCCAGCACAAGAAATTTCATCCGCCCTCCCGGGGTTCCTGCCCGGTATCTGTCAGCAGGGTGCAAATCTCACTTTCCACCGCACTCCGGGTAGCCTCTAGTTCAGCCATCTGTTCGGCAATATATGCCCGGCCACCCTCTTTTCCGGCGTTTTGCAGCCCGGCGTAAAGGTCGCCCAGCGTCAGCGCCCCGACCGAGCGTGATGACGATTTGAGCTTGTGGGCAATAGCACTCACATGCCCCATATCTCCCGCCTCAAATGCCGCTTTCATCTCCTGAAACAGCTTTCGTGTTGTTTTCAGGTATTCCGACAGGAACTCCTGCACGGTCTCGCGATCATCGCCTACCAGTTGTTTTAGCACATTCACATCGACAAGGAGAGCGGCATCTGACGCCGTTCTCTCTTCTTCCAGGCCCTCCTGGGTTAAGGGCAAGGCGGGCCGAGGCAGCCACCGCTCCAACGTCGCCCTGAGTTTATTAAGCGGAACCGGTTTAGTCAGATAGGCGTCCATCCCCTGGGCCGTTGCCCGGTTCTCTTCACCACGCAGGGCATTGGCAGTCAGGGCGATGATCGGCAACCGACCTGCTCCTCGCTCCTCCTGCCGGATGATCCGGGCCAGCGTGTAACCATCCATCTCCGGCATATGCAGATCCGTCAACAACAGTGCATAATGCCCTTCCCGCCAGAGGCGAAGGGCGTCCGCGCCGTTTCCGGCAACCTCCCCGGCATAACCCAGCAGGCGGAGCTGCTGCAGGATGACGCGTTGGTTGAGATCATCATCTTCAGCGATCAGGATCAGTCGACCTTGAGACCGGGCCTCGGCCACCGTCGGCGGTATCACCGCCTCCGCGCGTGAGAAATCGTCCTGGTCGTGGTCATGGAACACCTCGGGAGAGATCCTGCCCGCGGCCACTGCCACCGCACGCAACAGCGCATACCGGCGCAGTGCATCACCGTCCAGAGTGACCACGTTGGGCCCCTCCACGCGGGCACGCCGACGCCGTCCCTGGGTAAGCCAGAGATGGCGTATTTGTGGCAGCTCGTCGAAGGCCGAGATCCCGCTCGGCTGCCCGCGCCCGGCATACTGGACAACGACCACAGCATCGTCCTTCCCCGCTGCGATCCGTGCAGCGGCATCGGCGTCATCCACAATATCAACCTGCGCCCCGGCATGTTCGAGGTAGACGTGGAGATCTTCCGTATTAAACCGGCTCTCCTCTACCAGGATGCAAACGAGGCCGGTGAGGGAGACGGTATCGGGCTCCGGCTGTTCTTCCGGCACCTCAAGCGGCAGGGTCACGGTAAAGATGCTACCTTCGCCAACGGTGCTTTGCGCATCGATCTGCCCCTCCATCAGATCGACCAGGCGCTTGCAGATGGCAAGCCCCAGGCCGGTACCGCCAAAGCGTCGTGTCGTCGCCACTTCGGCCTGGGTGAACGGTGTAAACAGATCTTCCAGCGTCTCCGGTTTCATACCGATGCCGTTATCGGCGATGCGAAACGACAGGCGGAACGGAGAGTCCGAGTGGATCTCCACCCTGATGGATACCACGCCCGGGCGCTCGGGGTTTCCTGCGCAAAACTTGATGGCATTGCCGATCAGGTTGTAGAGCAGTTGGCGCAGGCGCACATCGTCAGACAGCAGCCGTTGGGGTATATACGGCGAAACAAACAGTGTCAGTGCGACCCCTTTTGCCGCGGCCACCGGCACCAGAGAGTTACACAACCCCTCGACGAGATCGGGGACGGAGATGGGGATATGTTCGATCTCCATCCGGCCGGCCTCAATCTTGGAAAAATCGAGGATGTCGTCAATGATGCCGAGCAGCGTGGTGGCTGATTCACGGATGATGTTGATCAACTCAGTCTGGTGAGCTGACAGACGGCTCTGCGACAGGACCTCCACCATGCCGATTACGCCATTCATCGGAGTGCGGATCTCATGGCTCATGGTAGCGAGGAAGGCGGACTTGGCACGATTCGCCTGCTCGGCATCGGCCCTGGCCTGAATCAGTTGTTCCCTGGCCTCCTTTCTTGCAGAAACATCCTGCAGGAACACCAGCGAACAGTGGTTCCCTTCGTGTATATAGGGAACCCCGTTTGTCTCACCATAAAACGGGGTGCCATCCCGACGCAACCACCTGGCCTCCAGTGTCGGGAGTGCATTGGAGAAATCAACGCGGCGCTGGCGTAAGCGCTCCGCTATCAAATCGTGGCTGTCGGGGTGAATAAAATCCAGCACCTGGCGCCCCACAATCTGTTCCGATGACTGCGCACCGAGCAGCCTGACGGCCTTTGGATTAATGAACACGAACTCACCGTCACACTGGACAAATATGCCCAGTGGCGAAGATTCGACAAGATTCCGATAGCGTGCCTCACTGGCCTGCAGAGCGCGCCCCGCTTCGTGTTCCCGGCTGACATCGCGGAATACCAGCACCACGCCACGAACATGGCCGTTCTGATCGAGGATGGGGGCGGCACTGTCAGCAATGGGGTTCTCGCGGCCATCGCGGGCGATGATAATTGTATGATTGGCCAGTCCATGGATCTCCCCCGTGCGCAGCACCCTCTCAACCGGAATAGGGGCTGGCTGGCGAGTCTTCTCATTGATAATGTGGAACACCTCATCGACAGGGCGGCCCGCGGCCTCAGCCAGGGACCAACCTGTGAGCTCTTCAGCAACAGGATTCATACGGGTGACATAGCCGCTGTCATCGGTGGCGAGTACGGCATCGCCGATGGAGTGAAGCGTGATATCCAGATCACTCTCGCTCTCCCGCAGTGCCACTTCGGCCGCACGACGTGCCCGCAACTCGTTTTCCAACTCAGCGGTGCGCGCGACGACGGTGGCCTCGGTGGCCGCCTGCCTCCCTGCGGCGCCCAAGGCGGCGAAGGCGATGAGGAGCGCGGCCAATATCGAGAAACCGAAGTAGATACGCGACTGCAGGGAGGCCCCGGGCTGCCAGTAGCCCCCAATGGGATACATCTCCAGCAACCAGTGCCGATTGCCGACCCTGAACGTCCGGCGCCACTGCACCGCCGCATCGGCCGCCAGATCGCCTGCCAGGACGTCTGGCGTAGCTGCGGACGTGACATCCGTGATGCGAAATGCCAGGCGATGCTCTTCGGCCCCGCGCGCCAGCGGTGCGAACAACGTGTCAATATCAAAGGCCCCGACAATGAACCCTTGCAGGAGCGCCTCGCGTGTAGCCGCAGTGGCCCCCTTTGGCTCAAAGCCGTATGGGTAGACCGCCTGAAAGGCCAGCAGCGTACGTCGCTGGGTGCGCAGTAACGGCACGACCGAGGCGGTAACGATTTCACCCGATTCCGCGGCACGCGCCATCGCCTTGCGGCGCGGCTCTTCGAACCCGTGATCCAGACCAATGACCACCTCGTTAGCCGCCGCTGGCGCAGTGTAGCGTACCGGGAAATAGGCGTTGCGTTCGCTGGGGGGGCGCCGCTTCCGGGACGCATCAAGCTCGAATATATGGTAGTTCGTCAGCCCCTCATTACGCTGTGCGATCTCGAAAGAGGACCGTTCTGCCGCCGCTATGCGAGGTGCCCAGTCGACTGAAATAATGCCCTCATACTCGCCTACCCTGGCAGTAAAGGCGGCGTACTCCTCACGGGTTACCTCATCGCTGGCAACAAAGAAACGCTCCAAACCCCGCAAAGGCTCGGTAATCGCCGTCAGGGAGTGCAGGCCGTTCTCGTACACGCCCTCCATCAGGTTGTCAGTTTCAGCTTTTGCCCGACTCGCCTCCAAATGGACAAGCCCCACGTGACCGGCCCCCATCAAGAGAGCCGTAACCAGCAGCGGCAGTGCCACACGTTTTCCCCAACGTGGCCACAGCGAACGGGGCCCCGGCCAAATCAGCAGCACAAGGGGGGTGAACAGCAGAACCCCCAGGGTATCGCCCGTCCACCACAACAGCCATTGAGACTGAACATCTTCCGCCATCATGCGGCCAAAACCGGCCAGTACCACCACCGCGACGCTGGCCGCCACCAGACTGGCCACCGGGCCGCCCAGGATCAGGAAGCGCCAGACATCCCCCTCCTGTGCAAGCGGGTGGCTAATGGTGAGAAAGCGGCGTGTCAGGCGTGCGCCGAGAAGTGCCTGGAGCGTCACACCTGTAGCCAGGAGTGCAGCCACCACAGCGCCCGAAAGTGAGAGATCCAGCAGAAGATCGACGAGAAAGGCACCCAGCCAGATACCCGGCCAGCAGCGGGTGCCACACATCAGGATCACTGCCAGGGCCAACCCCGCAGCAGGCCACAGCGGCGCGGTATACCCCGATGAAGGGAGCAGCACCAGGCTCACCCCGGCGAGCGCAACGTAGCTCAGCGCAATCAGTACGATACGTACAATCAGCCAGTCCATTACCGTTGCAACGGTACCCGGTGCCTTCACTATTCACTTCCTTTCAAACAGAGCAATCACACAACGTCGACAGGTTGTTCCCTTACACCCGGGACGCAGAGGGTGCCAGTACGGCCATCCAGAACCGCTGTCTGTTGCTATACGGCATCCCTGCAGGCGAAGCGCGAGCGGCAAGAATTATCGACACCCTCTAAAATCGTCTATTTGAAGATGATAGTTCAGATGAAGAGTCCACGCCATATGACGGTACAATAAGGAAAAAACGGGTGGATGGTTATTTTTCCGACTGCAGGAAGGCCTGCTCCAGTTCCTGTAACAGCTCCTTATCATCCCAGGGTTTGGTGAGAAACCGGTAGACCCAGCCGCGGTTGACCGCCTCGGTGACGGTCTCCAGGTCGGCATGGGCGCTGAGAATGATGCGAATAGTGGCCGGATAGAGCTCCTTGATCCGGCTCATGAATTCCACGCCGCTCATTTTGGGCATGCGCTGATCGGAGACCACCACCTGTACGGAGTGGCGCGCCATCAGGGTCATAGCCTCATCCGGCTCCGTAGTGGTCAACACCCGCCAGCCATGGCCGCGCAGGGTGCGCTGCAGGGCGCGCAGGATGTTCTCCTCATCATCCAGGAACAGGACGGTACGCTGCTCCTCCTTGGGGAAGAGTTCAGTGATGCACTGCAATCTGTTGTCGATGGGAAAGAGCTGTTCGATCTCCCCGGCAGGCAGTGGCCGGCTAAGGTAATAGCCCTGTACCGCATCGCAGCCGTTGCGCCCGAGGAAGGTGATGGTCTCGGCCGTCTCCGCCCCTTCGGCGATGGTCTCACTGCCAAGCAGCCGCGCCATGGCGATAACGGTGCGTACGATGGCGGCATTGCCCGGATTGCGGATCGCATCGGCGACGAAAGAGCGATCGATCTTGATGAGATCGAAGGTGTAGCGCTGCAGATAGGCCAGCGAGGAGTAGCCGGTGCCGAAATCATCCAGCGCCAGCCTGACCCCCAGTTCATGTATGGCACTGAGCCGTTGTACGCTCTGTTGCGGATTGGCGATCAACGCCGTCTCGGTCAACTCCAGCTCCAGCCTCTCCGGCGCCAGTCCGGTCTGCTCCAGGATATCCCGAATGGTGTCGTCCAGCTTCGGGTTGTCAAACTGCCGGGCCGAGAGGTTGACGCTGATCCGCAGCGGCATGAAACCGGCCCGGTCCCAGGCCACCCCCTGACGACACGCCTCCCGCAACACCCATTCGCCAATCGGCTCGATCAGCCCGCTCTCCTCGGCCAGCGGAATGAACTCGGCCGGCGAGACCATGCCCAGCTCCGGGTGTTGCCAGCGCACCAGCGCCTCCACCCCGAGCAGGCGACCGCCCGGCAGCGAGGCCTGCGGCTGGTAATGGAGGCACAGCTCGTTGCGCTCCACTGCCTGGCGCAGCTGGCTGAGCATCATCAGCCGCTTGCTCAGACTGAGGTTCATCTCCTCGGAGTAAAATTGCAGATTGTTGCGGCCCAGATGCTTGGCGCGGTACATGGCGGCATCGGCGTTGCGCAGCAGGGTATCGGTGTCAGTGCCATCACGTGGGAAGAGGCTCACCCCGACACTGGCGGTGGTATAGAGTTCATGTTCATCGATCCAGACCGGCTCGGCGATCCTCTGCAGCAGGCGCCGGCCGATCTCCGCGGCATCCTCACCGTTGTCCGGCTCGGAGAGGACGATCACAAACTCATCTCCGCCGTGCCGTGCCACGGTATCCGCCTCGCGTACCACCGTCTGGAGGCGCTGCGCGATCGCCACCAGCAGCCGGTCGCCACAGGCATGGCCGAGACCGTCGTTGACGATCTTGAACTGGTCCAGATCGAGAAACAGCACCGCCGCCGACTTGCCGTGGCGGTGGGCCTGGGCAATGGTCTGTTGCAGGCGCGCCTTGAGCAGCACGCGGTTGGCCAGCCCGGTCAGCTCGTCAAAATGGGCGCGCCGTTCCAGTTCACGCTCATAGGAGATTCGCTCGCTGATATCACGAAAGGTCAGTACCGCGCCGATGATCACCCCGTTCTCATCCTCAATGGCCGATCCGTTCATCTCCACCGGAAGGGGGCCTCCATCCCTGTGCCGCAGTGTTTCGTGGCCCGAATGGTAGTGGCCACCGAACCGCAGGAGTTGCCAGAGACCGCACTCCTCTTTCGGATGCCCTTTAGCCGCCTTGCAGAGGTGGATCAGCGCGTGCAGGTCCTCCCCCTGCAGCGCCTCGGCGGAGTAGCCGAACAGGGCAGTGGCCGCCGGATTGCTGAAGGTGACCCGGCCCTGGTCATCCAGGCCGACAATCGCATCGGCGGTCGCATCCAGAATCATCCGCTGTTGCTGCCCCAGCTGTCGCGCCTGGTGCAGCGCCTGTTGTGTCTCGCCGGCCATCTGGTGCAATTGCCGCTCCCGGCCGATCTCGAAGGCGTGCAGCACGTACCAGATCGCGGCGCCGGCCGTCAGCGCACAGAGGGCACGAAACAGCTGCACAGGTACACCGGTCTGCTCGAGGAACCATTGGCTGTTCAGGCTCCGTGCCAGCGGGATATCCAGCGGCGGCACGATCAATCCGGTCAGTAGCCCGTAGATGGCCAGGGCAAGACCGACGACTACCAGTGCGGCCCGCACCCGGCCATAATCGGCCCAGGGTTCATCGGTGCGGCTGTAGCGCAGCAGGCCGACCCCGGCCAGCAGGGCGCCGGGCAGGCCGATGGCGTAACGGCTGGCCACGCTGTTCGCGGGCCAGTCCAGCTGGCTGATGAAAGCGGTCAGCACCACCACCGCGATCGGCACGCTCAGCAGCCAGGGTGAGGCCCAACGGCCCAACCAGGGCTGCAGCAGGCGGCGTGCGAACTCCAGCAGTGGCAGGAAGGAGAGCGGCAGAATCAGGCCACGGATGGCATCGAGCAGCGGGGTTCCTCCATGGACCACATTCAGCAGGTCCAGCCACTCATTGGTGCCGTGGAGCAGGCCGAACAGCGCCAGCAGCCAGATGATCTGCCCGAGACGGCAACCCTCCACGGGCTTGGGCTGACGCAGGATACTGACCCCCATCAGAATGAAGGCGGCGCCATAGACGAAGTAGATCAGTGACATATCCGTGGCCCATGCGGCCATACTCCTCTCCTCTCTCCAGCGGCAGCGCAGGGAAGGCTGCGCAGATTCTGATTCTAGCTATGAAGATACAACAAAAACCGGCAGGGAGAAGGCGTACAGCGCTGACAGGGCTGGTCCGGCAATCCCGCTGTCATAGGGCATAGGTATATATGCCCCGTAGACCGGTAACTTTGTGTCCCCGACTTTCGTGCGGGTTTACCCAGCAAAAATAATACCATAACGGCACCGTGGAGCGTCCAGTAACCAAAACCCCGCAATTGTCATGCCGTCTGCTCCCCCGCTGAAACGTTCTGGCGGATGGGGAGCCAGACGCGGAAGCGGCTTCCCACCCCCTCTTCGCTGTCCACCTCGATACGGCCATGGTGCTTTTCCACGATACGGTGCGACAGCGGCAGGCCGATGCCGGTCCCCTGCCCCACCGGCTTGGTGGTGAAAAAGGGCTCGAACAGCCGTTTGAGGTGCTGCGGCGGAATCCCTTTGCCGGTATCCGATATCTCTATCCAGACCTCCTCCCCCTGCTGCCCGGTGCGGATCACGATCACCCCGCGTTGCTCGATCGCCTGCGCCGCATTGACCAGCAGATTCAAAAAGACCTGATTGAGCTGACCGGGCAGGCACTCCACCCGCGGCAGCTCGCCGAACTGGCAGACCACCTTGGCCTTGTGCTTGAGTTCACTGCGGGCGATATTCAGGGTGCTGTTCAGCCCCTTGTGCAGATCGGCAAGCTGCCACGCATCCTCGCCGGCGGGGTGCGAGAGCTCCTTCAAATCGGTGACGATATTACGGACCCGCTCCACCCCCTCGCGGGTCTCCTGCAGCAACTCGTCGATATCGCGGCGCAGGGAGTCGGGGGCGTCTGACGACTGCGGGTGCTGCGTGGGGCTCTCCATCTCGTCGCGGTCGAGCGGCTGGAACAACTCCGCCATGTAGCGCTCCAGGCTGTTCAGGTTGGCACGGACATAGCCGATGGGATTGTTGATCTCATGGGCCACGCCGGCGGCCAGCATCCCCAGGGAGGCCAGTTTTTCCGACTGCTGCATCTGCTCGTCGATCCGACGCTGGGCAGTGACATCCTTGGCGGTACTGGCGAAGTGGGTGATCCAGCCATCGGCATCGCGCAGCGGGGTGATGGTCTGCTCGATGTGCAGCAGTTCACCATCCTTGCGGCGGTCGATCATCGCGGCCTGAAAGGGCTCACCGGCGCTGATGGTCTGCCAGAGTTGTTGGTAGAAGGCGTCGCTGTGCATACCGGATTTGAGCAGCCGGGTGTGCTGGCCGATGACCTCGTCGGACCGGTAGCCGGTGGCCTCTTCAAAACCGCTGTTGACGTACTCGATGATCCCCTCCTGATTGGCGATCAGGATCAGATCGCCGCTCTGGTCGAGGATGCGTAACAGGCGCTGTCGCTCTACCTCCGCCTGGCGGCGCCAGCTGACATCGCGGGTAATACCGCGGTAGCCCCGGAAGTTTCCCTGTTCATCGAATATGGGGGTCGCACTGCTCTCCAGGAATACCGGATGACCATCCTTGTGGTGGTTGATATGTTCCACACCCTGGCAAGGCTGATGTCGCTCAACTGCCTCTGTAGACCCATCGCGCAGCCAGGCACACTCTGCGACGGGCATTAACGTCAAAAACTCTCCCCCCAGCCACTCCTCCGGGGCGTAGCCGAGGATGCTCTCGAGCTGGGGGCTAAGATAGGTGTAGCGATTCTGGTCGTCGATCTCCCAGACGATCTCGTCAAGCCCTTCGACCAGATTACGGAACCGCCGGGTACTGGCCTCCAGCCGGGCTTCGGCCCGACGGCGCTGTTGCTGCTGCTCATTCAGCCCGGTACGCATCGTCTCGAAGGCGCTGCCGAGCTGGGTCAGTTCGTCATCGCCGCGCATCCGCAACGGGCGTGAGAGATCACCCCGGCCGATGGTCAGCGCTGCCTGCTCCAGTTGCTGCAGCGGCAGGATAAAGCGTAGCCGGGCCAGCAGGACCGTCCCGACAATAATCAGTACGATCAGTACGGCCACCCCGCCCACCAGATAGTTCATGGTATTGGCGATTTCCCACCGCCGCTCCAGCTGTTTCTCAATCAACCGGTTGATGGTGTCACCATAGGCAAGTACCGCGTCGATGGCGGCGGTCGCCTCGCGGTACCAGGTGGCGGCATCGACCGGATAGGCGCTCCCCTTCCTGCCGGCCAGGAGAACGGTCTCCCGCAGCGAGCCGAAATCGCCCTCAAAGGCCTGCTCCATGCGGGCCCGCGCGGCGTCCACCCCCGCCAGCCCGGCATATCTCCGGGTTGCACGGGTAAATTTTTCCCGAGAACCCTCAAAGACCCCGCGGATCATCCACAGGGTCTGCAGCTCGTTGTCCGTCAGCGGCCGCTGCGCGGCGATGACGCCGCCGAGCAGGGCGCGCTCGCGGCCTGCCATCTCGGTGACGGTATGGAGCGTCTCATGGAAGATCGGATTGTCCGGGGTTATATCACTATCAGGAGCCTGGCTGATGTGACGCAGCGTGGCCATGGCGCCGATAAGCGCAGTGGTGGCGTCGATAAACGCAGCCGTCCCCCCGGTTTGCGGCTGTTGCAGCAGCGCGTCGGCCTGCCGGCGCGCCTGGCGCAGCGCATCGATACGTTCACCCAGCTGCTGCAGGGCTGCACTCAGCTGCGGCGAGCTGGTGTGACGGGCGAAGTTGGTCGCCGCCGCCATGACCGCATCGAGACGCCGATCGTTCTCCTCGCGCAGCTGCACCAGCGCGGCGAGCTCCTCCGCGGAGATATTCCGGGGCCTCATCAGCGCGATCGTCGTCAGGCCGCGCTCCTGGGCGATCCGGGTGTTGGCCCACACCAACAGATCGGCAAGGAGATCGGCAGCAAGGTGGCGCTGGGCGGTGCGCGACTCCTTGAGCGCCGAGGTGCCAAAACTGAAGACCAGCGCCAGGGTGATGACGGCCAGCAGACCGATGGTGGTAAAGAGGATGTGGCGCAACTTGAATCGATACATGGTTTGAGCTCTTTATCGTGTCCTGAACAGGGACAATCCCTTGTATTTACCGCATCCTACCTAAATATTAAAGGATACCCCGCGTTGCGGCATCGCTCGCAAAAGAGTCTAAATACGCGTTCCGATCAGAACATCTATTTAACCCTAACATGACGACCTGGACACAAAAGATGGCCCTCGACACCCGGCTGAGAAGTGAACTGCAAAGGCTTATCGGCCAGACCGTGAACCACTACGGGACAAGCTGCAGGGTGGTTGAGCTACTCGAGAACGAACCGGCACTGGTGCTGGAGGTCTGTCACGCCCGCTCCTCGCTGCAGGAGACCCAGTACGGCGATCCCGGACGACGGGTGGCGGAGATCGTCACCATCCCCCTGTTCGCTGAGCCAGGCTCTGCCGCGCTGCATCCGGAGCTGCTGCGTCTCGGCCTACTGGCCGGCAAATAGCTTCCGTACCCGCTCCAGGTCCTCCGCCGTATCCACACCCGGGCCGGGCAGCTCCTCCGCCTCGGCCACATGAATGCGCCCGCCATACCAGAGCACACGCAGCTGCTCCAGTGACTCCATGCGCTCGAGCTCACAGGGCGGCTGTTTGACATACCCCTGCAGGAAACCGACGCGATAGGCGTAGATGCCGAGGTGTCGATAGTGCAGCGCCTGCTCCGGCAACTCCTCGGTGGTGACGGCGAAGGCCTCGCGATCCCAGGGGATCACGGCGCGGCTGAAATAGAGCGCATTGCCCCGGCTATCCATCACCACCTTGACCACGTGCGGGTCAAACAGCTCCGCCGCGGTATGGATGCGGCTGCAGAGGGTCGACATGTCCGCACCGTGGTCACCTTCCAGAACAGTGGCCACCTGCTGTACCAGCGCCGGTGGCATCAACGGCTCGTCACCCTGCAGGTTCACCACGATATCCTGCTCATCCAGTCCAAGCTGGGCAGCCGCCTCGGCCAGGCGCTCGGTGCCGGAGGCGTGGTGCGCGCCGGTCATGCAAACCGTGATCCCCAGTGGCGCCATCGCCTCGGCGATGCGCCTGTCGTCGGTGGCGACGCTCACCGATGCCGCCCCACTCTCCTGCGCCCGCTCGCAGACATGCTGCAGCATCGGCTTGCTGGCTATCGTCCTCAGCGGCTTGCCCGGCAACCGGCTCGAGGCGTAACGGGCCGGGATGATGACGTGGAAGCTCAATCAGACCTCCTCGTCCGCGGCCAGGGTCCGGGCCTCTTCCTCCAGCATCACCGGAATATCATCACGTATCGGATAGGCCAGGCGATCGGCCTTGCAGATCAACTCCTGATGCGCCTTGTTGTAGATCAGCGGACCTTTGCAAACAGGACAGACAAGAATTTCAAGCAGTTTTTTATCCATTAACCTTCTCCAAAGCAGCGAGTAGTCTGTGACCGAATTCATCAGGCAGTGAAGCCGAGACCGGCACGAACCAGTGCCGTTCACTGGCGTGATCGAGGTATTTTACCGCATCTTTTTCCGTCATCAGCACCGGATAGGGATCGGCAAAATCGAGCTCTCCCGGGGCAAACGGGTGGTGATCGGGGTAGTCATGACCAATCACCTCAAGCCCCTTGGCTCGCAAAAAATCGAAAAAACGCTGCGGGTTGCCGATAGCGGCGACCGCATGGACCGGCGTCGCGGCAAAGTCGTTCAGGGCGCAGCGCCGGTCGCCCGACAGCGACAGCGCCTCGTCACCATCGAGGGAGAGGGGCCACTCCCCCGTCCTGGCCGGCCCGTTGGCAACGATAAAATCGACACTGGCAAGACGGGCCGGCGGTTCCCGCAGCGGCCCGGCCGGGAGGCAGTGGCCATTGCCCAGGCGGCGCTCCCCGTCGAGCACCGCGATCTCGATATCCCGCTGCAGGCGATAGTGTTGCATGCCATCATCGGAGATGATCACATCCACCAGGTGTTTCGCCAGCAGCTGCTCGGCGGCGGCCACCCGATCAGGCCCGACCACCATCGGGCAACCACTGCGCCGGGCCAGCAGCACCGCCTCATCCCCCACCTGTCCGGCCTCACTCTGCGCGGTGACCGATTGGGGCCAGTACCCGGTCTGCCCGCCATACCCCCGGCTGATCAGCCCCGGCCGATAGCCGTGCTGTTTGAGATAGTCCGCCAGCCACAGCACCGTGGGGGTCTTGCCGCTGCCGCCAACGGTAATGTTGCCGACAATAATCACCGGCACCGGCATGCGATAGGCGCGCCGCAGACCGCCGGCAAACAGCCCGCGACGAAGGAGCACCAGCAAACAAAACAGGGCCGAGAGCGGCCACAGCAACAGTAGCCAGGGACTTTTTCTGTACCAGTAGTAGTCCAGGCGCTTCATCGCACTGCTCAGCTTTTTTCCTGAAACTGCATCGCATAAAGGGCGGCGTACTGGCCGTTTTTCTCCAGCAGTTCGGTATGCGTGCCGCTCTCGATCATCCGCCCCCTCTCCATCACGACAATCGTATCGGCATGTTCGATGGTCGACAGCCGGTGGGCGATCACCAGCGTCGTGCGGTTTCGCATCACCTGCTCCAACGCCGCCTGTATGTGGCGCTCCGATTCGGTATCCAGTGCCGAGGTCGCCTCATCGAGGATGAGGATCGGCGAATCCTTGAGCAGGGCACGGGCAATGGCCAGACGCTGACGCTGTCCGCCGGAGAGCAGTACCCCGTTCTCCCCCACCATGGTATCGAGCCCTGCAGGGAGTTCGCGGATAAACTCCATCGCATGGGCCGCCTCGGCGGCGGCAATGATCGCCTCGCGGTCGGCCCCCTCGAGCCTGCCGTAGGCGATGTTGTTGGCAATGGTGTCATTGAACAGGGTGATGTGCTGGCTGACCAGGGAGATCTGATCGCGCAGATTCGCCAGCGGCAGCTCGCGGATATTCTCGCCATCGAGCAGGATCTGCCCCTGGCTGACATCGTAGAAGCGCGGCAACAGGCCGACCAGGGTCGATTTTCCGCTGCCGGAGCGCCCCACCAGGGCAACGACCTGTCCCGGTGCGACACGCAGCGAGATCTGCTGCAGCACATCCCCCTGGCTCTCGGGATAGCTGAAACTGACCCCACGGTACTCCACCTCGCCGGTGGCGCGCGTGATCGCCCGTGTGCCGTGGTCGGGTTCCGCCGGTGAGTCGATCAGACTGAAGATACTCGCCGAGGCGGCGATCCCGCGCTGCAGGTTGGCGGTCACATTGGTCAGCCGCTTCATCGGCGAGTGGATCATCATCATCGCGGTGATGAAGGACATGAATGAGCCGACACTCAACGCCCCCTTGTCCACCTCCTGCAGGGCAAAATAGATCACCCCGCCCGAGGCCGTCGCGGCCACCAGCTCCACCACCGGCACGCTCGCCGCATTGGTCTTGAGCAGCTTCATGTTGAGCATGCGGTTTTTCTCATTCGCCGCCTCAAAACGCCCCGTCTCGTAACCCTCGCCGCCGAAGGTCTTGACTACACGCTGCCCCTCGATCGCCTCCTCGGCGATCTGGGTGACATCCCCCACGGAGTCCTGAATACGGGTGCTGTAGCGACGGAAGCGACGGTTGATGACGTTGATCACCTGGGCAATAAACGGTGCGCCAATCATCAATACCAGCGCCAGGCGCCAGTTGAGCAAGAACATCCAGCCCAGTAGCCCCACCACCGTGACGCTGTCACGTACCAGGATCGTGATCGAGTCGGTAGTGGCGCGTGCGACCTGCTCAACATCGTAGATCAGCTTGGAGAGCAGGGTTCCGGAGGGGATGGCGTCAAAGAAGGAGACCGGCAGACGCAGCAGTTGACTGAACATCTCGCCGCGCAACACGTTGATCACCTTGCGCGCCACCCAGGACATCCAGTATTTGGAGAGGTAGGTGGCAATGCCACGCACCAGAAAGAGTCCGATGAGCACCAGCGGCGCCCATTTAATCACCTCCGGATCCCGCTCCACAAAGCTGCCATCCATCAACGGCTTGATAAAGGCGGCAAAACCCACCTCGGTTGCCGAGACCACCAACAGCGCCACGATGGAGATGACAAAGGCACGCCAGTGCGGGACCACATAGCCCAACAGGCGGCGATAGAGACGCTTCCCGTCGGTTGTCGTTGCTGTCATCGCGTTCAGTTACCTTCGGCGGGTTTGCTGGTGGCAAAGGTCAGATTGACGAAACCCAGCTGACGGGCCACATCCATCGCCGAGATCACCGACTGGTGCGGGGTATTGCGATCGGCACTGAGAATGACACGGGGTTTCTGCTCATCACCCGCTGCCGCCGCAATGGCACGCTTGAGTGTTTCAGGCTGGGTGTTGATCACCTCCTGCCTGTTGACGAAGTAACGGCCCTTTTCATCGATGCTGATCTCAACCACCCTCTTCTCACCCTGCAGCGCCGGCCCGCTGGCCTCAGGCAGCTCGATGCTGATCTCGGTCTCGCGCTCAAAGGTAGTGGAGACCATGAAGAAGATCAGCAGCAGGAAGACCACGTCGATAAGGGGCGTCAGGTTGACATCCGGCTCCTCGCGACGACGGAATTGCAGCCGCATCAGACCGTCCCCTCATCCGCTTCGCGCTCACCGTGGATCACCTCGACCAGCTTGAGCGCCTGCTCCTCCATCTTGATCACCAGCATCTCCACCTTGCCGCGGAAATAGCGGTAGAACATCAGGCTGGGAATGGCCACGGAGAGGCCGGCTGCAGTGGTGATCAACGCCTCGGAGATCCCCCCGGCGAGCACCGCCGGATTGCCGACCCCCTGGGAGGTGATCGCCGCAAACACCTTGATCATGCCGATCACGGTGCCGAGCAGCCCCAGCAGCGGGGTGATCGAGGCGATGGTGCCGAGGGTGTTGAGAAAGCGTTCAAGTTCGATCACAACCTGGCGACCGGTCTCCTCGATCGCCTCCTTCATTACCTCCCGCTCATGCTGCATGTTGACCAGGCCCGCCGCGAGGATCCGCCCCAGCGGTGAGCTGTCGCGCAGCAGTGTGAGCCGCTGATTGTCCAGTTCCTGCCGCTGGTGCAGTTGCCAAATCTGCGCCACCAGATTGGCCGGAACGACCTTCTCCTGCTTCAGCGCCCAGAATCGCTCGCCGATAATGGCCACAGCCACTATCGAGCAAAGGATAATAGGCACCATCAACCAACCGCCAGCGGTAACCAATTCAAACACAGTTTAGCCTTCCCTTAACACCTTAAAAAACAGCGGGATAATGTAACAAAGTCCAGCCACGGCGCCTAGTGGCAGGCATCACATTAATGCGCATGCCAGATCCTTCGATGTGCCGGCCGGTAGGCCTCGAAGTGGCGCTGCGCCGCCCCCAGGGTGATGCTCAGCGCACCGCTTTCGTCGCTACGCCAGAGCCGCGCCCCCGCAGCATCATAACGCTGTACCACCTGTGGGTGGGGAAAACCGTAGCGGTTGCGATAGCCGACGGAGAAAAGCACATGCTCCGGCGCCACCGCGGCAATAAAGGCCGGGCTGGATGAGCTCTTGCTGCCGTGGTGCGGCGCCACCAGAATATCCGCCGCCAGCGGCTCGCCACTGGCCAGCAGCGACTGCTCCGCGCCCGCCTCGATATCGGCGGTGATCAGCAGTGAATCCCCGCCGGCATCGACACGCAACACACAGGAGTGATCATTATGTTCGCCGGAGAGGGCCTCGTCATCGGGGTGAAGAATGCGAAACGCCACACCGTCCCACTGCCAGCCATCACCGCGCCGGCAGGGCTCTGCGGGATTTCCACCCGGCAGGGTTTCTATACTGCTCACCATTCGCTCTACCGGCAGTTGCCCCAGCACCGAACGGGCACCTCCGGCGTGATCATTGCCACCGTGGCTGATCAGTAACAGATCGATCTGACGAAGGCCCCGCTCGCGCAGGAACGGCACCACCACCGCCTCCCCGGTATCGAAACCCGAGCGATAGCGCGGTCCGCTATCGAACACCAGCAGATGGTGGCGGGTCTGCACCACCGCGGCGAGCCCCTGCCCCACATCCAGCAGGGTAAAACGGGCCTCACCCGGCTGCGGCAACGGCGGCTGCCACAGCAACAGGGGCAACAACAGCACTATCCCGGCCGGCCGCAGGGGCCAGCCGTGCGGGGCGAACAGCCACACCAGCCCCGCCAGCGCGGGCAGCAGCGTCCAGCCCGCAGCGGTGCCGGGCAGCAGCGGAATGGTTTCACTCAGCCACTGCAGTAGCGGCCAGAGCCACTGCAGCAACTGCGCGGCAAGGCCCAGCAGCGCCGTGCCAAGCGGCGGCCACCACAACAGCACCACCCCCAGCAGCGTCAAAGGCACCACCAGCAGGCTGACCCAGGGCACGGCGATCAGGTTGGCCAGCGGCGAGCTGAGCGAGCCCTGCTGGAAAAAGAGCAGCAACAGCGGCAGCAGACCCGCCGCAACCAGAAACTGCACCCGCCCCCAGCGCCACCACAGCCCCCCTGCCGTGAGCCGCCCGCTCATGCCGTAAAGGATCCACGTCACGGCCGCAAACGAGAGCCAGAAACCTGCCGAGAGCACCGATACCGGATCGAGCAGCACCACCGCCCACAAGGCCAGCAACAACACCCTGCTGCGCTGCAGCGGTCTTTGCCACCATAGCGCCCCCAGCACTACCGCCAGCATCACCAGCGCCCGCTGGGTGGGGATGGCGAAGCCCGCCAGTGCAGCGTAGGCCGCGCCCGCCAGCAGTGCCAGCAGGCTGGCCGCACGCGGCGCCGGTAGCCAGTGACAACATAGCGAAGAGAGCCGCCACAGGCGCCGGACCAGAAGGAAGATCAGCCCCGCCACCAGACCGACATGCAGCCCCGAGATCGCCACCAGATGGTTGGTACCGCTGGCCAGCAGGACATCCCACTGCTCATCAGTGATGGCACTGCGCTCACCGATAGCCAGGGCGGTGACCAGCCCCCGCATCGGGTGGTCCTCCAGGGCCGAGGCGATCGCCTGCTGCAGACCGTGGCGCAGGCGCGCCAGCCGATACCCCGCCACCACCGGTGCCAACAGGCGGTTATCCCCGGCCTGACGCACATAGCCGGTGGCGCGGATACCCTGCTGAAAGAGCCACTGCTCGTAATCGAATCCGCCGGGATTGCGCATCGCCCAGGGACGCTTGAGCTTCACCCGCAGCTGCCAGCGCTGCCCCGGCACCATGGTTGAGGGAAAATCGTTATACCAGGAGAGACGCAGCCTCTGCGGCAACACGATCCGCTCCCCCTTCAGGGTGCGGCCCTCCTCCACGGCAAGCTCAAAGCGCAGGATCGGCCCCTCGTAGCGCGGCAGTGAATCGACCACTCCGATCACCTCTACGGGTATTCCCTCCAGCGCCGGGTCCAGTGCGGGCTGGAGACGCCGCGAGGCGTCCAGGGCCGCCAGCGTGAAGCCGAGGGTGAACAGCAGCAGCCAGAGCGCAAACCGGCGAACGGGGGGAAAACAGAGCAGCGGCCAGGGGACCAGCCAGAGGAGCAGCAGGAACAGCGAGCCGGGCAGATCAGCCAGCTGATAAAGCGCGACAGTCCCGAGCAGTAGTGCGATCGTCCCTGAAAGCATAGGTTTCCCTTGGATGGAATTTGTGGATAATACGGGGCTCAACCACTCCTTTGAACGCCCCTGTGTTATGCCGAAAAAGTTTATCAGACGCTACATGCCGGATCACCGTACCATTCGTGATCACAGGCATCTGCGTTTTTTCGGTACCCTGCTGCACGACCCCAACCTGTTCCACCTGAACCGGCGCTCAGCCTCCGGGGCCTTCGCCGTGGGGCTGTTTGTCGCCTTCGTGCCACTGCCGCTGCAGATGCTGCTGGCCGCCGCCGCGGCCATTTTGTTCCGGGTCAACCTGCCCATATCGATGGCGCTGGTGTGGGTGACCAACCCCCTGACCATCCCGCCGATGTTCTATTTTGCCTACCTGGTGGGGACCTGGATCCTCGGCGCGCCGGTGCATCTCGAGCAGAGCTCGTTTGAATTGAGTTATGAATGGGGCCGGCATGAGCTGGCTGTGATCTGGCAACCGTTTCTGTTGGGCTGTTTCGTCGCCGGGACGGTCAGCGGGATCATCGGTTACTTCACGGTACGAGGGTTGTGGCGGCTGCATCTGGTCCGCTACTACCAGAACAGGAAGCTACAGCGCCGGCTGCGGGAGACGCGAAATAATAAATAACATTAAATAAACGTTATAACAGATTGTTTTTAATGATTTAATACACCGTCAACCATCGTCAACACCCGATCCATCCGTTGCGCCATGGAGGGATCGTGAGTCACCACCACAAAACTGGTGCGCAACTCCTCATTCAGCTCCAGCATCAGCCCGTAGACCTGATCGGCGGTACGCTGATCCAGGTTGCCGGTCGGCTCGTCGGCCAGGATGCAGCGCGGTCGGGTCACCAGGGCCCGGGCGATGGCGGCGCGCTGACGCTCGCCGCCGGAAAGTTCACCCGGCTTGTGTGCCACCCGCCCGGCCAGGCCGACCCGGGCCAGGATCGCCTCGGCCTGCTCACGCGCCGCCGCGGGTCTGTCGCCACGGATCAGCAGCGGCATCGCCACATTCTCCAGCGCGGTAAACTCCGGCAACAGGTGGTGGAACTGGTAGACGAAGCCCAGCGCCCGGTTACGCAGCCTGCCGCGGGCCGCCTCATCCAGCGAGGAGATCGCCTGCCCGGCCACATGGACCTCGCCGCTGGTGGGGGTATCCAGCCCACCCAGCAGGTGCAGCAGGGTACTCTTGCCCGAACCGGAGGTGCCGACGATGGCGATCCGCTCCCCCTCGGCCACCTCGAGGTTGACCCCCTTGAGCACATCGACCGAAAGCGGTCCCTGGGCAAAACGTTTGTGCAGATCACTGCAGCCCACTACTGATGGCATCTCGCCCCCCTTACTCATAGCGCAGTGACTCCGCCGGCTGGGTACGCGAGGCGCGCAGCGCCGGATAGATGGTGGCGACGACACTGATCAGGAAAGAGACCGCGGTGATCTTGGCCACATCCTCCCAGTGCAGCTCCGAGGGCAGGTCACTGATGTAGTAGACATCGGCGGGCAGGAACTTCTGGCCGAGCAGCTGCTCGATGGCCGGCACGATGGTCTCCACATTGAGCGCCAGTGCCACACCGCCGGCGAGCCCCAGCACGGTGCCGATAAAGCCGATCACCGTCCCCTGCACCATAAAGATACCGAGGATGCTGCGCGGCGTGGCCCCGAGGGTGCGCAGAATGGCGATGTCGGTGGTCTTGTCGGTGACTACCATCACCAGGGTGGAGACGATATTGAAGGCTGCCACCGCCACGATGAGCAGCAGAATGACGAACATCACCGTCTTTTCAGTCTTGATCGCGCGGAAAAAATTGGCGTGATACTGGGTCCAGTCACGCACCTGGTAGATGCCGGGGAGTCTCTCCGCCAGCTCCCGGCTCACCAGCGGGGCGCGGAACATGTCATCGAGTTTGAGGCGCAGGCCGGTAACCTCATCCTCCATGCGGAACAGCCGCCGCGCATCGTCCAGGTGGATCAGCGCCATGGCACTGTCGTATTCGTACATTCCCACCTCGAAGATGCCGCTGACGGTGAAGCGCTTCATCCGCGGCGTGACGCCGGCGGGGGTGACGTTGGCACTGGGGGTGACCAGGGTGACCTTGTCGCCCGGCATCACGCCGAGAATACGCGCCAGATCGACACCAAGGATGATGCGAAACTCCCCCGACTGCAGGTCATCGAGGCTGCCATGCAGCATATCCTCACCCACCGATGAGACCTTCGGCTCCTGTTGCGGCAGGATGCCCCGCAGGATGCTGCCGTTCACCTCCTGACCGTGGACCAGCATCCCCTCCTTCTGGATATAGGGTGCGCTACCCGACACCTCGGGATGTGTGTCGGCAATATCGGAGAGCGCCTGCCAACGGGTCAGCGGCTGGCCATAGCCGCTGATGGTGGCGTGGGAGGTCATCCCCAGAATACGCTGACGCAGCTCGGTCTCAAAGCCGTTCATCACCGACAGCACAGTAATTAGCGCCGTCACTCCCAGCGCGATGCCCAGCATCGAGGTCAGGGAAATAAAGGAGATAAAGTGATTACGGCGCTTGGCACGGGTGTAGCGCAGGCCGATAAAGAGTTGAAGTGGTCGGTACATGGCGATGCATTAAACCATAATTAGCGGCTCAGGTAACGGTCCCTTTGTCGACAGCGGGACAGACAACCGAAAGGGCCCTGTTCAGGGTGATCGCATCGGGCGAGACCTCGGCCCGATAGGCCAGCGCCTCAACGCCGGCATCCAGTGCCCGGCGCAGGGTTTTTCCATAGAGCGGGTCAATATCATCGGCGGGACGGACCCGCACCACATCTCCGCGCTGGACACAGAAAAAGATGACCGCCCTCTGCCCCTGTGCCACCATCGCCATCAGCTCCCGCAGGTGCTTGCTGGCCCTGCTGCTTACCGCATCCGGAAAATAACCGACCCCCTGCCCGTCACAGGTGGTGACGTTTTTTATCTCCACATAGCAGTCACGCCCATCGGCGTGCCCCTGTAACAGCAGATCGATGCGGCTGCGCTCCTCACCGTAACACACCTCCTGGCGGATGGACTGATATCCCTGCAACTCGGCGACCACCCCCGCCTCGACGGCTTCACGCACCAGGGTATTGGTTATGCCGGTATGCACGCCGACCATCACCCCCTGCAGATTCTCGGTTACCTCCCAGCTATAGCGGTACTTGCGCCTGGGATTGTTCACATCCCGCAACCATGCAGTGCTTCCCGGTTCGGCGCAGCCGGTCATGGCACCGGTATTGGGGGTATGGACGGTCAGTATCCGTCCATCGGGCATTTGCACATCCGCCAGAAAGCGCTTGTAGCGACACAGCAGTTTGGCGGGACGCAGTGCGGGGATTAATTTCATGATATTTAATGTGTGTTTGTATTTGTACAACCCGGGTGCCACAATACGGGTTGTGCCGGCAAGCGGATTGTAGTCCGGGGATTGACGGCAGATTTCATGTTGCAGGGACGCCACTATAACGGTGACGTGGTATGAATGCCAAAACCAGCTCCCTGCTTGAACATCCCCTCATCAAGGTCGACCTTCGCCAGGCGGTGCTGTCACTGGCCGAAGCACTGAGTCTGGTCGGTATCGATGAGCACCAACACGGTGAAAGAGTGGCCTATATGGCCATGATCTGCGCCCAAAAACTGGGGTGGGATGGCGCCGCCCTCGACGACCTGTTTCATGCTGCCCTGCTGCATGACTGTGGGGTCTCCTCCAGCACCGTGCATAAAAAACTGATTGCCGAAATGGACTGGGAGGGTGCCGAACTCCACTGTGTTCTCGGTGAGTACTATCTGAAGGGTTTCCCCCCGCTCAGCCACCTGACCCCGATTATCCGTTACCACCACACCCACTGGCGGGAACTTCGTGAGTTGCCATTGGCTGGCAACATCGCACTGGCCAGCAACCTCATTTACATGGTTGACCGGGTCGATGCCCTCAAGACGCAACTGCAAAACTCTCAGGATGTAGCGCCCCTCGCTGTCACCGAACAGATACGTAGCCGGATCAGCGATGCCGCCGGTGAACATTTCTCTCCGGAACTGGTCGATGCCTTCCTCACTGTCTCGGACAACGATGTCTTCTGGTTGACGCTGGAGCCGCTGCACCTGGCGGGCTTTCTTGCGTCCGTAAAGGGTGAGGGGAAAACACAGCTCAGCCACTACGAGGATATCCATAAACTGGCGCGTATCTTCGCCCATATCGTCGATGCCAAGAGCTCCTTCACCTTTGACCATTCACTGGGTGTGGCACAGGTAGCCAGACATCTGGCTACCCTGCTGGAGTTGCCGCAACCCCGTGTCGCCCTGATCGAACTGGCGGGACTGTTACACGACCTGGGTAAGCTGGGCGTACCGGACGAAATCCTGGAGAAACCGGGACCGCTGGATGCGCAGGAGAGTGCCATCATGCACCGCCACAGCTACGAAACCTTCCGTATCCTGAGTCATATCGAAGGCTTTGAGCAGATCGCCGAGTGGGCCGGCAGTCATCACGAAACGCTAGTGGGCGACGGCTACCCGTTCCAGCGCGAGGAGACCGAATTGTGCATCGAGGCACGCATTATCGCCGTAGCGGATATCTTTCAGGCCCTGGCCCAGGAGCGCCCTTACCGCGCGGCGCTACAGGCAGAGGCCATCCTGGCCCAACTGCAGCAGTTGGCTGACGCGGGAAAGATTGACGCCGCTCTGGTACAGCTGGTCGAGCAGAACCTGGAAAGTGTCTGGCAAGCCGCGACCAGTGACGAGGGGGACTGGATGCCGACCCTTGTCGATTGATCAGAATTTGCGTCTCACCTCGACAATATTCGGCAGCTGATTGATCCGTCCCAGCACCCGGCTAAGCTGATCAATATTGGCGATCTCCAGCGTCAGATCGATACGCGCCGTGTGGCTTTTTTTATCGGTTAGGGTATTGGTGGCGAGGATATTGATCTTCTCGTTGGCCAGCACCGAATAGACATCGATTAACAGCCCCTGCCGGTCGATGGCCTCAACCTCCACATCCACCGGATAGGTCGTCTCCTCACCCATACCGCCCCACTCCACCTCGATCAGGCGCGCGCGTTTGTTCTCCGGCAGATTGAGCACGTTCCTGCAGTCGCTGCGATGGATAGTGACGCCGCGTCCCTGGGTGATGAAACCGATGATCGGATCGCCCGGCGCCGGCTTGCAGCAGCGTGCCAGATTGGTCAGCAGGTTGCCGACACCGCGGATCTTGATGCTCTCGCCGTGTCCCTTCTCCTTACGCCGCGGCTTTTTCCTCATCTCCTCTTCGGCGCTTTTTTCCGGGGTGGTGAGCTTATGCACGGCACCGGCGATCTGAGCGGGGTTGATGTCGCCGCGACCGATGGCAAGCAGCATCTCATCGGCGGACTGGAAGTGGAAGTAGTCGCACAGCTTCTCATAGCCCAGTGAGGAGACCCCCAACCGGTGCATCTCCCGGTCGAGGAGGTTCTTGCCGTCGACCAGGTTCTGCTGCTGGTCCTGCTGTTTGAACCAGCCGCGCGCCTTGGAACGGGCGCGGGAGGTCCTCAGATAACCCAGGTGAGGATTGAGCCAGTCGCGGCTCGGGCCGCCCTGCCTGGTGGTGAGTATCTCCACCTGCTCGCCCGATTTGAGCTCGTAGGTAAGCGGCACGATGCGGCCGTTGACCTTGGCGCCGCGACAGCGGTTGCCCACCTCGGTGTGTACGTAGTAGGCAAAGTCGAGCGGGGTGGCCCCCTGCGGCAGATCGAACACCTCGCCGTTGGGAGTCAGGATGTAGACCCGGTCTTGGAAGACCTCGGATTTAAAGCGATCGATAAAGTCGCCGGCATTGGCCTCCTCCTCCTTCCAGTCGAGTAGCTGGCGCAACCAGGCGATCTTCTGCTCGAAGCCCTTGTCGTGGCGGCCGCCCTCCTTGTAGCGCCAGTGGGCGGCGACACCGAGCTCGGCGTGCTTGTCCATCTCCCAAGTGCGGATCTGCACCTCCAGGGTCTTGCCGCCGGGTCCGACCACCGCGGTGTGGATCGACTGGTAGTTGTTCTCCTTGGGGGTGGCGATGTAGTCGTCGAACTCCTTGGGGATATGCGGCCACAGGCTATGGACCACCCCGAGTACGTGGTAACAGTCCGCCACCGAATCGACCAGCACCCGCACCGCGCGGACATCATAGAGGTCGTGAAAACTCAACCCCTTGTTTTTCATCTTCTTCCAGATACTGAAGAGGTGTTTGGGGCGCCCCTTGATATCGGCCTTGACCCCGGCCTTGCCCAGCTGCTTCTCCAGGATACCGATCACATTGTCGATATAGCCCTGGCGATCGACCCGTCGCTCGTCGAGAAATTTGGCCACCTGCTTGTAGCTAACGGGGTCGAGATAACGGAAGGAGAGGTCCTCCAGCTCCCATTTGATCTGCCAGATGCCGAGGCGGTTGGCCAGCGGCGCGTAGATATCCATCGTTTCGCGGGCGATACGCCGCTGCTTCTCCGCGGACAGATGCTTGAGGGTGCGCATGTTGTGCAGACGATCGGCCAGCTTGATCATCACCACCCGCACATCCTCGGCCATCGCCAGCAGCAGCTTGCGCAGACTCTCCGCCTTGATCTGCTCCTTGCCCTGCTGGGCGCCGTTGAGCTGGTAAGCACCGATGTAGCTCATCTTGGTCACACCGTCGACCAGGTGCGCCACCGCCGGGCCACACTGTTCGGCGACCTGCTCCAGGGTGATATCGGTATCCTCCACTACATCGTGCAGGATCGCCGCGGCAATGCTCTCATGATCCAGACGCAGTCCCGCGACGATGTCGGCCACCGCCATGGCGTGGGTCAGGTAGGGCTCGCCCGAGGCGCGCAGCTGCTCGACATGCGCCTTGTCGGCGATCTCCAGCGCGGTACGGATCAGCGTGATCTCCTCCTCGCTGCGCCCTTCGGCCAGCGAGGCGATCCAGATCGACTTGCTGTCCTCACGGTCGTGCGAGGGCGAGGGGAGCTGACTTTCTACATAAACCATGAGCGCTGTGCTTTTCCGTTGTTTCCTGCCTGAATTTTAACCCAATACGACAAATTAACGACCGCCACGGCCGTGAGGCTTGCGTGCCCTTTTCTTCACCGCAGCAGGCTTGCCCTTACGCTTGTCGGCGGGACCCGCCCCCTTGCGCTGCAGGCGTTGGCCTGTTTTGGTCACGCCCGACTCCTTCGGTTGCCAGGCCGGCACCAGGTGGCGCTTGCCGTTACCGATGAGATCCTCACGGCCCATCCGCTTGAGCGCCTCACGCAGCTGCGGCCAGTTTTTCGGATCGTGATAGCGCAGAAAGGCCTTGTGCAGCCGACGACGGCGCTCACCGATGGGGGTCTCCACCTCTCCGCCCAGGCGGTGTACCTTGCGCAGCGGATTCCTGCCGCTGTAGTACATCGCCGAGGCGATCGCCATCGGCGAGGGGATGAAGGACTGCACCTGATCCAGGCGAAAGCCGTTCTGCTTGAGCCACAGCGCCAGGTTCATCATGTCGGCATCGCTGGTGCCGGGGTGTGCGGCGATAAAGTAGGGGATCAGGTACTGCTCCTTGCCCGCCTCCCTGGAGTATTTTTCGAACATCGTCTTGAACCGCTCGTAGCTGCCCATGCCCGGCTTCATCATGTGGCTCAGCGGACCGCTTTCACTGTGCTCCGGTGCGATCTTCAGATAGCCACCCACATGGTGGGTAACCAGTTCACGAACATAGTCGGGCGTGCGCACCGCCAGGTCGTAGCGCAGTCCGGAGGCGATGAAGACCCGTTTGACGCCATCGAGCCCGCGTACCCGCCGGTAGAGGTGAATGAGCGGGGTCTGATCGGTGTTGAGGTTGATGCAGATATCCGGGTAGACGCAGGAGAGACGCCGACAGGCCGACTCGATCTTCACCTCCTTGCAGCGCAGGCGCCACATATTGGCGGTGGGGCCGCCGAGATCGGAGATATTGCCGCTGAAGCCGGGGGTAAGGTCGCGGATCGCCTCGACCTCGCGCACGATGGAATCTTCCGAGCGGTTCTGCACGATGCGCCCCTCATGCTCGGTGATCGAGCAGAAGGTACAGCCGCCAAAACAGCCGCGCATGATATTGACCGAGAAGCGGATCATCTCGTAGGCGGGAATGCGTGCCTTGCCATAGGCGGGGTGGGGCTTGCGGGTATAGGGCAGCTCAAACACCCGATCCAGCTCTTTTGTGCTCAGTGGTAGCGGCGGCGGGTTGAGCCACACCTGGCGATTGGCGTGGGCCTGCACCAGCGGACGGGCATTGCCCGGATTGGTCTCCAGGTGAAATACCCGCGAGGCGTGGGCGTACATTACCGGGTCGTCCTTGATCTGCTCATAGGAGGGGAGCCGCACCACCACCCTGCCCCGCTGCTCACGCGGCACCTCGCGGAGGTTGTGCACCACCGGCCGCTGTGTGCATTCCGGCTCATGGGCGTAGGGGTCCGGATGGGAGGGCAGTTCGCCCGGCTCATCCAGTTCACTGGAGTCGAGCTCGACCCAGTCCGAGGGGCTCTGTTTGAGAACAAAGGCGGTACCACGGATCTCGCGCATCTCCTGCAGACTCTTGCCTGCGGCCAGACCATGGGCCAGTTCAACAATGGCACGCTCGGCATTGCCGTAGAGCAGCAGGTCAGCCTTGCTATCGATCAGTATCGAGCGGCGGATCTTGTCCGACCAGTAGTCGTAGTGGACGATACGGCGCAAACTCGCCTCGATACCACCGATAACAAGCGGTACCTCCTTGTACGCCTCACGGCAGCGCTGGGCGTAGACGATAACCGAACGATCGGGGCGCGTATTGCCTCTGCCATCGGGCGAGTAGGCGTCGTCCGAACGGATCTTGCGTTCCGCGGTGTAGCGGTTGATCATCGAGTCCATGTTGCCGGCGCTCACGCCGAAGAAGAGAGTAGGCTTGCCCAGGCGGCGGAAATCCTCCGCCGAGGTCCAGTCGGGCTGGGAGATGATCCCCACACGGAAGCCCTGCGCCTCGAGCACACGACCAATCACCGCCATACCGAAGCTGGGGTGATCGACATAGGCGTCCCCGGTCACCAGGATGATGTCGCACGCGTCCCAACCGAGAAGGTCCATCTCCTCGCGGGACATCGGCAGCACCGGTGCAGGCAGCAGCCTTTTTGCCCAGTACTGCCGGTAGGAGAAGAGGTCTGTGACGTGTTGCATGCTATTTTGAGAGGGGATCGACAAGATGGTTCCTCAGGGGTTTTACTCTGTGGGGTCAAATGGCGTATATTTCAATCAGATAGTTATTATACTTGAAGAAAAACCACGGAGCCGGACAATGCGACTTTTTTCTGCCCCCCCACTGCTGCTGCTGCTCTCTTTCGGCCTCGCTGCCCCGCTGTCGGCGGAGCAGTTGCAAATGCCTGCCGAGGGGCAGAGCGCTCCGCACAGCCGCACCGCGATGGATATGCCGGTCAAGGGGATGTCCAAGGCGCAGGTTGAACAAGTTTTTGGCAAACCCAGGCAGATACTGGCCCCGATCGGCGATCCACCGATCAGCCGCTGGGTCTATGAGAGCTATACCGTCTATTTCGAGTACTCCCACGTCATCCACAGCGTAGCCCACCGCTGAGCCGGTTCCGGCTCCCCGGGCCGCAGCCCGGAGCTATGGCTCAGGGAGAAAACCGTCTGATTCCCCTCCCCTGGAGATAACCCTTGTCGAAAACATTCACACTCCCCGAGGTTATTGCCCGGCTTGAGACAGGACAGCCGCCCCTGGCCGATGCCGGCTTTCTCGGCGCCAGCCTCTCCCCTGAACAGGCGGCACTGGTGCTCATCCCGGTTCCCTGGGAGGCCACCACCTCCTACGGCGGCGGTACCAGCCAGGCACCGGTGGCGATCATCAGCGCAAGTCATCAGCTGGATCTGGAAGACAGCCTCTTCGACCGACCCTATCGTGCGGGGATCGCCTTCACCGAGGCCGATCCGCTGATCGCACGCCTCAATGCCGACGCCAAACCGGTCGCGGCCTCGGTAATCGAGGCACTGGAACAGGGCAGCCACGACGAGGAGGATCTGGCACTGGTCAATGCGGCCAGCGCCAGGGTCAACGAGCTGATCTATAAACAGGCCATGACACAGCTCAAGGCGGGCAAACAGGTGGCACTGGTCGGCGGCGATCACTCCTGCCCCGAAGGATTACTGCGCGCCCTGGCAAAGACTCAGCAGGAGCCCTTTGCTATCCTCCACTTCGATGCCCATCACGACCTGCGCCAGGCGTTCGAGGGTTTCAGCAGCTCCCACGCCTCGATCTTCTACAATGTCATGGAGGGGATCCCCGCCATCGAAAGATTGGTGCAGGTCGGTATCCGGGACTACAGTCGGGAAGAGAAGGCGTATGCCAACAAGCTGGGCGATCGCTGTCGCGTCTTCTACAGCAGCGGGCTGTTTCGTCGACGGGCTGGCGGCGAGAGCTTTGCGCAGATCACCAAAAGCATTCTCGATGCGTTGCCGCAGCGGGTCTACATCTCCTTCGATATCGACGCCCTCGACCCGCCCTACTGCCCATCCACCGGCACCCCTGTGCCCGGGGGAATGAGTTATGCCGAAGCCTGCTACATCATCGAGGAGCTGGCACTGTCGGGGCGCACGATCGTCGGCTTTGATCTCTGCGAGGTCAGCCCCGCAGCAGACGGTAACGAGTGGGATGCCAATGTCGGGGCGCGGATCTTATACAAACTCTGCGGCGCGCTGCTGCACAGCCAGGGGCTTTGTCAGACCCGCAGCCCGTAGCGGGACAAAGGCACAGCAATGGACGCTGTCAGTAGCTGCCACCATCCTGCCACAAGTTGACGAATGACATGACGTGACATGCATGTCATGTAAAAATACAGAAAAAACCGTACAACTATTCAGCATTCGACATAACAGCTCTATTGGCACAGTAATTGCCTCTTACTGAGTGTGGGTCTGGATAAAGGAATCCCTTCTCCAGACATTCCCTCCACACTGTGGTGTTTTTATCACGCCCCTCTTGGGGCGTGTTTTTTTTACCCCGCCAGCTCCCAGTCCCCATTTGTAAACTTATTTGTACTATCCGCGTCCCCTTGACGCAGCTCCCTATTCCCGGCCATTGGCGGCGTCCATGGGCTGCCCTATATATGCCGCGATCCGGGAAACCCTATGGGCCTGCCTCTCGCCAAGCCGCCAAGTGCGCAAAGAGAAACAAGCCCTTTCTTGGCGAGCTTTGCGGCTTGGCGAGAGTATTGGATAGGGGTATAGGGCCGTGCACGCCATGAAAATGCAAACAGGGGCGAGTAGTTACCTTATTTTTATATCATACAAAATCTGGCATATATGTTGCTCTTGATATAGGGTCACAGAACAGTGTTGAAATCCATATCTTTTGTGGCATTATCTTTAGGTGCCACAAAGATAAAAACCAACCCGAAATCATTCGGGTAACAGATGGAGGAACCATGAAACACCCCTACGCGCTTCTGTCCGCCATATTGATTGGCACTTCCCTGCTCTCCGGCTGTGCCTCTACCGGTACCACACCGGCAAGCAGTAACGAGCCGGCACCGGCAGCAGCTCCCAGCGAACCCGAACCGGCAGCAGTACCTGCCGCCGAACCCGAGTGTGACTGAGTTTCCGTCACCCTTATCATAACGTCATCTGACGAGACATAACTTACAAGGCCAAAGGCCAAACAAAACAGCACCCACAAACCAAAGGAGAAGCTGGTAATGAAGATCAAAAAACTCATTACATCCACCGCCCTGATGGCATGCCTTTCATTCACGGCCGCCACTGCCTCGGCAGCTGATGTCGCTGTGAAGATCACCCCGGATATGGCCCATGCCATGGTGATGCACAACGGCAAGCAAGCCCATATCATGCGCAATCAGGATCAGAAAAATAAGGTCAACCCCGCCTTCGCCAAAACCTCCCGCAAATGTCCGCCCTTCTGCATCAAACCGATGGAGCTGGGTCACGGTGTCGAAACCCTGGGCGAGCTGGAGGTTATCCACTATGCGGTCAAGATGAGCCACGGGGATGACTCCATCATTCTGGTCGACAACCGCACCCCCGACTGGCACGCACGCGGCTCCATCCCCGGCGCTATCAACATCCCCTTCACCAAGATGAGCCGTGCCAAGGGCGCCGATGCCCTGACCATCGCCGAAACCCTGGAGACTCTGGGTGCCAAGGAGACCGGCAAAGGCTGGGACTTCAGCAACGCCAAGACCGCCGTCTTCTTCTGCAACGGCATGTGGTGTGGCCAGTCCCCCGCCGGTATCGCCGGTCTGCTCGCAGAGGGCTACCCGGGTGACAAGATCAAATGGTATCGCGGCGGCATGCAGAGCTGGGAGATTCTCGGCCTGACCACCGTTAAGTAAAAAACGATAATCGCGATTATTTGGAGGATTCAAGAATGAGTAAGAAACCGTTTATCCGTACCCTCGGCACCCTGATTGCCGCCGCCGGCATCGCCGCCCTCAGCGGTTGCGCCACCACTGCCCCGTCCGACAAGGACATTGCAGTCAAGATCACCCCTGAGATGGCCAGCGCCACCGTCATGCACAAGGGTGAGAAGGTTACGCTGATGCGTAACCAGGATCAGAGCAACGAGATCAACCCGGCGTTCCAGATGACCTCACGCAAGTGCCCGCCCTTCTGCATCAAGCCAATCAAGCTGCATGAAGGTGTAGAGACTGTGGCTGAGCTGGAGATGATCGATGCCCTGGAGCGTATCGCTGCCGGCGACACCACGGTGATGGTGGTGGATAACCGCACCCCCGACTGGCACGCCCGCGGCTCCATCCCGGGCTCAGTGAACATTCCGTTCACCAAGATCAGCCGTGCCAAGGGTGCTGATGACCTCTCCATCGCCGAGTCCCTGGAGAAGTTCGGCGCCAAGGAGACCGCCAACGGTTGGGACTTCAGCAACGCCAAGACCCTCTACCTGTTCTGTAACGGTATGTGGTGCGGCCAGTCCCCTGCAGGTATCGCGGGTCTGCTCTCTGAAGGCTATCCCGCGGAGAAGATTAAATACTACCGCGGTGGTATGCAGGATTGGGAGGTACTGGGCCTGACCACCTTCAAGCCCTGATACAGACCAACGCAGCAAAACAAAAGGCGGCCGGAAACGGCCGCCTTTTTTATTTGCCCCCTTAACTGGGTGTACGGGAACTAATCCGCGCCAACTTCACGCAAACGCTGCACATAACGATAGAGGGTCCGTTCGCTCACACCCAACTGCTGTGCAGCGCGGGCACGGTGGCCCTCACACTGTTCCAGGGCACGCAGTACCGCGGTCTCATTGAGGCGTCCGTTGCGCCGCCTGATCAGATTATTGAACTGCTCCCCACCCCGTTGCGCAGTGCATCCCGAGGCCTCCTTCACGCTCTCTTCGGCTGACGCTGCCACGAAGCCCTCAGCGGCGTCTGACTCCAGCAAAATATGCTCCGGACGCAGCAGCTCCTCGCCATAGGCCAGTATTGCCGCGCGCTCGATGATATTGCGCAACTCCCTGACGTTACCCGGATAGTGGTGGGAGAGCAGTGTCTCGATAACATCCGGCGACAGGGGCACGAAACGATCCCCCTCCTCTATCTGAGTGAGGAATTTCTCCGCCAGTGCGGGAATATCATCGGGACGATCACGCAACGGCGGAATGTTCACCGGAAAGGCGGAAAGGCGATAGTAGAGATCCTGGCGGAAGGCGCCGTTTTCCGACATCTCCTTGAGATTTTTATTGGTGGCGGCAAGCACGCGTACATTGACCTGGATGTAATCCGTGCCGCCCAGGCGGCGAAAGGTGCCGGTCTCCAGCACCCGCAGCAGCTTGGTCTGCAGTGACAGGGGCAACTCCCCGATCTCATCGATAAGCAAGGTACCGCCATCGGCCATCTCAAACAGCCCTTTTTTGCGGCTGTTGGCGCCGGTAAAGGCCCCCTTTTCGTGACCGAACAGCTCACTCTCGATCAGGTTCTCACCCAGGGTGCCGCAGTCAACAATGACAAATGGCATGTTGGAGCGGTTTGAATACTGGTGCAGGTATTGCGCTACCCGCTCCTTGCCGACACCGCTCTCGCCCAGCAGCAGTACGCCGGTCTGGGTGGGCGCTACCCGCTGCAACAGACTGGTCAGGCGCAGCATCGGGCGCGAACGGCCGATAAGAATCGCATCGTCGCCCGGTTTGCTGACCGGGTAGATATACTCGCCGACGTAGATCACATTACCCTGATGATCGAACAGCGGATTGGAGTGCAGCTGCACATGCTCCTCGCCACCATGACGATCATAATGGATATGCATGACCTGTGTGGCCTGGGCGGTTTCAAACACCGTCTCCAGCGGACAGTGCTCTCCGTGTTCACTGCAGGGGGCATCGAC
Organism: Gammaproteobacteria bacterium; assembly: GCA_026196275.1. GTDB lineage: Bacteria > Pseudomonadota > Gammaproteobacteria > Thiohalomonadales > Thiohalomonadaceae > JAPHTQ01. Next base: position 36,044 of record JAPHTQ010000065.1, read on the forward strand.
ATGATGGGAAACCTCATAGCAGTGACGACCCACCACATCCTCGGGACGTGAATGGCCGTAGTGCTTGAGGTAATTACGATTGGCAGCAATGATTTTGTAATCCCGATCGATCACCACAAAGGGATCGGGCAGGATATTGATGATCTGTTCACAAGACGGTTTGGTAATGTCATTGTCCGTCATATCGGTGTCCCCGTTCAACGTTGCCAGCCATACATGTCACGTATTGTCATGCCAGATAGTGACAATATGTCAGGTAAGTCAGATTCTGTCAAAAGATGTTGCGGACTAATGGGCATGACGGACGCAAAAAAACCGGTGAACCGGAGCACGGCCCACCGGTTGCTGTCCCTGCGGCCCTACTTAAGTTTCATAATCCCCAGCGCCTTGAGAATATATTTCTCAAAGACCGGCTCATTAGAGCCCTTTTTCATCTTGCTGATGAAATATTTCTCGAAGGCCACCTTGGCCATGTGGACCCATTTTCCCTTTTTCATCCAGGAGACATTACGCGGCGGGATTTGCGGCATGGCGACAAAAGCCGCGCCGGTGTCGCCCATGTCTGCCAGACAGATGGCGTTCCAGGTTGCCTTCTGATCCGCCGCCTTGCCGGCAATATCGTTGGCGATATTGTGGGCCGTGGCGAGCACCATGGACTCGATCATATAACCGGTTTTCGGCGTGCCGGTCGGCACCGGGGTAGGCTCTACCGGCGGAATGGCAATGCCGACGCCAATGCCGTAGATGTTCTTCCACTTCGGATTCTGCTGGAAATCGTTGACCTTGACGAAACCACGCGGGTTGACCAGGTCCTCGCCTACGGCGTTGACCGCATCGACGCCCTTGAACGCCGGCAGCATCATGGAGTACTTGAACTCAAGTTCGTGGGTCTTCTTCACCTCACCCTTGTCGTCCAGCTCCTCGACGGTCATCTTGCCGGGCTCGACCTTGGTGGTCCTGGCGTTGGTGATCCACTTGATGTGGCGATCGCGCATCTCAGACTCTAGCATTCCCTTGGAGTCGCCCACGCCACCCAGGCCCAGATGGCCGATATAGGGTTCGGAGGTAACAAAGGTCATCGGCACCCGGTCACGCATCTTGCGCTTGCGCAGGTCGGTATCCATGATGAAGGCAAACTCGTAGGCCGGACCGAAGCAGGAGGCAAACGGCGCGGCACCCACGACAATGTGGCCCGGATCCTCGACGAACTGCTGCCACTTGTCGTAGGCCTCTTCGGCGTGGTCGGTGGTGCAGACGGAGACAGTATTGCCGGTTCCGGGTCCCATGCCCTCGACCTCATCGAACACCAGCTTGGGGCCGGTGGCGAGGATCAGGTAGTCGTATTTAACCTCGCTACCGTCGGCCACGATGACGGTATTCTCATCGGGCTTGATCTCGGTCGCCGCCTGAGGGATAAAGTTGATACCCTTGCGCTTGAGGTAGGGCTCCAGCGGGAAGGAGATATCGCTACGGGTACGCCAGCCCACGGCAACCCACGGGTTGGAGGGGACGAAAGTAAAGTTCTCCTTGTCGGAGATCACGGTAACCTCATGCTCCTTGCCCAGAATCTCGCGCGTGTCGTACGCGGCGGGTAAGCCCCCTGTGCTGGCCCCGATGATAACAACATGTGCCATATTACTGACTCCTTAAAGTTATGCTAATAATCTTTCTCAGCCATCGGCTGGTATATCAATTAAGCAATTACCTTGCCATAAGTAGCAAAGCTGTGGCCGCACTGGCCCAGGAGCGACAGAGTCCCCGATGAGCAAAGTGCATGACTGCACCGGCTGCTGCGACCGGCCCGGATGACTATTAGAGTTATAGCTTACACAGCCGACTTCTGACAGTGCTTTATTGATAGCTGAGAGCCGCCTACAATACGCGGCTTTATCCTGTACGAGAGCAGCGTCAAGCCCATGAGTCCCGAGTACCCGTCGCCCATTCACCCCCAGCCGATCCAGCGGTCCGGCGGCAAATCCCGTTGGGGGCGGCTCTATGGCAGCAGTTTCGGACTGGTGATCAGTCAAACCGCAAGCGCTGCCGAAGGGGTTGTGCTGGTCGTCACCCCCGATACCCCCTCTGCGACCCGACTGGAGGATGAACTGCGGTTCTACAACCGCGGACAGGACGAGATACCGGTACTCGGATTTCCCGACTGGGAAACCCTCCCCTATGACACCTTCTCGCCCTACCAGGACATTATCTCCGAACGCCTGGCCACCCTCTATCAACTGCCGGGGCTCAAGCGCGGCATCCTCATTCTGCCGATCGCCACCCTGATGCATCGTATTGCGCCACGGGACTACATCGAGGGCAGCAGCCTGATGCTGGACGTGGGCGACACCCTGGAGCTGGAATCGATGCGCCGCCGGCTCGAATCGAACGGCTACCGCTGTGTCTCCCAGGTCATCGAACACGGTGAGTTCGCGGTGCGGGGCAGTCTTCTGGATCTCTATCCGATGGGCAGCCGTACCCCGTTCCGCATCGAGCTGTTCGACGATGAGGTGGAGAGCATCCGTACCTTCGATCCCGACAGCCAGCGAACGGAGGAGAAGGTCGAACAGATACGCCTCTTGCCGGCACGGGAGTTCCCGCTGCACGATGAGGCGATCAAGCGCTTCCGCGAAGCATATCGCAGCCGGTTCGAAGGCGACCCGCAGAAGAGTATTGTCTATCGTGATGTCAGTAACGGCCTGGCCCCACCCGGGGTCGAGTACTACCTGCCGCTGTTCTTCGCGCAAACCGCCACCCTGCTCGACTACCTGCCCGAGAACACCCGCCTGTTCACTCTCGACGGCGTCGATGAGGGTGCCGAACAGTTCTACCGGGAGTGTCAGGAGCGCTTTGAGGTGGCCCGCTACCACACCGAGCATCCGCCGCTTCCCCCTACCCGGCTGTTTCTCACCGTCCCCGATCTGTTCAGTCGACTCAAGGCCCTGCCGCGTACCGAGCTGCAGCATTTCGCCTTGCACGATACCGCTCACGGCGTCAATTACGCCACGGAGCAACCGCCGCCGCTCACCCTCGACGCCCGCGCCAGCGAGCCCAGCGCCACCCTGCGCCGCTTTGTCGGCGAATTCGATGGACGCATCCTGTTTGCCGCAGAGTCGCCGGGGCGAAGGGAGACCCTGTTACAGACACTGAAAGGTTGTGATATCCACCCGAGCGAGGTGGAGAGCTGGCAGGCGTTTCTGCACAGTGAAACCCGCCACGGCATCGTCGTGGCACCGCTGGAACACGGCCTGCTGTTGCGCGATCCGCCCATCGCGGTGGTCGCCGAAACCCAGCTCTACGGTGAGCGGGTTATGCAGCGGCGCCGGCGCAGAAAGGGGCGCAAGGGTGACCCCGAGGCGGTGGTACGCAACCTGGCCGAGCTGCAGCCAGGTGCCGCAGTGGTACACGAAGACCACGGCGTCGGCCGCTACCTTGGGCTGCAGAAGCTCACCGTCGGTGATAGCGAGGCCGAGTTTCTCACCCTGGAATACGCCGGTGGCGACAAGCTCTATGTTCCCGTCGCTTCGCTGCATCTGATCAGCCGCTACAGCGGCGCCTCCAGTGAACACATCCCCCTGCACAAGCTGGGCAGCGGACAGTGGGAAAAGGCCAAACGCAAGGCTGGCGAAAAGATCCGAGATGTCGCCGCCGAACTGCTGGAGATCTACGCCAAGCGGGAGGCGCGCCAGGGCCATCGCTACCCAATCGATGAGGCCCAGTACGCCGCCTTCTCCGCCGCCTTCCCCTTTGAGGAGACCCCGGACCAGCAGGATGCCATTGATGCGGTGCTGGCAGACATGCGCGCCGAACAGCCGATGGACCGGCTGATCTGCGGCGATGTGGGCTTCGGCAAGACCGAGGTGGCGATGCGCGCCGCCTTTGTCGCGGTGATGGGGGGCCGGCAGGTGGCGGTACTGGTGCCCACCACCCTGCTGGCCGAGCAACACACGCAAAATCTGCGTGACCGCTTTGCCGACTGGCCGGTGCGCATCGAGTCCTTGTCGCGCTTTCGCTCCAGCAAGGAGCAACAGCAGGTACTCCGGGGGCTTGAGGAGGGCTCGGTGGATATCGTCATCGGTACCCACAAGCTGCTGCAGGAGGGGATCCGCTACAAGCGCCTGGGGATGGTGATCATCGATGAGGAGCACCGGTTCGGCGTACGCCAGAAGGAGCGCTTCAAGGCGCTGCGCGCCGAGGTCGATGTGCTGACCCTCACCGCCACCCCTATCCCCCGTACCCTGAACATGGCGATGGGCGGGATCCGCGAGCTGTCGATCATCGCCTCCCCTCCCGCCCGCCGGCTGGCGGTCAAAACCTTTGTTCACGAGTGGAATCCGGAGCTGATCAAAGAGGCGTGCCTGCGCGAGGTCAGGCGCGGCGGCCAGGTCTACTTCCTGCACAACGAGGTGGATACGATCGAGAAGATCTCCCGCGACCTTGAGGAGCTGCTGCCCGAGGCAAGCATCGGTGTCGCCCACGGACAGATGCCCGAACGGGAGCTGGAGCGGGTGATGTCCGACTTTTATCACCAGCGTTTCAATCTACTGGTCTGCACTACCATTATCGAAACCGGCATCGATATCCCCAGCGCCAACACCATCATCATCAACCGTGCCGATCGCCTCGGCCTGGCGCAGCTCTATCAACTTCGCGGCAGGGTCGGCCGCTCCCACCACCGTGCCTACGCCTATCTGCTGGTCCCCTCCAAGCGCAGCATGACCAAGGATGCGGGCAAGCGACTGGAGGCGATCGAGTCGATCGAGGAGCTGGGCACCGGCTTTACCCTCGCCACCCACGACCTGGAGATCAGAGGTGCCGGTGAGCTGCTGGGCGAGGAGCAGAGCGGCCAGATGCACGAGATCGGTTTCAGTCTCTACACCGAGCTGCTGGAGCGGGCGGTCAAGTCTCTCCGGGAGGGGCAGGAACCGGAACTGGAAAAACCACTGCTGCACGGCACCGAGGTGGACCTGGGGGTTCCCGCCCTGATCCCCGATGATTATCTGCCCGATGTCCACAGTCGACTGCAGCTCTACAAGCGCATCGCCAATGCCGCCTCGGTCGAGCAGCTGGAGGAGTTGCAGGTGGAGATGATCGACCGGTTCGGCCTGCTGCCCGAACCGGTCAAAAACCTCTTCACCCTGACCGGCCTCAAGCTCAGGGCAACCCCCTACGGTATCACCAAGATCGAACTGGGTGCCCCCGGCGGGCGCATCAACTTCAACAAGGAGCCCGATATCGATCCGATGCACCTGATCCGCCTGCTGCAACAACGGCCACAGGACTTTCGCCTCGACGGCCAGGAGCGTCTCAAGGTGCTCAAGAGGCTTCCCACGCTGGAGGCACGCCTCGCCATTGTCGAAGAGCTGTTAGCCACGTCACAGAACGGATGAGACAAAACTTACACTACCGTACAAATATGGAACATAAATTGCAGTGCTTAGGCATTAGGGTAAAATACCAACAGATACCATTTTATTTTTGCGTGCAATAGATGGATGCTTAGCAAATGAGGCGCGCACAATAGTTCGTTGACAGTTTTTGCCACATAATGGACAGAAGCCGTGTACAGGAGGGATATAGCAATGATGAACAACCGGAAACGGAAGGGAGTGGATGCCATGCCCCTTGGCCTGCTTGCAGTCCTTCTGCTTTGTCTGACACAAAGCGTAACGGCTGCCACCAGTTATCTGCAAGAGCTCGAGGCCGAGGCGACCCGCGGTGAGGATACCGAACAGGGCACGTCAGCGGCGCCGAGCAGGTTCGAGGATTCAAGAGCACTGGTACAGAACGCCGAGAATATCGAGGCCGGTCTGAGCAAGGAGCAGTTCGAGTCCTCCCTGCAAAATGCCTTTTACGGCAGTTACCTCTTCTACTCCACCCTTGATGAAGGCAAAAAGCAGCGGGTTTATGACGATTACAATAACGACAACAACATCGAAAGTATCCGCGAATCCATCAAGCAACAGATGAAAAACTGATCAGCGCCATACGCAACAACCCTATCGAAGGAAAACCACTATGAAGTTTAGCCACCGACTCAGTATTTTCGCTCTGGTCATGATGCCGCTGTTCTCACAGTCAGCGCTTGGTGACGACCGTGAGGTCAAGCTCACCCCGCAGCAGAGTACACTCCAGGTAAAGCACCAGGGCAAGATGGTGACGATTGAGCGGATCCAGGATCCGACGCATACCCTCGAGGAGACCTGGGCGAAAACTGCGCGCAAGTGCCCACCCTTCTGCCCGCAGCCACTGCAGGTTGCTCCCGGTGTCACCACAGTGGGTGAGGTAGAGGTTTTTGACTTCATGCGCGACAAGGTCAACAACGGTAGCGGTCTTATCATCGACGCTCGCGTTGAGTCTTGGCACAAAAAGGGCACCATCCCCAGCTCGGTCAATATCCCCTTCACCGAGTTCGAACGGCTGCCCTCCGATCCGCGACTGGAAAAGCCGATGGCGATCATCGGCGCCAAGCGGCGCGGACAGGTCGGTTTTGTCGAGAACACCTGGGACAAAACCCTTGAAACAGTAGGGGTGAATACCCAGCGCACCGGATTCTGGGACTTCAGCGAATCACCGGATCTACTGCTCTGGTGCAACGGCCCCTGGTGCGGGCAGTCACCGCATGCGATTAAGGGACTGCTGAAACTGGGCTTCCCGGCAGAGAAGATCTATTACTACCGTGGAGGGATGCAGATGTGGGCCCTGCTGGGTCTGACCACCATCTTGCCGGAAGACGAATAATTCCCCTTGGGGCGGTCATTGCGACCGTCCCGGTCAGACACTAGTGTAGTGTTTCATACTGATTGACGTTTTCAGCGTGACGAGAAGCCGTTAGCTGCAAGGCGCGTTGCGCAGGGAATGGCGTGCCCTTTCCAATCAACGCAACGCCGCAGATGACGGCTTCTCGCCGCGCCCGCAGGGAGGCCCGCAAATGCCCCAATCCTGCGTTGCAGCCCTTGAAAAGGGCGGGCCATTC
>JAPHTQ010000052.1 GCA_026196275.1 Gammaproteobacteria bacterium
GTCGATGGCGCGGGCGACAATGTCCCGTGGGGCCAGCTCCTCCCGCGGATCGAAGCGGTGCATGAAGCGGCTGCCGTCAGGCAGCAGCAGTCTGCCACCCTCACCCCGAACCGCCTCGGTGATCAGGAAGGTCTTGGCCTTGGGGTGGTAGAGGCAGGTGGGGTGGAACTGGTTGAACTCCATGTTGGCCACGCGACAACCGGCACGCCAGGCCATGGCGATACCGTCGCCGGTGGAGAGATCGGGGTTGCTGGTGTAGAGATAGACCTTGCTTGCACCGCCGGTGGCGAGCACCACAAAACGCGAACGAAACACCTCCACATGGCCGCTGTGGCGATTATAGACGTAGGCGCCCAGGACCCTGTTGTCCTCCCCGCCCAGTTTGGTCCGGGTGATGAGGTCGATCGCCAGGTGGGCCTCATAGAGCGTGATGTTGGGATGGCTGCGGGCCTGTTCGAGCAGCGTTTTTTCCACGGCCTGGCCGGTGGCGTCGGCGGCATGAATGATCCGCCGGTGGCTGTGCCCTCCCTCGCGGGTCAGGTGGTAGTGCTTGCCGTCCTGCTCGCGGGTGAAGTTGACCCCCTCACTGATCAGCTGTTCGATCGCCGCACGACTGTGTTCGGCCACATACTGCACCACCCCGGCGTCGCAGAGGTTGGCACCGGCATTGAGGGTATCCTCGACATGCGAGTCGATGGAGTCGTGTTCGTCCAGTACGGCGGCGATCCCTCCCTGGGCGTAGAGGGTGCAACCCTCCTCCATTCCAGCCTTTGACAGAACGCTAACCCTGGCCTCCTGTGCCAGCTGCAGGGCGAGCGAGAGGCCGGCAGCACCGCTGCCGATGATCAGGACATCTGTTGCGTACTGTGGGGAGATAAAATGTGAAATGACTTTAACCACCTGTATTTATTAAGGTATATTGCCCGCTTCCCGGGGAAATGGGCGGCTGGCCCGGGTTTTAAGTTCCCCTCAAGCCTACCGTTCTATCATAGAATACGAATATACCGAAAAAAGTGATAAGTTGGCGAACTCTAATGGGTAACGATTGTCAGATGAAACAAGCATCAGGGAGTGGTGGTGCCGGTAAAAGGGGATGGCCCTGATGGGCGAGAATAATGTCGATCAGGAGCTGGTGCGGCGGGTTCAGCACGGTGACAAAAAGGCCTTCGATATACTGGTACTGAAATACCAGCAGAAGATCGTCAAGCTCATCTCCCGTTATGTGCGGGATCAGGACGAGGTCTATGATGTCGCTCAGGAGACCTTCATCAAGGCCTACCGGGCACTGGCCAGGTTCCGCGGTGACAGTGCCTTTTACACCTGGCTTTACCGTATCGCCATCAATACGGCCAAAAACTATCTGGTAGCGCAGAGCCGCAGACCACCGGATACAGATATCGATGCGGAGGATGCCGCACAGTACGACCCGGACAGCAAGCTGCGGGAGACCGATCTCCCTGAGCAGCTGGTTCACCGCGACGAGGTTGAGCGGGTGATCTACGAGGCGATCGATGCGCTGCCCGATGACTTGCGCACCGCCATTACCCTGCGGGAAATGGAAGGACTCAGTTACGAAGAGATCGCGCAGGCTATGGAGTGCCCCATCGGCACCGTCCGTTCAAGGATTTTTCGGGCCCGCGAGGCGATAGAGACCAAGCTTAAACCCCTGCTGGAGCCTTGAGGCAGGGATTGTTGACGGTAATTACCCCACGGGGTGACCGGAGTAGGCGTATGGAAAAAGAGAGAAAAGAGTGGGTATCGGCACTGGCCGACGGTGAGCTGCGTGACGGCCAGTTGGGCCGGGCACTCGATGCCTTGCGTGCAGATAAGGCGCTACAGAGCAGCTGGGGTCGCTACCATCTACTACGCGATGCGCTGCACAGCAATCTGGAGTCGCATATCGATATCGAACTGCACCAGCGGATCTCGGCGGCCATCGAGCAGGAGCCTGTGCTGCTCGCGCCCCAGCGCCGGCAGCGCAGCTGGCTCAAACATGCAGCGGGCCTGGCGGTGGCGGCCTCCGTGACGGGTGTGGCGGTACTGGGCATTCAGCAAATGGACTCGACAGAGCCGGGTACTCCGACCGCTACCATGGCGGAGGTGATGCAGCCGCAGAACATCGTCCGTCTTGAGGAGCAGGCCGTGGCGGCCAACAGCGCACCACAGCAGAGCGATCGGCTGGCCCCCTATGTGGTCAATCACAACGAATACGCCGTCAGCTCCGGGATGCACGGGATGTTGCCCTATGTTCGCATCGTCGGTCACAGGAACGAACAGTAGTATGGCATTGTGGCATACAGGCCGGGCATTGACCCTGCTGCTTCTGACCTCCTGCTCCGCCTCCGTGCTTGCGACGGAAGATGATGCCACCGTTTGGCTGGAGCGAATGATCCACTCATCACACCAGCTGAACTACAGCGGTACATTCGTCTACCAGCAGGACGGTACCCTGCAGAGCATGAAGATCTTTCACGCCGTCAATGAGTACGGGGAGAGTGAACGTCTGGTTTCGCTGACCGGTCCCAATCGTGAGGTTATTCGTAATCGCGAACGGGTGACCTGTTTTTTGCCCGAAAACAGCCCGATTGTTGTGGAACAGCTCGGCTCACCACGCCCTTTCCCGCTCAAATTGCCGGCCGATTTGGGGTCGTTGCGTGAACACTACGATATTAGCCTTGAGGGGGAGGATCGGATCGCCGGCCTGAGCGCGCGCAAGGTGGTGATTGCTCCGCGGGACAACTACCGCTACGGCCAGCACTTCTGGGTGGCCGATGATTCCGGGCTGCTGTTGCGGGCGGAGATTGTCAATGACAAGGGGGCCATTATCGAGCAGTTGATGTTTACCTCCCTGGAGATGCACGACACCATTCCCGATGCGCTGTTACAGTTGCAGTTTTCCGGTGAAACGAGGGTTCTGGAACTCGACCGTCAACCTTGGGCGGAGAGGGTGGAGCCATTGGCCACTGCACAACAGCAGCGTTGGCAGGTAGCGGCGTTGCCACCGGGGTTCTTACAGCAGCTTAAGCGCAACCACTACCTGCCGGATAAAGACTCGCCGGTGGAACACCATGTTTATAGCGACGGACTGGCCTCGGTATCGGTCTTTGTCGAAATGAGCAGTGAGGATGAGAACGCCTATACCGGTGCCTCCTCGATGGGCGGGGTCAATGCCTATAGTCGGCAAATGGACTCACACTCGGTGACCGTTGTCGGTGAGGTGCCGCCTGTGACCGTCAAGCAGATCGCCGAATCGCTGCAGCCGATACAACCATGATTGAAGAGACCGCCCATGTCGTTGCTGTTGAGGGTGACCACGCCTGGGTGGAGAGCGAGCGGCGCAGCAGTTGCGGCGGCTGCGCGGCCAAAGGCTGTGGCACCGGCGCCCTGAGCAAGGTGTTGGGGGCCAAGAAGCAGCAGATAAAAGTGCGCAACCCGGTGGCTGCCGGAGTGGGGGATAGCGTCGTGCTGGGGATCGAGGAGAAGGTGCTGCTGCAGGGCTCGCTGATGGTCTACATTTTACCGCTGGTGCTGATGCTGGCCGGCGGGCTGTTGGGTGAGGTTTTGGCGCCACAATGGGGGGTTGGATCCGAAGGGGCCGCTCTATTGTTTGGTGTGCTGGGTCTGCTGGGCGGCTTTCTCTGGCTACGCGGCTATAACCGCCGCTGTGCCGCAGACCCCCAATTCAGCGCTGTGATCCTGCGCATAACCCCGCCGGTCGGAATGGTCAAACCCGTTTCGATGAACCTTTAGCAATACGACAAGGGACAGGAACCGTTATGAAATATATGCAGTCGCTCCATCGTTTCTCCTGGCTGGTCCTGCTGGGACTGTTGTTGGCCCAGGGAGTACAGGCCCGCGAGCTGCCGGAATTTACCCGACTGGTCGAACAGTACAGTCCGACAGTGGTGAATATCAGTACGACACAAAAGAGCAAAGCCGGGATCAAATTACCTCACGGCCTGGAGATCCCGGAGCTTCCCGAAGGGACGCCTTGGGATGATCTGTTGCGCCGCTTCTTCGGTGAAGGAGGGGAGGGGATGCAGCCCGAGCAGGAGTCCCGCTCGCTGGGCTCGGGGTTTATCATCGACCGTGACGGCTACATCCTGACCAACAATCATGTGGTCGAGGGGGCTGAGGAGATCGTGGTGCGCCTGAGTGACCGGCGCGAGGTCGTGGCCGAGTTGGTCGGCGCCGACCAGCGCAGTGATATCGCCCTGCTCAAGATCGATGCGGCGGACCTGCCTGTGGTCCAGGTCGGCAACAGCAAGGAGCTGAAGGTCGGTGAATGGGTGATGGCCATCGGTTCCCCCTTCGGCTTCGACCACTCGGTCTCGGTCGGGGTGGTCAGTGCGTTGGGCCGCAACCTGCCGAGCGAGAACTACGTCCCCTTCATCCAGACCGATGTGGCGATCAACCCGGGTAACTCCGGTGGTCCCCTGTTCAACCTCGATGGTGAGGTGGTTGGTATCAACTCCCAGATCTACAGCCGTACCGGCGGCTTTATGGGGCTCTCCTTTGCCATCCCCATCGATGTGGCGATGGATGTGGTCAGCCAGATCAAGGAGCAGGGCTACGTTTCGCGTGGCTGGCTGGGTGTATTGATCCAGGATGTGACCCGTGATCTGGCAGAGTCCTTCGGCATGAAGCGCCCCCACGGTGCACTGGTGGCGCAGGTGCTGGATGATTCTCCGGCGGCCAGGGGCGGCATCGAGGTGGGAGACATTATTACCGAGTTCAATGGCGAGGAGGTGATTAACTCCTCCGATCTGCCTCCACTGGTCGGTCGCACCCGGATCGGCAGCGATGCCAGGGTGAAGGTGCTGCGTAACGGCAAGATGCGCAGTCTCAAGGTGAAGATCGCCGAACTGCCTGCCGAGGAGACACTGCAGGAGGCGCGCAGCGAACGCCAGCATACGCAGACCGACCGGCTTGGTCTGCAGGTGGGTGAGCTCAGTAGCGCCCAGCGCAAGGAGCTGGATCTTGCCAGTGGTGGTGTGCTGGTCCAGCAGGTTGAAGAGGGACCGGCTTCCCGTGCGGGGATCCGCCGCGGTGATGTGATCATCAAGCTGAACAGCAAACAGGTGAAGGATCCCCGTCAGTTCAAGGAGTTGGTTGATGGCCTTCCTGGCGGGCGCTCCGTACCGGTACTGGTGTTGCGCCGCGGTGGTCCGCTGTTCCTGGCCCTGCGGGTACCCGGGGACTAAGGGGGATGGTCGAAATAATATCTACATTCGGTCGCGCCTGGGCCATCACTGCTGTGTTGCGTTTTTTGGCAAGGACCCTGCCATTACCTGCGCAACGCGCCTTGCATTGATGGCCCAGGCACGCCCTCGGTGTTGACAACATTATTTCGACCAGCCCCCTAAGCATGAAGCTGCGTCTCTACTATCGCAGCGGCTGCTCCCTGTGTGAGGCGATGCACAGGGAGCTGCTGGCCTGCTGCGAGGCGAGCCACTCCTTCGAACTCGAGTGTATCGATATTGACAGCAGCGAAGCATTGCGCAGCCGCTACGACCACATGGTGCCTGTGCTGACCGACGGCGCAGAGCACCAAATCTGTCACTATTTTCTTGATTTGCAGGCACTTGAAGCCTATTTCGCAACGCATTGATTTCCGGTAGAATTCCCGATTACGTTTAATTCACGTCACGCAGTGGGACTGGACGCAATGCCAGTCCGCTTTATCTGTGTTTGGCAAACGACAACTGGCTTTTGGATAGAAATATAACCCCGTGACCGATCTGCAGCATATCCGCAACTTTTCCATCATCGCCCATATCGACCACGGTAAATCGACCATCTCGGACCGTTTCATCCAGGTCTGCGGAGGTTTGACCGAGCGTGAGATGAATGAGCAGGTACTCGATTCCATGGATCTGGAGCGTGAGCGCGGTATCACCATCAAGGCCCAGAGCGTCTCGCTGCACTATACCTCGCGGGATGGTGAAACCTATCTGCTGAACTTTATTGACACCCCCGGCCATGTGGACTTTTCCTATGAGGTCTCCCGCTCACTCTCTGCCTGTGAAGGGGCGCTGCTGGTGGTCGACGCCTCACAGGGTGTCGAGGCGCAGACGGTAGCCAACTGCTATACCGCCATTGAGCAGGAGTTGGAGGTGGTGCCCGTTCTCAACAAAATCGACCTGCCTTCGGCCGAACCTGAGCGGGTGATCGATGAGATCGAGGAGATCATCGGCATCGAAGCGCATGATGCCGTGCAGGTCAGTGCCAAGACCGGACTGGGTATCGAGGACCTGCTCGAAGAGCTGGTCAGGCGTATCCCGCCGCCGGTCGGCGATAGTGATGCGCCGCTGCAGGCGTTGATTATCGACTCCTGGTTCGATAACTATCTGGGCGTGGTCTGTCTGGTGCGGGTGGTCAACGGCCGCATCCGGCCGAAACAAAAGTTTACCGTGATGTCCACCGGTCGCAGCCACCAGGTTGAGCGGGTAGGGATCTTCTCCCCCAAGATGAAGGACCTTCCTGAGTTGGGAACCGGTGATGTGGGCTATCTCATCTCCGGCATCAAGGAGATCGACGGGGCGCCGGTGGGCGATACCCTGACCTTGACGGATAACCAGGCCAAGGCGCCGCTGCCGGGTTTCCAGCCGTCGCAGCCGCGTGTCTTTGCCGGACTTTTCCCGGTCAGCAGCGATGATTATGAGGGGTTGCGCGATGCACTGGGCAAGCTTCGGCTGAACGACGCCTCCCTGTTCTACGAACCGGAGACCTCAACGGCACTCGGTTTCGGTTTCCGCTGCGGTTTTCTCGGCATGCTGCACATGGAGATCATCCAGGAGCGGCTTGAGCGTGAGTATGATCTGGATCTGATCACCACCGCACCGACCGTGGTCTATGAGGTGATCACCACCAAGGGCGAGACCCTGATGGTGGACAATCCCTCCAAACTGCCACCGACCAATCTGGTGGCGGAGATCCGCGAGCCTATCATCCGTGCCAATATCCTCGTGCCGCAGGAGTATATCGGCAACGTTATCACCCTGTGTATAGAAAAGCGGGGGGTACAGAAGAATATGCAGTACCTGGGCAAGCAGGTCTCCCTGACCTACGAGCTGCCACTGAGTGAGGTGGTACTGGATTTCTTCGACAGGCTCAAATCGGTCAGCCGCGGCTTTGCCTCGCTGGATTATCACTTCCAGCGCTTTGAAACAGGCGATCTGGTGCGCCTGGATATCATGATCAACGGTGAGGTGGTCGATGCGCTGGCGGTTATCATCCACCGCGAGCAGGCACAGATACGCGGACGTGAACTGGCAGACAAAATGAAAGAGCTGATCCCGCGCCAGATGTTCGATGTGGCGGTGCAGGCGGCTATCGGCAATCAGATCATCGCACGCACCAACGTCAAGGCCTTGCGCAAGAATGTTACCGCCAAGTGCTACGGTGGTGACGTCAGCCGCAAGCGCAAGCTGCTGGAAAAGCAGAAGGCGGGCAAAAAGAGAATGAAACAGGTCGGCTCTGTGGAGATTCCGCAGGAGGCGTTTTTCGCAGTGTTGCATGTAGGGAAAAAACAATGACGGTGGATTTTCCGCTTTTGCTGGTAACTTTTACTCTGGTCACAGGTATTCTCTGGGCTTTGGATACAGTGCTCTGGGCACCGAAGCGCCGGGCCAAGGCTGATCTGCTCGAATCATCAGGGGCAGATATTTCCGCACAGGAGATCGAGCGGGCCCGTCGCGAGCCCTATCTGATCGAGCTTTCCCGATCCTTTTTTCCGATCATCCTGATCGTGCTGCTGGTGCGCTCCTTTGTGGTGGAACCGTTTCGTATCCCCTCCGGTTCAATGATGCCGACGCTGCTGGTGGGTGACTTCATCCTGGTGAATAAATTCGCCTACGGTCTGCGCTTGCCGGTGTTACATACTAAAATTATCGATACTGGTAACCCCGAACGGGGAGATGTCATGGTTTTCCGCTATCCGGAGAATCCGAAAATTGACTATATCAAGCGGGTAATTGGCGTGCCGGGTGATCATGTCGTCTATCGCAACAAACGCCTGATGATCAATGGGGTGGAGGCGCCGCAACGTCTTATTGGCACCTATGTCGGTGAGGGCAGCGGTAGTGCCATGACGGGTGCGCGCCATCTGCAGGAGGATCTGTTAGGGATCGAGCATGACATCCTGGTGACGCCGGGACGTAATGTTTTCGGCGGCGATTTTGAGTATG
Source organism: Gammaproteobacteria bacterium (assembly GCA_026196275.1). Taxonomy (GTDB): domain Bacteria; phylum Pseudomonadota; class Gammaproteobacteria; order Thiohalomonadales; family Thiohalomonadaceae; genus JAPHTQ01. The sequence goes on from JAPHTQ010000052.1 coordinate 8,190, forward strand.
TTGTCCCTGAAGGACAGTACTTCGCCATGGGCGACAACCGCGACAACAGTCGTGACAGTCGTGCCTGGGGAACGGTGCCTGAAAAGAATCTGGTGGGTAAGGCCTTTATGATCTGGATGAACTGGGATTGGGACAAGGACAGTGTGGTCGATTGGGGTCGATTGGGTAATACAATAGAATAAGGAGATGCAGGTATGAGACTACAAAAATATCAACATGGCGCGACCCTGTGGTCGATCGTCTTTATCCTGTTTTTGATCGGCTTTGCCGCCTTCACCACGCTCAAACTCTTCCCGGTTTACATGGAGGATTTCTCCATCAGCTCTTCACTGGAGAGTATGGAACAGGATGTCGCGGCTGAGTACCGTGGGCTCGGTAGTGTCCAGCAAGCCTTTATGAGACGGCTTGACGTCAATAACGTGAAAGTGATTAGGCGTGACGATGTTGCGGTTTCCCGTGAGGGTGATTATTACTATATCGATGTCAATTATGAAGTGACGATTCCCTTCATCGGCAATCTCTCCCTGCTGCTGAATTTTAGGCACTCGGCATCTGTCAGGGCGAGTCTTTAATAACGTGGAGTCGATTTACCGTTTGCTCGGTTACTCGTTTAATGACAAGGAGCTGCTGCAGCAGGCCCTTACCCATCGCAGTGTTGGCAAGCTGAACAATGAGCGGCTGGAGTTTCTCGGCGACGCCATTCTCAGCTTTGTCATCTCCACCGAGCTCTACCGGCGTTTTGACGATATCGATGAGGGAACCCTCAGCCGGCTGCGTGCCTCGCTGGTCAAGGGTGAAACACTGGCTGCGATGGCCCGTGAGCTGGGGCTTGGGGACTACCTGAACCTCGGCTCGGGGGAGCTCAAAAGCGGCGGTTTTCGCCGCGCCTCGATCCTGGCCGATACGCTGGAGGCGATTTTCGGTGCCATCTTTCTCGACTCGGATATCGGGACGGTGCAGCGGATCATTTTGCAGTTGTTCGATGAGCGCATGAACAAGGTGAACCCTTCACAGGCGCTGAAGGATCCGAAAACCCGCCTGCAGGAGTATCTGCAGTCCCGCTCCAGAGCGTTACCTGTGTATGAGGTAACGGATATTCAGGGTAAATCCCATGCCCAGACCTTTACCGTAAGCTGCCGTGTGGAGGGACTGGATGAACCCGTCATCTCCCGCGGTAGCAGTCGTCGCAAGGCCGAGCAGGCCGCGGCGCAGGAAGTATTGAGTAAACTCAACTGTGAATAAAGAAAACGCCCCGTTCCGCAGTGGTTATGTAGCGATTGTCGGCCGTCCCAATGTCGGCAAGTCGACCCTGATGAACCATATTCTGGGACAAAAGATCAGCATTACCTCCAACAAACCGCAAACCACCCGACACCGCATTCTCGGCATCAAGACCGAAGCGGGCCATCAGGCGATCTATGTCGATACACCCGGGTTGCACCTTAATGCCAAGAAGGCGATGAACCGCTACATGAACCGCGCCGCCACTACCAGCCTGGAAGGGGTCGACTTGATCCTGTTCGTGGTCGACGCTGCACGCTGGACCGAGGAGGATGATAACGTGCTGGAGCGAGTGGCTGGGCAGAAGACCCCGGTGGTACTGGTGGTCAATAAGGTCGACCGAATCAAGGACAAGTCACAACTGTTGCCGCTGCTGCAGAAGCTGTCGGCAAAGATGGACTTTGCTGCGGTGTTACCCCTCTCGGCACTCAAGGGAACCAATGTCAACGATCTCGAAAGGGAGGTGGTGAAGGCACTGCCGGAGTCTGAGGGTATCTTTCCTGAAGAGTACATTACCGATCGCAGCGAGCGTTTTCTTGCCGCCGAGATTGTACGCGAGAAACTGATGCGCGGGATGGGTAAGGAGTTACCCTATGCGACCACGGTCGAGATTGAACAGTTCAAGGAGGAGGATGGTCTGATCCGGATTAACGCTCTGATCTGGGTGGAGCGTGCCAGTCAGAAGAAGATTGTGATCGGCAGTGGCGGTGAGCAACTCAAGGAGATCGGCAAGCAGGCTCGTATCGACATGGAGCGCCTTTTTGCCTCGAAGGTCTTCCTGCAGCTTTGGGTCAAGGTCAAGAGCGGCTGGTCCGACAACGAGCGGATCCTCGGCTCACTCGGTTACAAGGATGAGTACTGAGGGGCGAATCACCCTGCAGCAGGCGTATGTCCTGCATCGCAAGCCCTATCGTGATACCAGCTTGCTGGTTGAGGCCCTGACCCCGGATTTTGGTCGTATCGGCCTTGTCGCCCGTGGTGCACGTAGCCGGCGCTCCGTCCTCCAGGCTTTGCTGCAACCCTTTCAGCCACTATTGCTTTCATGGAGCGGCAGAGGAGAGCTGCATACCCTGAACTCGGCCGAAGCCGCGCAGCGGGCTCTGGGACTGGGTGGTGATACGCTCATCAGTGGCTTTTACCTCAATGAACTCGTGATGCGGCTGGTGCCGCGGGACGACCCTCACCCCGGTCTCTTTGCCAGCTACTGCCGCACTCTGGAGCAGTTGGGCTCCACCGAGCAGAGTGCCTGGCCGCTGCGATTGTTTGAGCGGGATCTGTTGCAGGAGCTGGGCTACGGCCTGCAGTTGACGCACGACTCGGGCTCTTCGCAGCCACTACTCCCCGATGAACGTTATTGTTACCACCCCGAATACGGGCCACTGCCGGCCGTGAGCAATACAGCGGACTGTCTTGCAGTGCATGGAGAGACATTGCTAGCCTTGGCAACAGGGGAACAACCGGATGCACAGTACTGCCGCGAGGCCAAGCGGCTGATGCGTGTGATCCTGCAGGTATATCTGGGTCCGCGCCCGCTGGCCAGCAGGGAGTTATTCAAGGCGCGTAACACCTATACGAAACGCAAAAAACCTACTGTTGATGATGAGGAGTGATGTGTGAATAACACACAATCGATTTTGCTGGGTGTCAACATTGACCATGTCGCCACCTTGCGTCAGGCGCGCGGTACGCGTTACCCCGATCCGGTGCAGGCAGCGCTCGAGGCCGAACAGGCTGGTGCCGACAGTATTACCCTGCACCTGCGTGAGGACCGCCGCCATATCCAGGATCGCGATGTGCGTCTGCTGCGCGAGATCCTGCAGACCCGCATGAACCTGGAGATGGCGGTGACCGACGAGATGCTCGGCATCGCCGAGCAGTTTCGTCCAGAGGATTGCTGCCTGGTGCCGGAGCGGCGCGAGGAGCTGACCACCGAGGGAGGGCTGGATGTGGCCGGGCAGAAAGAGAGGATACGCGATGCCTGCCAGCGCCTGGCCGAAGCGGGAGTCAAGGTTTCGCTGTTCATCGATGCCGATCCGGCCCAGATCGAGGCGGCAGCGGAGTGCGGTGCGCCAGCCATCGAGATCCACACAGGTCACTACGCCGATGCCGAAACCCCGGCAGCACAGCGCTCGGAGCTGGCGCGCATTATCGATGCCGTCGCACGTAGCGCCGAGGCGGGCCTGCAGGTCAATGCCGGTCACGGACTGCACTATCACAACACCGATGCCATTGCCGCGATTGGACAAATCCGCGAACTGAATATCGGCCATGCGATCATTGCCCACGCCGTGTTCGTCGGCTTGCAGGAGGCGGTGCGCGAGATGAAGCGTATCATGACCGAGGCGCGGCGGTGATCTTCGGTATCGGTACCGACATTGTCAGTATCGAGCGCATTCGCGCCGGACTGCAACGCCACGACGAGCGTTTTGCCCGGCGGATCCTCGCCGAGAAGGAGTGGGACGCCTTTAAAAAATCGGCCTGTCCCGCGCACTTTCTGGCCAAGCGCTTTGCCGCCAAGGAAGCGGCGGCCAAGGCCTTTGGTACCGGTTTTCGCGACGGTTTGTCGCTGCGTCATATTGCCGTGGTGAATGACCACAGGGGCAAGCCTGAACTCTGCTTCAGTGAACGGGCCGATGCACTGCGTGAGGAGCTGGGGATCGGACGTCACTACCTCTCCCTCTCCGATGAGCGTGACTATGCCATCGCCTTTGTCACCTTTCTCGAAAAAGAGTGAGGGTTTTTGAAGGATATAATTCCCCCGATGAATTTAGGATATGACCATGCTTGAATACGTGTTTTTTGACGAAAGGATCCGCGACAAGTTTGTCGCACAGCTGCGCAGCAAGGGTGTGCAGGTCAGTTCCGATGAGTTGATCGTCGAGGTACCGGAGGACCTTGACGAGGCGCTGGCCGATGAGGTCGATTACTGCTATGAAAAACTGCTGCAGGAGACCGCCGAGCTGATGGAGGAGGGCGAGGATGCTCTGGAGAAAAATGTCATGGGCGTGCATGTGGCGCTGGAGGATGGCAGTGCCTGTACCATTCGTCTCGATCCCGAACTGGTTGCCCGGGTGCTCAACTGCATCTCGATGGAAGAGTTGCGTGACATGGCCCAGAGCATTGCCGAAGGGGTACAGAACCCGGATAACCGTCCGCTCTGCCATACCTGACTCTTTCCAGCCCGACGGATCATTATCAAGGAACCAGTGAGATGAGCAATCAAAAGATCACCATTATCGGTAGCGGATTTGCCGCCTTGACAGCGGTCAGACAGCTGCGAAAGCGCAACACTGCAGTCGAGATCACGGTCATCAGTCCACGGGCAGCGTTCCTTTATCTTCCCAGCCTGATCTGGATTCCCTCGCGTATCCGTAGCCCCGAGCAGTTGCAGGTGCCGCTGGATAATTTCTTTCGCCGGATGCACGTTAATTTTATCCAGGCCGAAGTGACCGGGCTGAAGGACGCCGGCCGCACCGTGATCACCGATCAGGGCGAGGTGAGCAACGATGCCCTGCTGATCGCCTCGGGTGGGCGCTTTATCAAGAAGCTGCCGGGTATCGAGCATGTCATCACCCCCTGTGAGGGGATCCCGGCGGCGGTGGCGATCCGTGATCGGCTGGAGCAGATGGACGGTGGCACCATTGCCATCGGCTTCGGTGGCAACCCCAAGGAGCCTTCGGCAATGCGCGGCGGCCCGATGTTCGAGTTTCTGTTTGGCATCGACACCCTGCTACGTCAACAGGGGCGCCGCGATAAATTCAAACTGGTGTTTTTCAATCCGGCACCGGAACCGGGCAAGCGACTTGGCCCCAATGCGGTCAAGGGGCTGTTGTCGACGATGGCCAAACGCGGTATCGAGACCTATCTCGGCCACAAGATGAAGGGCTTTGATGCGGACAAGGTGATCACCGAGGGTGGTGAGTTTGCTGCGGATCTCATCCTCTTCATGCCCGGAATGACCGGTAACGCCTGGTTCGATAACAGTGATCTGCCGCGCTCCGAGGGCGGCCTGTTGAAGGCCGACAAATACTGCCGTGTCGAGGGGATGGAACGTGTTTTCGTGGCCGGTGATTCCGGCAGTTTCCCCGGTCCTGAATGGATGCCCAAGCAGGCGCACATGGCCGATTTGCAGGCAACGGCCGCTGCGGCCAACCTGCTGGCAGCGCTCGCCGGGAAGGCGCCGAGTGAGACCTTCAAGGTAGAGCTGATGTGTATTGTCGACAGTACCAATCGCGGCATGCTGGTGGCGCGGACGTCGACGCGCAGCATTGTGCTGCCCTCTTGTCGTCTCTGGCATTGGGCCAAGCGTTTCTTCGAGTGGTGGTATCTGCGCCAACTGCGTTAATTCCCGTTACGACAATTTAGCCACAGAGTCGCCAGAGTATTGCGCGCATGGTCTCCGCGATCTCTGTGTAGCCGGTGAGCGCTGTGGCTAACCGTTTTTTTCTCAATGCAGGGGATCTTCATGGAGTTCAGCCCGTTTTCCACCGTCACCATACCCAGGATCCGTTTCGGTGCAGGCACGCTGAGTGAACTCCCGGCACTGGTGGCGGAGTACAGCGAACGGTTCCTGTTACTGACCGGTGGCAACTCCTTTGTACAGAGCGATTACTGGCCGCGACTCAAGGATGCGTTGTTGGAACAGGGGATCGTCTTCGCACACTCCACCATCGAGGGCGAACCTTCACCCCAACGGGTGGATGAACTGGTGACCCGCTATCACAACGAGGGCATCGGTGCGGTGGTCGGGATCGGTGGTGGCAGCGTGCTCGATGCGGCCAAGGCCGTCGCCGGCCTGTTGCCGTTTGGCAACTCGGTGCTGGATCATCTGGAAGATGTGGGCAAGGGACTGCCCTATCGCGGGCCGGCGCTGCCTTTTATCGCCGTGCCTACTACTGCAGGCACCGGCAGTGAGGCGACCAAAAATGCAGTGCTCAGTGAACACGGCCCAAACGGTTACAAAAAATCTTTTCGGCACGATACGCTGGTGGCAAAGGTGGCGTTGGTCGACCCGCAATTGCTGGAAGCGTGCCCGCCGGCGTTGATCGCCGCGCAGGGTATGGACGCCTTTACCCAGTTGCTCGAATCGTTTGTATCATTGCGCGCCAACCCCTATGCCGATGCCCTGGCCTGGAGCGGACTGGAGGCGGTAGCAGAGGGTTTCATGCATGCCTATGCTGGTGGCAACACACCGGAGGCCCAACAGGGAAGGGCGGCCATGGCCTATGCTGCGCTTGTCTCGGGGATCACCCTGGCGCAGGTGGGTCTGGGTTCTGTTCACGGTCTGGCCCAGCCGCTCGGTTCGCTGTTCCCGCTGCCACACGGTGTCGCCTGCGGCGCCACCGTGGCGGCGGCCACCCGGATCAACATCGAGGTGATGCGCGAATGCCTGCCTCAGAGCCCTGCGCTGGCCAAATATGCACGGGTGGGGCGCCTGCTCAGCGGCAAGGAGCGACTGGCCGAGCGGGAGGCGCAGGAGGCGCTGGTTGAAGGGCTGGAGCGTTGGACAGAACACCTGACACTGCCACGCCTGGGCCAGTACGGTATTACCCAGGCCGATATCCCGCTGATCGTCGCCAACGCCCGCGGCAACAGCATGAAGACCAATCCGGTGGAGCTGAGCGACGAAGCGATCGCCGCTATTATTCGCGCCAGGTTGTAACGATCAGCGGGTGGAGCGGTTGTGGCAGCATGATGTCATTGACGCCGGATATAGAAATGGAGCCAGGGCGTGCCCGTCTGTTTTTCCAGGATCGACAGCAGATTGGGATTCGGCACCGCCTCGCTCTCGAAGATCCCCCACACCTTGATAAAAAAGCGGCCGAAGCCGGCACTCTTTCTCCAGCGCAGTTCGGTGACGTTGAGGCTGCGCCCACATTCGGGGCAGTCGAGGAGCTGTGCGGGTTGTTGTTGCCACTGTTCGATGAGTTCTTGCCACGTCTCGAAACGGTGTCCGCAGCTGGGGCAACGGGGTATCTTGATATTGTCCCCGCCGATAAAACGGGGCTTATCTATCGGCCCATCAAGGGCAATATGGCAGAACTCCTCCCCGGTCTTGCCCGGCTCTCCCATCGCGATCACCGGGGAGCAGCCAAGAAAGGTCACCAGGGTGAGGAACTCCTCTCCCGGGCGGTAGTGCTCCTCTCCGTGGAAATCGAGCGTATCGCCAAGAAAACCGATCTGCTGCAGTGCGGAGGCGAGGGCGGGGATGTCAGGGGGAACGGTATTGAACTCTTTGGGGCAGAGATAGAGGAGGTTTTCAGCCATAGGATTCAACGTGGTCTGTGACATTGCGATAAGGCACTTCATTATACCGCAATCTTCCAGTGCATTGTCTCATGATGTATTTGCCGTGTCCGGGTAGCGTATGATGTTCTATAGTTATCGATATTTACCGACGTTTTTTCTACCTTTACATCAGAGCGACAACCATAACGGAAAGGGCATGAGCCAGACTTCAGAATCATCACGCATTCGCCTCGGTTGGCGGGAATGGGTTGCCCTGCCGGAACTGGGGCTGGCGCACATCAAGGCCAAGGTGGATACCGGTGCCCGCACCTCCGCCCTGCACGCTTTCTCTCATGAAACTTTCCGTGAACGCGGTGTATTGATGGTACGTTTCCGTATCCATCCTGTGCAGCGCAGGGTGGATATCGAACAGGAGTGTGTGGCCGAGGTTATCGACAAGCGTACGGTCAGCGACTCGGGTGGCCATCGGGAGAAGCGCCTCGTTATCAACACTCCGGTGCAGCTCGGTGGGAGGTGCTGGGATATTGAGATGACGTTGACCAACCGGGACAACATGCAGTTTCGTATGCTGCTGGGACGAACTGCGATCAGTGGTAATTATCTGGTTGATCCCGGCCGTTCCTATCTTGTCGGGCACAAACCCGAACACCATGAAGACTAGCCAAGGAACAGACATGAAGATCGCAATACTTTCACGTAACAAGAACCTCTATTCTACCCGGCGTCTGGTGGAGGCGGCGGAGGAGAGAGAGCACGAAGTTCGTGTACTCGATACGCTCCGCTGCTATATGGATATCGCTACCGACAAGCCCGGGATCAACTACCGTGGTGAGCGGCTGGAACACTTCGATGCGGTGATTCCCCGTATCGGCGCCTCCATCACCGCCTACGGTCTGGCGGTACTGCGTCAGTTCGAGATGATGGGGACCTTCCCGCTGAGCGAGTCGGTGGCGATTGGCCGCTCGCGTGACAAGCTGCGCTCGTTACAGTTGCTTTCGCGCAAAGGCATTGGCCTGCCGCTCTCCAGTTTCGCCCACCATGTCGACAACACCCGTGATCTCATCAACCTGGTCGGCGGCCCGCCGGTGGTGGTGAAGCTGCTGGAGGGGACCCAGGGCAAGGGGGTAGTGCTGGCCGAGACCTTCAAGGCGGCGGAGAGTGTGATCGACGCCTTTCGTGAGCTGGGTGCCGACTTCCTGGTGCAGGAGTTCATTAAGGAGGCCGGCGGCAGCGACGTGCGCTGTCTGGTGATCGGCAACAAGGTGGTGGCAGCGATGGAACGCAAGGCCAAGGAGGGGGAGTTTCGCTCCAACCTGCACCGCGGCGGGACCGCTTCGTTGACCAAGCTCACCCCCCAGGAGCGGGCTACGGCGATCAAGGCGGCCAAGACCATGGGGCTGAATGTGGCCGGTGTCGATATCCTGCGCTCCGGGCATGGGCCGCTGGTGATGGAGGTGAACTCTTCGCCGGGGCTGGAGGGGATTGAGAACGCCACCCACAAGAATGTGGCCGGTATGATCATCAACTACATTGAGGAGAATGCCAAACCCAACCGCACGCGCACCAGGGGTAAGGGCTAACGATGGCTGAGTCGATCACGATCAATGGCGTTACGGTGGAGCCTGGCAAGCGCCAGACCATCGATCTGCCGGTGGCCAAGCTCTATACCCACACCATGCTGGCGATGCCGGTGCACGTGGTCAACGGCAAGCGCTCAGGGCCACGGCTCTTTGTCTCAGCGGCGATCCATGGCGATGAGCTCAACGGTGTCGAGATCATCCGTCGCCTTCTCAAACTGCCGATCCTCGGCCGGCTGCGTGGCACGCTGATCGCCATCCCTATCGTTAACGTGCACGGTTTTCTCGAACGCTCCCGCTACCTGCCCGATCGTCGTGACCTCAACCGCAGTTTTCCCGGCCACGAGCGTGGCTCTCTGGCCTCGCGTGTTGCCAGCCTCTTCATGGAGGAGATCGTCGGCCAGTGCAACCACGGGATCGATCTGCACACCGCCGGTGTTCACCGCAGCAATCTGCCGCAGATCCGGGCCAATCTTGAGGATGAGGAGACAGCAAAACTGGCTGAGGCGTTCGGCACCCCGGTGCTGATCGACGCCAATATCCGTGATGGCTCGCTGCGTCAGGCGGCGATGGAGCAGGGGATCCCGATGCTGTTGTACGAGGCGGGTGAAGCGCTGCGTTTTGATGAGGTGGCGATCCGTGCCGGGGTGCACGGTATCGTGCAAGTGATGCGGGCGCTGGATATGCTGCCGGCGGTGCGCAGGAAGAAAAAGCCCTACAGGCCGGTACTGGCCCGCTCCAGCAGCTGGGTGCGTTCGCCGGACAGCGGCATTCTGCGTGCCATGGTCAGTTTGGGTGCGCAGGTGGAAAAGGATACGTTACTGGGTGTTGTCGCCGATCCCTTTGGTGAACGTGACGTTGAGATCCGCTCTCCTTACAGCGGTATTATTGTCGGGCGAACCAATTTGCCGCTGGTGCATGAGGGTGAGGCGCTGTTCCATGTCGCCCGTTTTCGTCGGCTGGGTGACGCCGCAGCCAGTGTCGAGGGCTTTGCCGGGGACTACGAGCCCGAACCATCCTTTCCTACCGAACCCGAAGGGCCGATCCTATAGTGTAGTGTTTCATACTGATTGACGTTTTCAGCGTGACGAGAAGCCGTTAGCTGCAAGGCGCGTTGCGCAGGGAATGGCGCGCCCTTTCCAAGCAAC
>JAPHTQ010000058.1 GCA_026196275.1 Gammaproteobacteria bacterium
CCCCTTGAAAAGGGCGGGCCATTCCCTGCGGGCTGCGCCTTGTCTTGGGGCATTTGCGGGCCTCTGAAAACGCCAATCAGTATGAAACACTACACTAGAGCGCCTTGACTGCCTCAAGTACCTCCTGGACATGCTCTTTGACCTTGACTTTGCGCCACTCCTGACGCAGTACTCCCTTGGCGTCGATGAGGAAGGTGCTGCGCTCGACGCCCATCACCTTTTTACCGTACAGGTTCTTCTCCTTGATCACGTCGAACAGCTGGCACACAGTTTCATCCTTGTCGGAGAGCAGCTCAAAGGGAAAGCCTTGTCTGGCCTTGAAATTCTCGTGTGATTTGATGCCGTCGCGGGAGATACCGAGGATCTCGGTGTTGTGCTGCCGGAACAGCTCATAGTTATCGCGAAAGTCCTGCCCTTCGGTGGTGCAGCCCGGCGTGCTGTCCTTGGGGTAGAAGTAAAGGACCACGTTTTTGCCTTTCAGCTGTTTGAGGCTGATCTCCTGAACGCCGGTGGCGGGGAGGGTGAAATCGGGTACTTTCTTGCCAAGTGTGACGCTGCTCATGGTATTCGCTTGCTCCTTGAATGTCTGGGATCCGGTAGCGCCTAACCCTTGCCCGGCTCGAGGACGCCGTCGAGGTTGAGGCTGTCGCAAAAGTCGAGGAACTCCTCCCGCAGCCCGGCGATCGGGATATTGCCGGGAATATTCACCGTCATGGTGGCGCTGAACATGGGGGTGCCGGTATGGGCGGCACGGTAGCTGTCGGTATAGAGATCCTGGATATTGATATGGCGGTTGGAGAAAAATTCTGCAAGGTGGCTGACGATGCCGGGGTGATCCAGTGAGACTACATTGACATTGTAGGGCAGGCTGGCCGGTTCCTGGCGCTGTCCGCCGGTACGTTTGGTCAGGATGGTCAGTCCGAGCTTCTGCTGCAGGCCGGGCAGCTGGGCCTCCAGTTTGGCGATGGTATCCCAGCTGCCCTCGACCATCATCAGGATGGCGAATTCGCCGCCGAGGATGGTCATGCGGCTGTCGAGAATATTGGCGCCGGCCTCGCTCACCGGCCGTGTCAGGTTTCTGACGATGCCCGGCCGATCCTCGCCCATGGCGGATATGACCAGATACTTGTGGTGGGTGGAGTTCATCGGTTGGCAATTCTCCGGCTCAGGATTCGGGTTAGCGCCATTGGTGCGGCGGTGCAGTACACTAGTCATCACCCATGGAGGCACATGCAGAGTCCCCGAGAGCGACGCAGTGCATTAGTTTACCACCATTTGTTTTGGTTGCGTGCCGTACCAAAGAGACGCCACGGTGGCGTTTTTAGCCCCCCCTCTCTTGTCAGAATGGGGGCGCCCAAGTACCATGCAGGCTTGTTTTTCCCCCTTTCTGGAGAGCGGTATGTTTCACGGCAGTATGGTGGCTTTGGTGACCCCCATGCGGGAGGATGGCTCGGTTGATGAGCAGAGTCTCGCTCAGCTGGTGGAATTTCACGTCGAGAACGGCACCGATGCCCTTGTCGTTGTGGGCACCACAGGTGAGTCGGCAACCCTGGATCATGATGAGCACTGTGTACTGATTCGTCAGTGTGTGGAGATGGTCAAGGGGCGTCTGCCGGTGATCGCCGGTACCGGTGCCAACTCCACCCGCGAGGCGATCGACCTGACCCGCTGTGCGATGGAGGCGGGGGCCGATGCCTGCTTGCTGGTAACCCCCTACTACAACAAGCCGACCCAGGAGGGACTCTACCGCCACTTCAAGGCAGTGGCCGAAGCGGTACCGGTACCGCAGATCCTCTATAACGTGCCGGGACGCACGGCTTGCGACATACAGAATGATACCGTGGAGCGTCTTGCGGGTATCTCCAATGTTGTCGGTATCAAGGATGCCACCGGGGATATGGCTCGCGGCAAGGATCTGATTGAGCGCTGCGGGAATCGTATCGACGTATACAGCGGTGATGATGCCACCACCCTGGAGCTTATGCGCCTGGGCGGCAAGGGCGGGATCTCCGTTACTGCCAACGTGGCCCCCCATGACATGCATTTGATGTGTCAGGCGGCGTTGAACGGCGACTTTGCCGCAGCAGAGCTGATTAACGAGAGGTTGATGCCTCTGCACAAGAACCTGTTCCTCGAGGCCAACCCCATTCCGGTCAAGTGGGCGCTCTACCAGATGGGTCTTATCCCGCCGGGGATCCGTCTTCCCCTGACCATGCTTTCGGAACAGCATCACGATACCGTGCGTCAGGCTATGAAAGCTGCCGGTATCCTCTAAAGAGGTAATGATATTGAGTATCCACGCTGCCCGCAGGGCGTTACTGACGGTATGTTGTCTTTCACTGGTTGCATGTAGCGGTGGCAGCAACAGCCGTATCGATTACAAGGAGGCGAAAACCCTCCCCGCGTTGGAAGTCCCGCCGGACCTTGCAGGCCCGGTGAATACCGGTGTGGAGGATATCCCTGAGCTGGTGAACGGTACCGCTCAGGTAGCGGGTGGCACCCGTGTCCTGCCCAGAGCGGAGGGGATAGAGATCGCCCGTGATGGCAGTGCCCGCTGGCTGGTGATCGAGGCCGTACCGTCACAGCTGTGGCCCAGGTTGCGCGAGTTCTGGGCGACACTGGGACTGGAGCTCAAGCTGGATGACGCGTCGATCGGCATTATGGAGACCGCCTGGGCGGAGAACCGTGCCGATGCCCCCGGCGGCTTTCTCACCGGCATGGTGAGAAAGGTCTTTAAAAACGCCTATTCCGCCGATACCCGCGACAAGTACCGGCTGCGCCTGGAACCCTTGGCCGACGGGCGTTCAGAGGTCTACATCACCCATTATGGTCTGAAGGAGATCGTGGCGGGGCAGACCGTCGAAGGTTTTACCGAGACCGCCTGGGAGACGCGCCCCTCCGACCCCGAGCTGGCCAATGAGATCCTCAACCGTCTGGTGGTGTATCTCGGTGGCAATCAGCAGACCGCGGCGGCGGTGCTGGAGGATACAGAGGTTGAACAGAGCGAATCGCGCAGCCGTATCGTCGATGATATGTTGTTGCTTGAGGAGGGTTTCAGTCGTGCCTGGCGCCTGACCGGACTCACCCTTGACCGCATCGGCATGGTCGTCGATGACCGCAACCGCAGCGAGGGGCTTTACTACGTTTCAGGGGTTGATCAACTGGCGGATGCCGATTTGGAAGAGAGGGGCTGGTTCAGCTCGCTGTTCTCTTCCGATGACGGGGTGGAAAAGCCGGAGAAACTGCAGGTACATCTCAGTGGTGATGATGCAACCACGCGAATCCGTATTCGCAATGAACAGGGCACCCCGCTGTCCCGTGAGCAGGCACTGCCTATCCTGCAGCAGCTGCAGGAATCTCTGCCCTAGATAATGCGTTTTGCCCTGTTAGGCAGTGGCAGCAAGGGCAATGCGACGCTGGTTGAACATGGTCGCACCCGGCTGCTCATCGACTGCGGCTTCTCGGTCAGGGAGCTGGAGCGGCGCATGCAACGATTAGGTGTGGCGGCCGACTCAATCAGTGCGGTGCTGGTGACCCATGAGCACAATGACCACATCGCCGGGGTCGGGGCCTTTGCGCGTAAATACGGCAAGCCCGTCTGGCTTAGCGCGGGTACGGCCAGCAGCGCCGGGGGGCGTCTGGGTATTCTGCCTCAGCGCCGTGTACTGAACTGCCACAGCGGGTTTGCCGTGGACGATCTGCTGGTGACGCCCTTTCCGGTACCGCACGATGCGCGCGAGCCATGCCAGTTTGTGTTCAGTGATGGCGACAAGCGACTGGGGTTGCTCACCGATACGGGGCGCAGCACACAGCACATTGAACAGCAACTTAATGCCTGCGATGCGCTGATCCTGGAGAGTAATCACGACAGCGACATGCTGCGCAATGGCCCCTACCCGCCGCGTCTGCAGGCGCGGGTCGGCGGTGCACTGGGACACCTGAGTAACGGACAGGCGGCGCAAATCCTGCAGCGCATCGATTGCTCCTCGCTGCAGCATCTGGTAGCCGCGCACCTGAGCGAAAAGAACAACCTGCCGGAGCTGGCCGCAGAGGCCTTTAGCGGGGCATTAGGCTGTGAGGCGGAATGGATTTCACTGGCCGACCAGGAGCAGGGCCTGGACTGGCGAAAGATTGGCTAAACAGAAACCTTTGAGGGACAGAGGATGGAAAAGAAGGCTGAGCTGTATGCGGGTAAGGCTAAATCGGTCTATGCCACTGATGAAGACGATAAATTGATCCTGCGCTTTCGTAACGACACCTCCGCTTTCGATGGCGAGAAGATGGAGCAGCTTGAGCGCAAGGGGATGGTGAACAACAAGTTCAATGCCTTCATCATGCGGAAGTTGGAGGAGGCAGGTGTCGAGACTCATCAGATTGAGTTGCTGAGTGACGAGGAGTCGTTGGTCAAGAAACTCGATATGATCCCCATTGAGTGTGTGGTGCGAAATATTGCCACCGGCTCCATTGTACGTCGCCTGGGGGTAGAGGACGGCATGGATCTTGACCCGCCGACCTTCGAATTTTTCCTCAAGAATGATGAATTGCACGACCCGATGGTCAATGATTACCACATCCGTACCTTCGGTTGGGCCAGCGAGGAGGAGGTGGCTGCGATGAAGGAGCTGACCTTCAAGGTCAATGGGATCCTCAAGCAGCTGTTCCTCGACGCGGGCATGCTGCTGGTCGACTACAAGCTGGAGTTCGGCCGCTACCAGGGACGCATAGTGCTGGGCGATGAGTTCACCCCGGACGGCTGCCGTCTGTGGGACAAGGACACCCGCAACAAGCTGGACAAGGATCGCTTCCGCCAGGGTCTCGGCGGGGTGGTTGAGGCCTATGAAGAGGTCGCTCACCGGCTGGGTGTGCCACTTGAGTAGACGAGTGGCTTGACCGTAGGAGAAAGGCGAAGGGTACGGAACCCTTCGCCTTTTTTTCTGGCGGTGGCTTGCTCTCTATCTCCGCACGGCGGTTTTACGCTACAATCGTCTATCTTACTGAAAACGTAAAAAAACTTGCAGTTAAATCAGATACCTATGTCATCCAACTATACCGCTGAAGCCATTGAAGTACTCTCCGGCCTGGAGCCGGTGCGCAAGCGCCCGGGGATGTATACCCAGACCGAGCGCCCCAACCACCTGGCCCAGGAGGTGATCGACAACTCGGTGGATGAGGCCATTGCCGGGCATGCGAAGACCATCGAGGTAACCCTCTTCAATGACCAGTCGCTGGAGGTGCGGGACGACGGCCGTGGCATGCCGGTGGACATCCACCCGCGTGAAGGGATCCCCGGGGTGGAGGTGATCCTCACCAAGCTGCATGCCGGCGGCAAGTTCTCCAACAAGAACTACCAATTTTCAGGTGGTCTGCATGGGGTGGGCGTTTCGGTGGTCAATGCGCTGTCCCGGCATCTTGAGCTATGGGTGCGGCGCGACGGCAAGGAGTACAACATCGCCTTCAAGGGCGGACAAAAGGTCTCTGACCTGGAGGTGATCGGGGAGGTGGGCAAGCGCAACACCGGCACCACCCTGCGCTTCTGGCCCGATGAGCGGTTCTTTGATTCGTCCAAATTCTCTGTGCCGCGCCTGAAGCATGTGCTACGTGCCAAGGCGGTGCTCTGCCCTGGGCTGCGTATCAAGTTTAACGATGAGGTGAATGAGGAAAAGCATGAGTGGTACTACGAGGATGGCCTCAAGGACTATCTCATCGACGAGCTGCAGCAGGCGGTGACCCTGCCCGAGGAGCCGTTCCTCGGCAGCATGTCGGGTACCACCGAAGCGGTCGACTGGGCTGTAGTGTGGCTGCCGGAGGGTGGCGAGGTGGTGGCCGAGAGCTATGTCAACCTGGTACCCACCGCCCAGGGAGGTACCCACGTCAACGGTCTGCGTACCGGACTTACCGAGGCGATGCGCGAGTTCTGTGAATTTCGCAACCTGTTGCCGCGCGGGGTCAAGCTGGCGCCGGAGGATGTGTGGGACAAGGTCAGCTACATCCTTTCGGTCAAGCTTGATGACCCGCAATTCTCCGGCCAGACCAAGGAGCGACTCTCTTCGCGCGAATGCGCCGCCTTCGTCTCCGGTGTGGTCAAGGACGCCTTCTCCCTGTGGCTCAATCAACACCACGATGTGGGTGAGCAGCTCGCCGAACTGGCTATCGCCAGCGCCCAGAGCCGGCTGCGCGCCGGCAAGAAGGTGGCACGCAAGAAGATCACCCAGGGGCCCGCGCTGCCCGGCAAACTGGCCGACTGCACCAGCTCCGACCCGATGCGTACGGAGCTGTTTCTGGTGGAAGGTGACTCCGCCGGCGGTTCGGCCAAGCAGGCTCGGGACAAGGAGTTTCAGGCAATCATGCCGCTGCGCGGCAAGATCCTGAATACCTGGGAGGTGGACCCCAATCAGGTACTCGCCTCACAGGAGGTACACGATATCGCCGTAGCCATCGGTGTCGACCCCGGCTCGGACAAGCTTGACGGCCTGCGTTACGGCAAGGTCTGTGTGCTGGCCGACGCCGACTCCGACGGCATGCACATCGCCACTCTGCTGTGCGCCCTGTTCGTGCGCCACTTCCGCCCGCTGGTGCAGGCGGGACACGTCTACATGGCGATGCCGCCGCTCTACCGGGTCGATGTGGGCAAGGAGACCTTCTACGCGCTGGATGACAGCGAGCGCAAGGGGATCCTCGATCGCATCGCTGCAGAGAAAAAACGCGGTAAGGTGATGGTGACCCGCTTCAAGGGCCTGGGTGAGATGAATCCCAAACAGCTGCGCGAGACTACCCTTTCACCCGATACCCGCAGGCTGGTGCAACTGACCATTGAGGCGGGCGATGAGACCAACCAGCTGATGGATATGCTGCTGGCCAAGAAACGGGCCTCGGAGCGCCGCACTTGGCTGGAGAGCAAGGGCGACATGGCAGAAGTGACTTAATTAACGCAGAGGACGCAGAAGCGCAGAGAGCGCAAAGAAAACAGGGGTAAAAAGCTAATAGCAGTATCAACGTAAGGGTGAACGCCGGCTATTACGAGCCATTACAATTTCTGTGCATAACCCACTCTGCGGTCTTTGCGCCTCTGCGTTAAAAGTGTTTTGAATCTTGCACAGCTGTTGGCACGTTATGCAAAACTTGAACTGTTGGCACGACTACACAATGTCATGAGAATGGCTGGTTCCGTTCTCCATGACATGAGGTAACAAACAATGAGCAGAGCACTACTGGTAGTGGCCCATGGCAGTCGTCGCGAGGCCTCCAATGACGAGGTGCGCGCCCTGAGTGCACTGATGGCGGAGAAAGCCGGCAACGACTACGACATGGTACGTACTGCCTTTTTGGAGCTGGCCGAACCGCTGATTCCGGACGGCATTGAGCAGTGTATCCGCGACGGCGCTGATGAGGTGGTGGTGATGCCCTACTTCCTCTCCGCCGGGCGCCATGTGGCCAAGGATATCCCCGAAGAGGTGGCGCCGAAGCAGGCGCAGTACCCGGGAAAGAAGATTCGCATCGCGCCTTACCTGGGTGCCGCCGACGGCATTGCCGAGCTGATGCTGAGCATGAGCCAGAAGGGATCGGAGTAATTGTTTATCTTTAAATATCTACCGCAGAGGCGCTGAGGCGCAAAGGGTTGTTATTGTTTATCGACCTTGTGACGGATGAGCGTATCGGCGACAACACAGTTTTCGGGATCCGCCGACGTAGTAACGGAGTTTTACTCTTCACCTCTTCGTGCCTCTGTGATGAGTTTCATAGCCTGTAGGTTGGCTCCGGCTTCAAAAGGTGTAAGACATAAAGAGTTTATATCTTCACCCCTTTGCGCCCTCAGCGCCTTTGCGGTGAAATTTATTGTCAGTATTAACAGGAAGACGAAAAGAACCGACGCATGAGCGATACCAGCGAGATCAACTACGAAGGGGTGGAGCAAATCCCACTCAAGGATTTTACCGAAAAGGCGTATCTCGATTATTCGATGTACGTCATCATGGACCGGGCTCTGCCCAATATCGGCGATGGCCTCAAACCGGTGCAGCGGCGCATCATTTACGCCATGTCCGAACTGGGCCTCAAGGCCGACTCCAAGTACAAAAAATCGGCCCGTACGGTGGGCGATGTACTGGGTAAGTATCATCCTCATGGTGACTCGGCCTGTTACGAGGCGATGGTGCTGATGGCGCAACCCTTCTCCTACCGTTATCCGCTGGTGGACGGTCAGGGAAACTGGGGGGCCCCGGATGATCCGAAGTCCTTCGCCGCCATGCGTTACACCGAGGCGAGACTGGCCAAATTCTCCGAACTGCTGCTCGCTGAAGTGGGGCAGGGGACGGTCGACTGGTCGCCCAATTTTGACGGTACCCTGGACGAGCCGAAGGTGCTGCCGGCACGGGTGCCGCATGTGCTGCTCAATGGCACCACCGGTATTGCCGTGGGTATGGCTACCGATATCCCGCCACACAACCTGCGCGAGGTGGCCAGCGCCTGTATTCGCCTGCTGGAGGCGCCAAAGTCCAGCATTGAGGAGCTGTGCGAGCACGTACAAGGGCCGGATTATCCTACTGAAGCGGAGATCATTACTCCACGGCGCGATCTGCTGAAGATGTATGAGAGCGGTCATGGCAGCGTACGGATGCGTGCCCGCTGGGAGAAGGAGGAGGGTGATATCGTCGTCACCGCCTTGCCATACCAGGTCTCTGGCGCCAAGTTGCTGGAGCAGATCGCCACACAGATGCAGGCGAAGAAGTTGCCGATGGTGGAGGACCTGCGCGATGAGTCGGATCATGAGAACCCAACCCGTCTGGTGATAGTACCGCGCTCCAACCGTGTCGATGTCGAGCAACTGATGGACCACCTGTTTGCCACCACCGACCTGGAGAAGAGCTACCGGGTCAATATGAACGTGATCGGCCTGGACGGCAGGCCGCAGGTAAAGACCCTGAAGATGATGCTGCAGGAGTGGCTGCAGTTTCGCCAGAAAACAGTGCGACGACGCCTTGAGCATCGGCTGGAGAAGGTGGACAAGCGGCTGCACCTGTTGGAAGGTCTGCTTACCGCTTTCCTCAATATCGATGAGGTGATCCACCTCATCCGTACCGAGGACGAACCCAAACCGGTACTGATGCAGCGCTTTGCATTAACCGAGGTGCAGGCCGACTTCATCCTCGATACCAAACTGCGCCAGCTGGCCCGTCTGGAGGAGATGAAGATCCGCGGTGAACAGGATGAACTGGCCACCGAGAAAGCGGGTATTGAAAAGATCCTCGGTTCTGATCGTCGGCTCAAGACCCTGGTAAAGAACGAGTTGATCGCTGATGCCGAGGCCTACGGTGATGCGCGCCGATCACCTCTAGTGGAGCGGGAGGCAGCTCAGGCCCTGGATGAGACCGCGCTTATCAGCGCTGAACCGATCACCGTGGTGCTGTCGGAGAAGGGCTGGGTACGTGCCGCCAAGGGCCACGATGTGGATGCCGTTGGTCTCAGCTATAAGGCCGGCGACGGCTACAAGGACAGCGCGTCCGGCAAGAGTAATCAACTTGCCACCTTCCTCGATTCGATCGGACGAAGCTACTCGATACCTGCGCATACCCTTCCTTCGGCACGCAGCCAGGGTGAGCCGCTTAGCGGGCGGGTGAACCCCATCGCCGGGGCTACCTTTGAGGCGGTGCTAATGGGCGCGGAGGAGGAACTGCTCCTCCTGGCCAGTGATGCCGGCTATGGTTTCGTCGCCAAACTGGGTGATCTGCAGGGGCGCAACAAGGCGGGCAAAGCGGTGTTGAAACTGCCCAGCGGGGCCAGGGTGTTGCCGCCGCAACGGATCCGTGATTATGACAGCGAGCTTGTCGCTGCGGTTACCAATGAAGGGCGTCTGCTGGTTTTTCCCATCCGCGAACTGCCGCAGATGGCCAGGGGCAAGGGCAACAAGATTGTCAGCATCCCTGCCAGCAAGGCGAGCAACCGCGAGGAGTATGTGGTGGCGCTGGCGGTGCTGATGGCAGGGCAGGGTCTGGTACTCTACGCCGGCAAACGCCACCTGACTCTCAAAACCGCCGATCTGGATCACTACCTGGGAGAACGTGGACGCCGTGGGAGCAAGTTGCCGCGCGGTTTCCAGCGTGTGGATGGGATGTCGCCGGAGGTTTAAGTGGTGACAGATGAGCGGTGACAGGAAAGAGCGTCCCGCCCATCCCTGGACATAACTTTGGACCCACTCGGACACACTACACTCGGGGAAGGGACTTTAGACTGCTCACGCCCTCTTGCGAGCGTCCTACTGCCCCTGTTTCTGCTCCAGTTCGCGCAATTTCTCCAGCACCCGCTCGGCACGCTCCAGATTTTCTTTCGCCTGTTTGTTGTCCGGCTTGAGTTTAAGCACTTCACGCCAGTGGGTTGCCGCCTCGGCGTACTGGCCACGGCTGTAGGCGTTGACACCGATCTCGAACAGTCGTGATGCTTCCCGCTCGGTAGCGGTGTTGAGTCGTTGCTGTAAGGTGTGGTACTGGTCGCTTTTCATACCGGTGTTCGCCAGTGCGGCCAGATAGCGACGTGCAGCGTCAAATTCATCCTGGGCAAAGGCCTGTTCAAATTTTACCAGCAACTCTTTGATCGTACGCTGGCGCTGTTGCTCGGCGGCCCGCTGTTGGCGTAGGCGTTTTTCACGTTCGCTACGCGCCTGCTTTGCCGCCGCTGAGCGTTTTTCGTTGAGTTTGTTCAGGCTCTCCTGGATTGCCGGTGCACTGCTCAGTTCAGCGGCGAGCCCGAGCAGTTCTGCAGCAGCTTCCAGTTCATTGTTGGCCTGCGCCCGGTTACCGTGCAGGGCGAGCTCATCAGCTACCGCTTCGGCTTCAAGTTGTATCTTCTCCAGCCGCCTTTTGGCATTCCTGTTGCGGGGATCGACGCGGGCGATGTCGCGGTAGGTCGGCAGGGTCTGTTTCAGCCATCTTCCTTTGTCCTTGAGCTTCTTGAGCTCAAGTTGCTCCAGCTCCTCAGCCTGCTGTTGATGCAGCTGCGCCAAGCCGTCCTTGAGTACCATGCTCTCGGGCAGGCGCGCCAGGGCTTCGTCGTAGCTGTCCAGCGCTGCCGCCCAATTCCCCTGGTTCAGTCGTTGACTGTTTTGCTGACGGATCTCCTGCTCGTAACCCGCCACCAACGCCTCGACCTGTTTGCGTTTGTTCGCGGCCTCGAGATAGCGGGGATCCTTCGGCTCTATTCGGCCGAGGGCACTTAGTGCCCGCCCATACTGCTGCTCACCAATCCATTGTTCAATCTGCGTTTCACTATCGCTGTAGTTATGGTTGGTACTAAGCAGCGCGCAACCGCTTTGCTGGCCGAGCAGCGGCAGTAACCAGAAAAGATACCGGAACCTCATGCGGCCTCCGTTTCGTTTTCCTGGATGAGCCGGCGGATCTCCTCCAGCATGCGGGCGCGGAAGGGATCCTGAATGTCACGGATATGGAAAATTGAAATCGACTCTCTCTTGCCGCGCAGTTTTATTTTGCCGCGATGGGTAGTAACGATCCGATCGACGAGTTCCTCTGTAGCGAGCATCTCCTCGGTGATGATGACCTGGCCCGGCTCACCGGCATGAGACAGACGGGAGGCGAGGTTTACCGCGTCACCGACCACGGTATACTCCATCCGTTCTGTGGAACCCATGTTGCCCGCCAGCATGGTGCCACTGTTAACCCCGATGCGAAACTCTACCGGCATGAGTCCTTTTTTACTGCGTTTCTGATTCATCTGTCGTACCAGCTCCAGAATCATCCAGCCACATGCGAGGGCATTGAAGCTGTGTTCATCGTACTCTTCGGGAACACCGAAGACGATCATGGCGCAGTCCCCCATGTATTTGTCGATGTGTCCTCCGCAGAAGTGTACTGCACGGGCGATGTTGCTGAAGTAGAGATTGAGCAGACTGCTGGTTTCTTGCGGGGTCATGTTCTCTGACATGCTGGTGAAACCGACGATATCGGCAAAAAGTACGCTGGCCGTTACGTGGCGACCGCCCAGCTCCAGCTGATCCATGCTGTCGAGGTCGGCGATAGCCAGGTTCGCCACCTGGGGTGATACATAGCGGGAAAAAACCTGCTCCACCTGTTCTTTGCGCAGCAGTCCCTCTCCCATGAAATTCATTGATTTCATCAATACGCCCAGCTCGTCATTTCGCTCACCGCTCAGGCGGAATCCGTAGTGGCCCTCAGCAAAGGCTTTGCTGGCCTCCACCAGTTGTTGGATGGGGCGGGTGAAGCGTCGACCCAGATAGAAGGAGATGGCGATAGCCAACAGCAGCATCAGCAGGATGGTAGTGACGACAGTGGTTACCGTCTCCTCCTTGGCGAGATTCATCACCGAGTGGTCAAAGGTGATAAGAACATGGCCGACCGTGATCTCTCCGAACATGATGGGACTAAGGTAGGAGATCAGCGCCTGTTGTCCGTTTCCGAGCTGCCATGTCTGGATGGCGATCTCAGCATCAAATTTACTTCGGCTGAGATTCTGCTGATGAATAGCAGGGACCATTCCGGTTTGTACCACCGGGAGGCGCTCATCCGAGTAAACAGCTGCGCCCTTGATGTTGCTGTCCTGGCTCAGGCTGTTAGTGAGCAGCTCAAGGTTAAGGATGTCATTGGCAAGCAGGGGTTCACGTGCCGCTTCGGCCATCTGTGAAACGAGTGTCGAGCCATAGGTGTCCATCTGCTGTTCCAGCAATGAGGTTTGGTTGGAACCGAGCAGGAAGCCGAGTGCGATCATACCGGTGGCGATGAGCAGGACAAAGGCCAGAGCGAGTTTCAGAGCGATAGGGACGCGCGCCGGCAGTCGTCGGCTGTGTAACAGCAGCCCGATGTTGTGAAAAGCAGGAGCCGCCTCCTCCTGTGCATGGGCCAGTACCGAACTGAGGTTACGCCGGCCCTGTTGCAGACCGGGTTTGCAACGCGTGATGAGGTTGTGGAAGGTGGTTCTGAGCTTCACAAAGGCTCCTGTCGTCAGCGCGGTGGCATCATCAAGCGCCCATATTAACACGATGGTGTGATAACAAGAATGACGCCAATATAATCCTTGTGGTTACTGTCTGTCGATGGGCTCGGAAGCAGAGCATTTGTTGTTTGCCCGCTGCTCATCCCATGGAGCTGAAGTCGTAATTCATCTCGGGATTGGGTTCCTGCAGAAAATAGCCCTGGATATAGTCGACACCGGTAGAGTAAATAGTTGCAAGGGTATGCGGATCCTCGACTGAATTGGCGACAACTTTTTTCTGGTTTTCAGCGGCCAGAACGGATATTTCCTTGACCTTGTCCTGCGCCTCCTGACTGCTGCTCAACGCGTTGACGATGGAGGCATCCAGCTTGAGAAAATCCGCACCGGAGTGTTTGATCAGGTTGGCATAGTTGGGCGCAATGCCAAAATGGTCGATAGCCAGACGAACATGGAGTTGCGAGAGGCCTTCAAACAGCATTTTGAACGACCTGAGATTGCTGCAGGCGACGCTTTCACTGATCTCGATGACCAGCGTATCGGGTTGCGTATGGGCGGCTTTGAGGATATCTCGCAACCAGGGAAGAAGTTTTTCGTCCTTGAGCGATGCCGCTGAAAGGTTGACGAACAGCACAGCAGGTTTTCCCTCGCGTCGCTGTTCGGTTACGGCTTTGATGGAGTGAGCGATAACCCAGCGATCCACCGCGGTCATCAGTCCGGCCTTTTCGGCAGCAGGGAAAAATTCATTGGGGCCAAGAATGAGATCTTCTTCATCCCGCATGCGGACGAAGACCTCATAGTTTTCGTTTTCATCCCCTTTCAGGCTGACAATTGGCTGAAACTGTAACTCTAACTTATTACCTTGCAGGGCCATTTTGACATGCCTGGCCAGCGTTATTATACGCTCCTGTTCTGCCATCTCCTCTTCGCCCGGGATGTAGGCCCGGTAATGGTTACCCCCCATCTTGTCTGCTTCGCTGAGTGCCCTTTCCGCACGGCTGAGAACATCCTGCGGATTAGTGGTTGCTTCATTGTAAAGAGCGAGACCGATACTGCAGGTGACAGAGATATTGCTGCCGTCAGGTTTGAAGGGGTGCTCTTCAACCGTCTTGCATAATTGCTCGGCTAAACCCCTGGCCTGCCCCAGGCTCTGGTCGTCAAGTAATAAAGTAAAATATTCCCCCTCAAAACGGGCGATAAAACCGCCTTTGCCGTTGAGTTCCCCAGCAATCAGCTTTGCGAAGTCGGCCAGCAACTGGTCACTTGGGCCGATACCGATATCCTCACGTGTTTGTTTGAAATTATCCGGATGCAGGTAAAAGATAACACCTTCATGTCCGGTTTTTCCGGTAACGCGGTTAAATGCGTCGAGGAAGTACTGACGATTATACGCCCCGGTGAGCAAGTCCAGTTTGCTCATGTCACTGAGCTTTTGCTCGAGTTCCTTGTTATGGGCCTGAGCACGGATCAGGATCTGGGTGCAGGGTTCACCGTCAAAGGCAGCGGGAGTGAACTCCATGGTAATGTTGAAATCGCTGCCATCCGGGCGCAGCCCGTCCACGTCTATCGTGTTGGATTCTGCCTTGCCCTTATCGAAATCGCGGAGGAATTTTTTGAACTTTGCGTGCTCCTCCTTCTTCACCATGTTAAGGATGGGTAAGCCGGCGATCTCTTCCGGGTCGGAGTAGCCAAAGGTCTTCAGATAGGATTCGTTGGCATAGATATGCATGCCATCGTGTACGTAGGTAATTGCATCGCGCGAACTGTCCACCAGGTTCTGTGCGCGGTTGTTGGCCTCATCCAGTGAGCTCTCGCACTGCAGCAGTTTGCGATGCTCTCTGGCGGCGATGACCTCGCGAAGTAGGGCGTGAGCCAGTCGCATCGGGCGCGATAGATAGACGACGTCGCGTGCCCCGGCCTTGAGGATTTCATCGATTTGCTCTCCGTCGGCATCATCCCCGATGACCAGCAGAGGAACGCTCTGTTTCGCGTGGCGGATAATATCGATGGCCTCAACTGCGCTGAGGTAGGGGATCCGCGGCTTGGCAAGAACCATGTCACAGTCATCTTTGGCCAGCGCCTCACGCAGGTCTTCATCATCTTCAATGCGATCGGCATGCACGGCATGACCGGCGTTACGTAGCATATTTGCTACGGTTTCGGCGTTGTTTGATGAGTCATCAAGTACCAGGAGATGGAGTATTTCTTCGGCTAGCACGGTTTACCTTTTACATCCATAGTGGTTACGTCTTATTCAGGGCATATCAATCGGGGCGGTTCTTCCTGAGGAGAGGTACTTTAATGATAGTGCGGGGCCATTTCCAGTCCGACTGTTTTACAGCTCATCCCAGTTCAGGCTAGTGGGGTCGGGCTTCGTGGGCGCTTCGCCACGGTGATCGCGGACTTCCCCGGGCGGACTGGCCGTGCTGAACAGGAATTGCACGAAACTGCCGGTATCCTGTAGTTGCCGTGTCAGGCTGATCCGTAGCTCATCCCCGGGTAGTTGTAGACTTAGCTCATTGCCTGGCTGGAATAGCATAATGGGCGTTATCAGGCTGGCGGGTTGTTTGATGGCAGGGATTTCCGACAATAATAGCGCATATTGATACTCCGCGGCACGACCACCGGCCTGTTCGTTCCTGACCAGTACCGGGCGGGCCTGCGGGGCAAGCGCCTGCACGCCAATCTCAAGTTCATCCTCCGGAGCATGGCGCAGCCAGCGGACTACGCCGATGCGCCATATTCTGCTTTCCTCACGGAAGTGCATCCCCAGTAGTTCACCGACCTGCACTTTGGCGTTCTGTGTCTGCTCCAGGGCAAGTCGGTAGCCCCCCGCACTTTCATTGCGAACCTGCCATGTTTCTTTGAGGAGTGGCGAGGTTTTCTCTTTGCGCTCCTCCTCCTTCAGTATGGCCTGATAATGCTCATAATTGCGTTTCATTTTTTCGCTGGAGAAGAGATCCCAGATATCATGACTGTGAGCCTCGCTGACACTGATCACAATCTTGCTGTCGTAACTGGAGGGTTTGATGTTAAAACGCGGATCACCCAATTCATGTGTCAGCACCCGGTGTAGCATGGTGGTACCGACCACTACCTCAATATTGCTGGCTCGATCGCTGCGCGAGAAATTGCGTTTGGGTGTAATGCCCCATGTACGTATTAACAAATATATCAGTTCAGCGCCAAGCGGACTGTGACGGTCACCGTTCTCATGACGTTTCAGTTCATCGATTAGAACAAGGCTTAACTGACGAGTGTCAACCAGTCGGCACAGCTCGTCACTGCAATCACGGTGATCAAAGGCCTTGTAGTCGGGGGCCTCATCACTGTCCAGGTGTACGACAAACAGCGCATGATCCGCCGAGGGGGCGTTGTAGGGAATGATGTGCGCATGGCCTGCCCAGTGTGCGAGGGCTGAGTAAACCGCTTCGGCCTCGCCCTGGCGAAGGCGGTAAGGTGAAGTCAGGGCCAGCAGCAGGATCTGTTTATAAACCCGGGCGATACTGGACTTCGGTATTAGCGTGCTGTATTCATCCTTGACCGGCGCCTGGGCGATGTTTTTCTGCTCGGCATGCAGATAGAGAGTGTGGAGTTCAAACCAGCTGTCTCCCGGGTGAGGTGTATAGGTCTGGTAGCAGACCAGCAGACCTTTGCTGAGGTAACGTATGGCACGGTGGATCAGTAGGGTCAGGATTCGGCTGTCGCGGGTGAGAAAGCTGCTGCCGAGCATCTCCTCAATGGCCGTCTTGTAACCCAGGGCCATCTCTTCGTAGAGGGTTTTTGCCAGCAGGGCAACACGTCGTGATTTTTCCTGCAGGGGAAAGGTCTGGCTGGTATAACGGCGTACCAGGGAATTTTGTATGTAATTAACCGGTTCTCGCAGCAGTTCCAGAAATTGCTGGCGCTCCTTCCAGGAGATCTCAAGCCGGTTTACTTCATGGAGTGCGTCATAAATCATGCGTGCAGTCTCGCCGATGTTGCCGATAGGCAGTTCCTGCATCCAGCGTTCGAGAGGCGCGCGGTGGTAGTCAAAGGAACCCTTCTCAGGCCTGCGACGCTCTGCGATCTTCAGGCCGATCTGGGCTTTCTCCCTCACCATGTTATAGCAGCTCCTCAAGTTGTTTTTATAACTAACTGTTTAGTATCACTATAAAGTGTAGCTTACAAGCATAATCACGCAACCGGACGCTTGTTCGGTTCGCCCTGAATTTCACGCACCAGTTTGGGGACGAGATAGCCGGGTGAGAATGCTCTTAGCCGCTCGAGCAGTGCCTCGGCCTGCTGCTGCCCGACCTCAAAGTGGGCGGCACCGCTGACACGGTCGAGCAAGTGCAGATAATAGGGCATGACACGGTGGCGGAACAGACTTTCGTGGAGCTGCAGCAAGGTCTGTTCGTCGTCGTTGACGCCGTGCAGTAAAACACTTTGGTTGAGCAGGGTAACGCCGGCCGCATCCAGGCGGCCGAGCGCCTCTGTCACCTCGGCGTCGATTTCAGCCGGATGGTTGCAGTGGATCACCATCACCGGTTGCCAGGGGAGTCGTGCCAGCCAGCCGAGCAGCTCCTGGTCGATTCGCTCCGGCAGCACCACAGGCAGTCGGGTGTGCAGGCGCAGGCGCTTGAGTTGCGGTTGCTGTTCCAGACGACGGGTCAATTGTTCCAGCTGCGGGGTATCGAGCATCAGTGGATCACCGCCGCTGAGGATCAGTTCATCCACTTCCGGGTGTGCTCGCAAATAGTCGATGATGCCCTGCCAGTTCTGCCGCCCCGGATTCTCCTCAGCGTAGGGAAAGTGGCGGCGGAAGCAGTAGCGACAGTGGATAGCGCAGGCGCCGGTAGCGGTCAGAAGCACCCGTCCGTGGTATTTGTGCAGGACCCCGCGGGCGGCTGAGGCCTCCTGATCGCCGACTGGATCGTTGCTGAAGCCAGGTATCGCCTCCTGTTCCGCGGCCAGTGGCAACACCTGGCGCAGCAGCGGGTCGGTCAAATCCCCCTTGCGTATGCGCGAGAGGTAGCCACGGGGAACCCGTAGTGGGAACCGTGCCGCCGCCTCGCGGGCGCCCGGCAGCAGGCCTTGGGGCAGCTCAAGCAGTGCCAGGAGCTCGGCCGGATCGCGTACGGCGTTGGCAAGGGCATTTTTCCAGTCGGCAGTTCGGGGTATCATAGGCGGTCTTTATGCAATCAATCTGTTTTCAGGAAGAGTTATGGCCACTTACAGCACCAATGAATTCAAGCGCGGTCTCAAGATTATGCTCGACGGTGACCCGTATAACATTGTCGAGAACGAATTCGTCAAGCCGGGCAAGGGGCAGGCGTTCAATCGGGTAAAGGTGCGTAACCTGAAGACCGGCCGCGTGATCGAGCGTACCTTCAAATCCGGTGAAAGTGTAGAGGCCGCCGATGTCATGGATACCGATATGCAGTATCTCTACAGCGACGGTGAGGCCTGGCACTTCATGCATCCGGAGACCTTCGAGCAGATCGCCGCTGATGCCTCCGCTATCGGTGATGAGGCCAAGTGGCTTAAGGAGCAGGATATGTGCGTGGTTACCCTGTGGAACGGGGTGCCGATCAGCGTCACCCCCCCCAACCACGTCATCCTTACCGTCGTCGAAACCGACCCGGGTGTGCGCGGCGATACCGCAACCGGCGGCACCAAACCGGCCATCTGCGATACTGGCGCGGTGGTACAGGTCCCACTGTTCATCGACGTGGGTGATCAGCTCAAGGTCGATACCCGCTCCGGCGCGTACATCTCCCGCGCCAAGGAGTAGGCCTTGGCTCCAGGTAGTGACGGGCGCCCTGACTGGCAACCGGTCGCGCCGCTGGAGAACCTGCGTCGGAGGGCTCGTCTCCTGCAGCGGATACGGGCCTTTTTTGCCGAACGCGGGGTCATGGAGGTGGAGACCCCGGCGCTCTCCCGCGCCGCCATCACCGATCCGCACCTGCAGAGCTTTGCCGCCCGCTACAGCGGTCCCGGTCATGCCGCCGGGCTGCCGCTCTATCTACATACCTCCCCCGAATTTCCGATGAAGCGGCTGCTGGCTGCGGGGGCCGGTCCTATCTACCAGCTGTGCAAGGTGTTCCGACAGGGCGAGGCGGGACGGCGCCACAACCCAGAGTTTACCCTGCTCGAATGGTACCGGCCCGGCTATGATCACCATGCATTGATGGATGAGGTGGAGGCGCTGGCGGCCTCCGTACTCGGTCTGGCGGAGAGGGCGGAGCGGATCAGCTACCGCGAGGCATTCCGCCGCTATCTCAATATCGACCCGCTGGAGTCGCCGCTGGATGCGCTGCGCGCCGCTGCACGCGATCACGGTATTCGCGGCTTCGACGCTGAGGAGCAACGGGATCTCTGGCTCGACCTGTTGCTGAGCCACTGCATCGAGCCGGAGCTGGGGCGTGAGGGTCTCTGTTTCCTCTACGACTACCCCGCCTCGCAGGCGGCGCTGGCGCGGCTCAATCCCGAGGATCCGCGGCTGGCCGAGCGTTTCGAGCTCTACTACCGAGGGGTGGAGCTGGCCAACGGTTTTCACGAACTGGCCGACGCCGGCGAGCAGCGCCGCCGCTTCGAGACGGAGCGGACAGCACGCCGGAAGCAGGGCCTGGAGCAAGTGCCGCTGGATGAATACCTGCTCGCTGCGCTGGAGCAACTGCCCGACTGCTCAGGTGTCGCCCTCGGCATCGATCGGTTGGTGATGCTCGCCCTCGGTGCCGACAGCCTCGATGAGGTGATGGCCTTCACCATCGACAACTGCTAGAAAAGCAATTCACCGCAAAGCTTACCGCGTCCTGCTCTCGCTCCTCGCCTACTTCCATGTAGGCGAAGGCGCAAAGTACGCAAAGGAAAATCGAATGCATTGATTCGTTCAGACTTCAACGACACAAAACAAATTTGCCCAACTGCATGTCACACTGTAACGCTTTTTTCCTATGTTGCTTAGCATTCAGCTCAGCAATCTTTTCCTTCGCGTCCCTTGCGCCTTTGCGGCGAAATTATTTCTTTTTAGCCGTTGCCAGTAGTTGACCGAGGCGGACGGGGGCAGCGGGCTGGATGGCGTCGCTCCACTCCACCGCTTCGGGGCCGAATATGACGATCACGGTGGAGCCCATGTTGAAGCGGCCCATCTCTTCGCCCTTCTCCAGCGTGATGGCTTCCTCTGCCCCATAGCGCCAGGTGCGTATCACCCTTCCTGCCGGCGGTGTCACCTCTCCGGCCCATACCGTCTCGATGCTGCCGACGTTGACCGCACCGACCTTGACCATCGCCATCGGCCCGGCGGCGGTGTCGAAGATCGACACCACCCGCTCGTTGCGCGCGAACAGTCCCGGGATCACCCGGGTGGTGGCCGGGTTGACGCTGAACAGCCGGCCCGGCACATGCACCATCTCGCGCAAGGTACCGCTGATCGGCATGTGGATCCGGTGGTAGTCGCGCGGCGAGAGGTAGAGGGTGGCGAAGCTGCCGCCCTGGAACGGTGCGGCGCGCTCCGCAGAGCCCCCCAGCAGCTGCTCCAGTGAGTAGTCGTGCCCCTTGGCCTGGAAGATGCGTCCATCGCTGATGGGGCACGCCTGGCTTACCGTCCCGTCCACCGGACAGGCCAGCTCGTTCTCACCCGCGACAATAGGCCGCGCCTCCAGCTTCAGGGCGCGAGTGAAGAGGGCGTTGAAGGTCTCATAGGCGCGGGGGTCGCTCTCCTGCGCCTCCTCCATGTTGAGTTTGAAGTGGCCGACGAACCAGTCGCTAAAACGGTTCTTGATGCCGTGGCAGCGACAGCGGGTGAAGGCGTGGGTGGCGCGCGATACCAGATGCCCCGGCATCAGATACTGGGGAAGGGCCTTGATATAGTCGATGAGACCGGCGCCGTTTTGGCGTTCTGCCATGAATAAAATCCTGCCAGGTTTAGGGTTGGAGATAGTCGCGCAGGCGACGGAAGTCATTGGCCATTTCGCTTGCCGTGTGGGGCGGATTGAAGCGCGCTGCCCAGCGCCCCTGGGGGTCGACCACGGCGATACTTGCGCTGTGGTTGACGATGTAGTCATCGCTTGCGGTATCGCCATCGAACATGTAAATCGCGCCGAGCTGGCTTGCCAGTCGGTCGATCTGCTCCTTCTCGCCGGTGGCGGCAAGGAAATCCGGGTGGAAGTAACCGATATAGTCTTTCAAGTGGTTAACGGTATCGCGCCGCGGGTCGACCGAGACAAAGATAAACTGCGTATCTGCATAGTACTCCGGGGTCTGCTGCAGGGTCTTGGCCACCCTGCGCAAGGTGGCCAGGGTGGTGGGGCAGATATCGGGGCAGTGGGTGTAGCCGAAAAAGAGCAGACTCCACTTCCCCTGCAGGCGTGACTGATCAAACACACTGCCCTCGCTATCCTCAAGGCGGAAGGGGGCAAGGGGGCGAGGTGTATCCAACACCACACTGTACAACTCAGCCGGCATCGGCTTTTCCGGCTCGGTGGGGCGGGTGAGCTGGAATACCAGCGCGAACAGGGCGGTGGCACCCAGCATGGCGGCGAGGGTAAAAATAACGGTGCGTTTCATGCTTTGATTATCGCACGAGCACGGCGCGTGAGGTAGTGCGGCAAAGATCGCCCAGCAACCATCACCGGTTTGACTTTATCGCTTAATAAAGCGTAAGTTATCGAAATATAATAAAGGAGAGTCTGTGATGTCAGCCGTAAGTTACCTGATTCCCAAGAGACAACGCCCCGTTCATATTCCCCATACCGAAGAGTTGGAACTGAGCCACGCCCCGATGAGCGAGATCCCGCTGCTTGGCTGGATCACCGCCGGCGAGCCGGTCGAGATCAACGAAGATAACCAGCGCATCTCCGTTCCGGCCAACATGGTGCGCCGCAATACCTATGCCCTGAAGGTGCGCGGCCACTCGATGGTGGATGACAACATCCAGGATGGCGATGTGGTCGTCATCGAAAAGTGCGAAAGTGCCGAGAACGGCCAGTCCGTGGTCGCCATGATCAACGGCGAGACAGTGACGCTGAAAAAGTTCTACGTCGAACGCGAAGGTATCCGCCTGCAACCGGCCAACCCGGAGATGGAACCGATCTACCTGCGCAACGAAGAGGTGCAGATCCTTGGGATTGTGACCGGGGTGATACGCTGTCCTGAATAGATAAAGGGGTTTACCGCAAAGGAGCCGTAGCTATCGCGGCAATTGCACATCCATGTGCATCGTGCGAAGGACGCAAAGGGATGAAGAGGCCGAATGTCGCGTGATGCGGGGTTCGGTTTTTTGTTTATGCTGTCTATGTGGAAGGGTCGGGGACCCGGCAGAATCTGTGTTGCACTCGCTTGAATTAGAATAACTAGTCCTGCGCTCGTGCGCCTTGCCGATGAGGCTTGTGGACCGGCTGAGAGTGACATTATTTTCCGCATGGACCACTAGGCGGGCTGATCGCCATTGGTGCAATGAGCTTGTTTATGACGCTCGGCTGGGAACGTTTCGGCGGATGGGGGTTATTTTTCATCGCGCTTGGCTATGCCTGTGCTGGCCTGTGGCTTACGGAGTTTTTTCTGTACCGCAGCCGCTTGTCAATTCCTGCGGGCATCACGGCGATCTTTGTTGTCGCTCTCACTCCTCCTGTGTATCAACCTCATCATGATCGCTGTAGGTTCCATGCTTTCACGCAGGGTTTTCGCTGTGTTCGACGGTCTGGGTGCAGCGGGCTATCTTGGGCATTTGGCCTACGATGTGTTCCAGGACAGCATGATGTCCCCGTTCGTCCTGACCATCATTGGCCTCGGGGTTATCTATCTTGGCATTACCTGGCAACGGTACGAGGAAATGATCCGTGGCAAGTTCCGAGGTTTGCTGTCCCTGTCTGTGAGAGAACTTATTGAAAGAAGGTACTGAGCCATGCAATTCATCAGTTGCGAGGCATTGATAATGCCGGATTCGGTCACGCTCTCGAATGGGGTATCAGGATCGGAGAGGGGGCCGCAGGCCCCCTCTCTTTAGTCGCCCACGGTTACTGGGGTAAGCATGGACACTGGAGCGGGTGATACGCTATTTCTTGTCCTGCCCTTTGTCCCTGTTGTCTTCCGTTGCCCTGTTCTGTTCCTGGCCCTTGTTTTGATCTTTATCCTGCTCTTTGGCCTGATCGTTATCCTGACCACCGCAGCTTCCACAACAACCCATATCAAGACCTCATCATCGGTTAGTTTAAAGGGTAATACTAGCACCATGCCAAAACGGAGGAATTGATCTGGGTTAAGTCCGAAGCCTGCCGCCTAGCCCGTCTCCCTCTCTACGTTGGCGCTTATCAGCATTGGCGCGTAGTAGAGGAGGTAGATGGCGTAGGCCAGTACCCACAGCCCTCCGGCAATGGCGATGCCCCAGTTGGTCAGTGCCGGCAGCCAGGCGGGGAGAGCTATCCGCACCAGCGCGGCCAGCAATATGGCGATATAGGCCAGGGGGATCAGGCGGGGCGGTTCCAGCGGGCGTCCGGTATGCCCGAGTGTTACCCGTGAGATCATCGCCAGGATCATTCCTCCCATGGCGCCGACCGTAAAGCCGTGCAGTGCGGCGCTGAGATTGTCCATCAGGCCAAGGCTATGAAGAGCCAGGGCGACAAACCCCAGCGGAATAAAGGCGTAGGCCAGGTGGAGTGACCAGAGCAGCGGCTCGTTCCAGCTGTACTGGAATCCCCAACGCCCGAAGCGCCAGCCGTTGGCCAGTGCTCCGGTGCTCGCAATGCCAAACAGAAGCCACGAGGGCACCGATGAAAATCCCGCCCAAGCGACGATGAGCATCAGGATAATGGTGATGATGCTTGCCGCATCGAGCCACGGAAGGGGCGGGGCCTTGCGGTAGTCGCTGGCATTGGCGGTGAAGGCGGGGATCACCCTGCCAGCGAGAAACGCCATAAGCAAAACAAACCACAGAATCGTGGCATCGAGTGATTGCATTGCCAGTGCCGTTTGCCCCGTGGCAACGGCCCAATGGCTCATTCCATTTAGCAGGGTAAGCACAAGAAGCATCGGCAGGAACGCCAGGTTGCGCCACTGTCGTGCCTTGAGGATCGGGTAGGCCATCGCCCCGCTTACCAGCAGCAGGAAAAAAAGATCCCCAGCCACGACTGCCCCAACCGGCAAGCCGCTGCCAAAGGCGATCAGCAGGCGCCCCGACAACCATATCGCGGCCAGAATGAGCAACTGCCCACCCTGCAGCGCGGCCACACCGGTCCAGGATGCGACGGCGGTCAGCAGAAAGCCCGCTACAATTGCTGTCCCAAATCCGAATAGCATTTCATGGGCGTGCCACCATAGTGCTCCGCCATGGGGCTGCCAGCTGAAGGGGTTGAGCCAGAAGTAAACCCACCAGCTTACAGCCACTACGGCGAAGAGTGTTCCTCCCAGGAAGAATGGCCTGAAGGCGAGACTCAGTAGCGGCAGGGGAGCCGGGTTGCTGTGGTTGTTATCTATCGCCATTGCCAGGGTTGCAGGGTTATGAGAGGAGCTCGGATTGTGCCGGATGTGCGGTGGCCATCACAAGGGGTCGATGAGTATGGGGGCGCGCAGCTGCTGCAATGTGACCTGCGCCCGGTCTGCGTTATCCTTTTGCTTCAGGCCATTCGCCATGCTTTACTCATTACATTTCAGCAAATTAGGGATTCTCTCATGCCCAAACATCGAGAGCGGCATTTCGCAGGTCGCATCGGCTGGCTGCGAGCGGCGGTGCTGGGGGCGAACGATGGTATCGTCTCCACGGCGAGCCTGGTGGTGGGTGTGGCGGCGGCGGGTGCGGCACGGGGCGATGTGCTGCTCGCGGGCGTGGCGGGGCTGGTGGCCGGGGCGATGTCGATGGCGGCGGGGGAGTATGTATCGGTCAGCTCCCAGGCAGACACGGAGAGGGCGGACCTTGCGCGCGAGAAGCAGGAGCTCGAGGATAATGTGGAGTATGAGCGCCGTGAGTTGGCGCAGATTTATGTCGGCCGCGGGTTGGCGCCCGACCTGGCTCGGGAGGTTGCCATGCAGCTAATGGCACACGATGCGCTGGGTGCGCATGCGCGCGATGAGCTGGGGCTTAGCGAGATGCATTCCGCCCGCCCGCTCCAGGCGGCAATGACCTCTGCCATCACCTTCTCCCTGGGCGCTGCACTGCCGTTGTTGCTGGTGTTGATCAGTCCCCCTGCCGCGATCATCCCGGCCGTTGCGGCGGGGTCATTGCTATTTTTGGCATTGACCGGTGGGATGGCTGCACATGCAGGAGGTGCGGGTATTGCGCTTGGCGCCGGGCGGGTAACGCTGTGGGGTGCACTTGCGATGGCGGCCACGGCGGTGGTCGGCAATCTTTTCGGTGCGGTATTGTGAGCGGTGTCAGATCGCTTTGCTCAGCGCACAATGACAGTTTGCTGAATATTACACTTCAATGGGTGTTTCTTCACGGTTTCCCCAGTCGGACCATGAGCCTTCGTAGCCGCGTGCTTCGGGGTAGCCCAGGTATTTGAGCACGAACCAGGTGTGGGCCGAGCGGTGGTGGGTCTGGCAGTAGGCCACCACGGTTTTGTCCGGAGTGAAACCCTTCTCCTCCAGCATGTTGCGCAGCTCGGCGATGCCCTTGAGGCGCAGGTTGTGGCTCTGGTCCATGAACTCGGTCCACTCGATGTTGATGGCCCCGGGGATGTGCCCGCCGCGGGCGGCGTAGAGTTTTTCGCCGGTAAACTCGGCCGGTGAACGTACGTCCAGCAGGGCCAGCTTGTCATCGTTCAGGTGATCGAGGATGAACTGGCGACCGACTACGGCCTGGCGGTTGGGCTGGACCTGCGCTTCGTATTGACTCGGTTGCGGGGTGCGGGCCTGCTGTTCCAGCGGGTGATCTTCGTTAGCCCACACATGCAGCCCGCCGTTGAGCAGCGAGTAGTGGGTGTGGCCGATCGCCTCCAGGGTCCAGAGCAGCCGTGCCGCCTTGCCGCCCCCCTCATCGTCATAGGCCACCACATGGGTCTCGGCAGTGAGCCCCATCCTCGACAGTACGATGCTCAGCTGTGACTCGTCGGGCAGCAGACCGCCTACCGGCCTGGCCATGCGTACGATAAGGGGATAATCGAGATAGACCGCGCCCGGTATATGGCCCTTGGCATAGGTCTCCGGCTTGGTCAGGTCGACCACCAGCAGGTTGGGGCTGTCCAGTTTATCTTGCAGGACATCGGCCTCAACCAGCAGTGGCAGTAGCGGCTCTGGCATGGTCTCTCCTCATGCTGAAAAATTGGTCAGGGAAGGATAAGGCCTGGCTGGGGGATTGCAACCCGGTCTCGCCCCTGTGTGATGTGGGCGGGTTTCCGGCTGGCCCATCACGCAGCCTCTTTATACCATTTCCCGCATGAACCACTAGCGACCGAACATGACACCGATGCCGAAGTGGAGGCGGGTGTCGCTCTTCTCGCCTTTGCCCCAGAGGTGCAGCTGTTCGGCCTGCACCATCGGGTAGGTGTACTCGCTCTCGTCGACCTTTCCTTTGTTCGTGCCGCTAAAGCGGCCGAGTACGCTGACCAGTCGTCCCGGCGCATAATCCACCGTCTCCAGGTAACCCTCCTTGAGCAACAAAAAGCGGCCATAGGGGGCCTTGTCGGTCTGCGGGTAGTGATCGCTGTCGAGCGGATAGGCCAGGACCTCAAGACGAGTCTGCTCCCTGAGGTTGGTGCTGTTGATGACCATCCCGCCCCAAAGGACCCGCTTGCCCTGCTGCAGCTGCGCTTCGCTGAGGGCCTGTTGCGGGGTCAGGCTGAGATCGACCTCCTCAGTGTTGAATCTGGCGCCGCCGGCGCAGGCGTTCAGCATCAGTACCGCAAACAGCGCCGGGAGAAGTCGTAGATAGCTCATAGTAATAGTGCTCAGTAGTAATAGGGGTAACGGTGCCAGGGATAGCCGGGATACCAGGGGTGCCACGGATACCAAGGGTCGTACATCCAGGGATCGTAGTATAAAGGGTCATCACGCTCCACCGGTTGTGGCCACAAATGGTACTCCCTGACCTTGACCACCGGGTAGCGGTAGCGCATCTGGTCCAGTTCCCGCTCCAGGCTGTCGCTGATGCGTCCGACTACAGTCAGACGGCGTCCGCTGGCGTAGATGGCCGGATCGAGGAAACCGTTGATATGGGCAATAAAGCGTCCGGGGCTGGTGTCGACCTGTTTGGGCTCACCATCGCGGTA
This sequence comes from Gammaproteobacteria bacterium, assembly GCA_026196275.1. Taxonomy (GTDB): domain Bacteria; phylum Pseudomonadota; class Gammaproteobacteria; order Thiohalomonadales; family Thiohalomonadaceae; genus JAPHTQ01. Next base: position 27,135 of record JAPHTQ010000058.1, read on the forward strand.
AAGCTCACGGGCGACGATCTCCACCAGGGTCATGTCCTGGCGGTTATCCACCCGGTTGATGGTACCGCCCCAGCGCACCTCGGCACCAAGGTAGGCCTCAGCAGGGGCAAGGCGGACCTGAGTCAGGTCGGGCGCATCGGACGGTGCGGTGCGGACCTGTTCCGGCACACTGCTGCAGCCGGCCAGGAGCAGGAGAAGCGTGAGCACAGAAGCGAGTTGATAAGGCATGGTTCCGGCATCCTTGATATTCGGCGGTTGCTGAGCGCCGCAAGCGGCAGCTCCGTCAGTTGTTTAGTCCGCGAATGCGGCAGCGGGTTCCAAGCGCTGTCTGACACAAGCGCTCACAGTGTCTTATCCATAAGTTTAGCTGGTCGTGCCGAACAGGGCACGAGAGTTCACGGTGAGAGGCGGTTTTGTGGTATTTTTGGGCTTCTTTTCTGAATCGATACCCCGGCATGGGCGGGCCTCTATGGATAACGATGAGCTGATTGAAATGCACCAGCAGCTGGAAGCGCTGCAGCTGGAGCACCGCGACCTCGATGCGGCGATCAATGCCCTGCAGGAAAACCACTATCTGGACCAGTTGCAGATGTCGCGGATGAAGAAGCGCAAGCTGATGCTCAAGGATGCCATCGCCAGACTGGAGAGCAAGTTGATCCCTGATCTGAACGCCTGAGCAGGGTGAGCATATACTCACACACATAATCTTCGGGCTAAAGAGTAAGACGAACTTGCCCTGGGCAGAGGTTGGGCAATAGTGCTGCTTTTTTGTCATAATCCCCACTCCCATCTGCCGGAAAATCGTTATGGAACTTGCCCCGCTATATCTGCAGAAGAACGAAGAGCGCCGCCTGCGTAACGGCCACATCTGGGTCTACAGCAATGAGGTGGACAGTAACCGCTCGCCGCTGGGCCAGTTCGAGGCGGGGCAGCAGGTGTGTATCATCGCCAACGATGGCAAGCCGCTCGGCAACGGCTATGTGAACCCCCATTCGCTGATCGCAGCCCGCCTGATCAGCCGCTCGACCGCCCATCAGCTGGATCGATCGCTGCTAGTACACCGGCTGAACATCGCCCTGGCCCTGCGCGAGCGGTTGTTCGACAAGCCCTTCTACCGCCTGGTTTACGGCGAGAGCGACGGCCTGCCCGGGCTGGTGGTGGATCGTTTTGGCGATCTCCTGGTGGTGCAGCTCAACACCGCCGGTATGGAGGCGGTGAAGGCGGCGCTGGTCGAGGCGCTGGAGAAGGTGCTCAAGCCCGCCGCTATCCTCTGGCGCAACGACAGCAGCATCCGTGCCCTGGAGGGGCTGGAGAGCTATGTAGAGGCGGCGCTGGGCGAGGTGCCGGAGAGTATCGAGATCGAGGAGAACGGTACCCGTTTCGAGGTGCCGCTGCTGGCCGGGCAGAAGACCGGCTGGTTCTACGACCACCGCAGCAACCGGGCACAACTGCAGCAGTTGGCGCACGGCATGCGGGTGCTGGATGTGTTCAGCTATATCGGCGGCTGGGGCATCGAGGCGGCGGTGGCCGGTGCCAGTGAGGTGGTTTGTGTCGACAGCTCCTCCAAGGCGCTGGATCAGGTAGAAAGTAATGCGGAGCTTAATGGGGTCAAGGAGAGGGTGCAGAGCATCGAGGGCGATGCCTTCGAGGCGCTCAAAGCGCTTCGCGCCGAGCGCGAACGCTTCGATATCGTGGTGGTCGACCCGCCCGCCTTTATCAAGCGCAAGAAGGATGCGAAGAAGGGGATCGAGGCCTACCGCCGCATCAATCAGGCGGCGATGCAGCTACTCGGCAAGGATGGCATTCTCATCTCGGCCTCCTGCTCGTTCCACCTGCAGCGCGAGGTGCTGCGCGAGCAGCTGCATCAGGCATCGCGCCACCTGGACCGTTCGCTGCAGATCATCGGTCAGGGGCATCAGGGACCGGACCATCCGGTGCATCCGGCGATCCCCGAGACCGACTATATCAAGTGCTTTACCGGACGTGTTGTCACACTGTAAGAATCAGAAAGGTATACTGCCGTTATGCTGAGCTACCCCGACATCGACCCCGTTGCTCTCAGTCTCGGTCCACTCACGATCCACTGGTACGGCATAATGTACCTCGTGGGCTTCGCCGGTGGCTGGTGGCTGGGGCGGCTTCGTGCCGCCAGGTCGGGCTCCGGCTGGAGCCCGGCGCAGATTGATGACATCGTCTTCTACGTCGCCCTCGGTGTGGTACTGGGTGGACGCTTTGGTTACACCTTTTTCTACAACCTGCCGGCCTTCCTCGATAACCCGTTGGTGCTGCTGAAAGTGTGGGAAGGGGGGATGTCGTTCCACGGCGGGCTACTCGGTGTACTGTTCGCCCTGTGGCTGTTCAACCGCAAGCACCGTCACGGTTTCTGGAATACCGTCGACTTTATTGCGCCGTTGGTCCCCATCGGCCTCGGTGCAGGACGCCTGGGCAACTTTATCAACGCCGAGTTGTGGGGCAAGGTCACCGATCTACCGTGGGCAATGGTCTTTCCCGGTGCCGGTCCCGAGCCGCGCCACCCCTCGATGCTCTACGAGTTCGTGCTGGAGGGGCCGCTGCTGTTCGCCATCCTCTGGTGGTTCTCCAGCAAGCCGCGGCCGACCCTGGCGGTCTCCGGGCTGTTTGCCCTCTGCTACGGGATCTTCCGCTTCCTGGTGGAGTTTGTGCGCACACCCGATGCCCACATCGGCTACCTCGCCTTCGACTGGGTGACCATGGGGCAGGTACTCTCCTTGCCGCTGATTGCCGTCGGCATCGGCTTTCTCGTCTATGCCTATCGCAATAAGTCGTAAGAACTCACCGCAAAGGCGCAGAGGACGCAAAGTGGTTTCTGCTGTCATGCAGGAGCGGCTTCCAGCCGCGATTGCTCTGGGCATCGTGCCTGGGAAGTACTCCTCTGCAACAGTCACAACACTCTTTGCGCACTTTGCGCCTTCGCCTACATGGAAGTAGGCGAGGAGCGAGAGCAGGACGCGGTAAGCTTTGCGGTGGATCATTCTTTTTCTAACCCCGGCATGGAGATATAGCCGGGGAGGGCTTCGATGCGGGCCATCCAGTCGCGGATCGGCGGGTAGGGGTCGAGCGGCACGCCGCCCTCCGGCAGCAGCGCCACGTAGGGGTAGCAGGCGATGTCGGCGATGGTCGGTTTCTCCGCTGCGAGCCAGTGGTGCTCCTCCAGCCGGTGTTCCAGCAGGGCCAGACCAGACTCGGCGTGCATCTGGGCGCGGGTCAGATCACCCGCCACCCCCAGCTTTTTGATCCGCCGCGCCTGCGCCGCGCCGTATTGCAGTTCATCGGCGGCCACCGCCAGCCACTCTATCACCCGTGCGCACGCCAGCGGACCATCCGGCAGCCACTGCGGCCCGTAGCGCCGCGCCAGATAGGTGAGGATCGCCATCGAATCGGCGATACGTTCACCCTGATCCTCCAGTACCGGGATCTGGCCGCGCGGGGAGATCGCATGGAAGGCCGGAGTTCGGGTCTCGCCGTTGAGCGAATCGATGAAAACCGTCTCATACTCCTTGCCGAGCAGCGCCAGCAGCAGTCGTACCTTGTAGCAGTTTCCGGAGATGGGGTTGTCGTACAGCTTCATCAGTTTTGCGCGAGAAACCCCGCCGTTCAGGGTGGGGAGGGATTGCGCCCGCCATCAGGCGGCCTGGGTTCTCGCTTCCTCCTTTTTGGTTGCCGCTATCTTTGGTTGAACGGAATAGCCATAGCCGTCGGCACGCTGAATCAGGCGGCAATGGCGGTGGCTGATCCCTTGAATGACGCCTGCCTGTGTCTGAATGTTGAAACTGCCGCTGGCGCGGACGGCGATCCGACCGGTGTACGTACCGATTTTCTTTCCGCTCGGCACCACCGCCCGGACGTGATCGCCGGTCTGAAAGCCCTGCACCTGCTTGCTTCGCGCCAGGTAACCACGGGGAAACCCGTGGCGTGTCAACCAGGTGCGTTGGTAACTGCCTCGCCCCGCTGCCTTGATGGAGAGCACCGGACGCTCCCAGCCCTCGACATTATTCACTTCGCCGACACAGGCCGCGTCCAGGGCGTGGTCCTTGGGGATCCCCAGACGCTGACGATTCCACTTCGTTCGCCCGCCGGTGCCGGCCTCCACCGGCAACGTCGTTGCCGTGAGGGCCCGGAACAGTGCCCAGCGGGTACTGTTCACGGCGGCCGCATCCTTCAGGCTCGGGCGCTGGCCGGCGTGGATGCGTTCGGCGCTGGCGACCCGTGTTCTATCCAGCTTCTTCCTGGAGCCGCCCAGGGCCTGCGCCCACTCCCCGGCGGAACGGTTGTTTTTCACCTGGTTGCAATCCCGGCAGGCGACCACCAGGTTGCCGATGCGGTTGCTGCCACCCCGGCTTCGGGGCAGGACATGCTCCAGCTCCAGCACCGGATCGCCGGACAACCCGGCACAGTAGGCGCATTGGTGTTGGTGCCGATGCAGGAGGTATTCCCGAACCTCGGTACCGAACAGGGTGCCTCGTTGGTACTCGATACCGCTGATCCCCGTGTTTTCCATCTGCTGCATGTCGAACCGCACCAGCTCCTGGCTGATCGCCGTGACCGGCGCCCGGCGCCGTAGCCGATCCACCCAGGCCATGGTGGTATCGACCCGGTGTTGCAGGCTGGGGGCGAGCCAGCCCTTTGACCGGGTACGGTTCTCAAAACGCGGTGCGCGGTGACGCAGCTGGCCCCGGCGGCGACGCCGAAACGCACGCCGCTGCGCCAGTCGATCCCGGATAACCTGCCCCCGGTGGGCGATTTGACCAAACCACAGCACATGAGTGGTGCCATCGGTACCCTCACGCATCAACGCCACGCCAGTGGTGCGGCTGCCCGGGTCGAGTTTGAGTCGCACCGGCTGGGTGTCGCCACCCACCCTATCCTTTAACCGGATAGTGAACGGATGAACCCGCACCACCACCGCCCGGTCACGCTCCAACAGCAGCCGTGCCCGCTTTTCCGAGCACGGCATCAACGGTTGTTTGTGCTTGTCCAATACGAATACGGCCATGGCGGATCTCCGAATTACTGCCCTTACGGGCCTTGTCACGCGGGGCTTGTGCCCCCTCTCCCCTCGGGAATGTCACGAACCGGCTCCTGCCTTGGGGCAGCGGTGGAAACCTTCGGCGCTTTACCTTTCGCCAGCATGATCTCCATCTTCCAGAGCCCGGGACTGAGGAAGCATCCCGGAGTGGGTCTTGACGACCTGTTCGTAACGTAGCGGGTTGGTTACCGCTCTCCCTGGTCAACCCAGCTTGCTTCTACAAGCTCCGCCCTTTAGGGTGGGGTAGTTGACTCTGGCTCCTTGCCTGTGGCGGTGCCCTGTTCCAAGTATATAGCCATTTAAACAAAAGGCCGGGTGAGTATAATGGTGCAACGGTCAGGCAGCCAATAACAAGAGGGGAGTCATGCGCCAGTATCTGGAGTTGATGCAGCACGTCCTGAATAACGGGGTTACAAAGGAGGACCGTACCGGCACCGGTACCCGCAGCGTGTTCGGTTATCAGATGCGCTTTGACCTTGCCGAGGGCTTCCCGCTACTGACCACCAAGAAGGTCTTTCTACGCGGTATTATCCATGAGCTGCTCTGGTTCCTTGCCGGTGATACCAATATCAAGTACCTGGTCGATAACAAGGTGGGGATCTGGAACGAGTGGCCGCACGCCAACTACGTCAAGCAGACCGGCGAGGCGCTTCCCCTGGAGGCCTTCGTCGAGCGCATTCGCGAAGATGATGAATTTGCTGAAAAGTGGGGTGGTATCGGCCCCGGTTATGGCCACCAGTGGCGCTCCTGGCCGACGCCGGATGGGAGGCAGATCGACCAAATCTCTCAGGTTGTGGAGCAGATCAAAAACAATCCCGACTCACGCAGGTTGCTGGTTTCCGCCTGGAACGTGGCCGAAGTGGAGAACATGGCACTGCCTCCCTGTCACACCCTGTTCCAGTTCTATGTCGCTGATGGCAGACTCTCCTGCCAGCTCTACCAGCGCTCGGCGGATATCTTTCTTGGGGTGCCGTTCAATATCGCCTCCTATGCATTGCTGACGATGATGGTTGCCCAGGTCTGCGACCTCCAACCGGGGGATTTTGTGCATACCCTGGGCGATGCTCACCTCTACGCCAACCACCTGGAGCAGACCCGCGAGCAGCTTTCGCGCAAGCCCTTCCCGCTGCCGCGGATGAAGCTCAATCCGGCGGTGGAGGATCTGTTTGCCTTCACCATCGATGACTTCGAGTTGCAGAACTATCAGTGCCACCCGCCGATCAAGGCACCGGTGGCGATATGAGTGGCGAGACAGTCGACAAACCGCGTGGAGTCACCGTGAACAAACCTGTCATCTCCCTGATCGCTGCGATGGCCGATGATCGTGCCATCGGCATCGATAACCGACTGCCGTGGAAGCTGCCGGCGGATATGCAGTGGTTCCGCCGCCACACCCTGGGCAAGCCCATCGTTATGGGGCGCAAGACCTTCGAGTCCTTCGGGGGCAAACCCCTGCCGCAGCGGACCAATATCGTCATCACCCGGGATCAGAACTACCGTGCCGAAGGGGCGGTGGTGGTGCACACCATCGAGGAGGCGATCGCCGCCGTCGGCGGGGTGGATGAGGTGATGATCATTGGCGGCGAGTCGTTCTACCGGCAGATGCTGCCGCGGGCGGATCGCTTCTATCTCACCCTGGTGCATGGCAGGTTCGAGGCCGACGCCTGGTTCCCCGAGTTCGACTGGAACGAATGGCAGGAGGTGGCGCGCGAGGAGCACCCGGCGGACGAGAAGAACGCATATGCCTGCAGCTTTATCGTGCTGGAAAGGAAGTGATTCACCGCAAAGGCGCAAAGAGCGCGAAGGAAAAACGGATAATTTGTCAGGCAGCACACTGCTCGCCTGAACAATCCCCGGTCGTAGGCCGGACATAGCGTAGCGATCTCCTGCGGAACTGACGCAATTTTGTAAAACGCCACGGAATCCACAGAAAACAGAGACACCATTTCCGTATCATTCCGTGGCTGATTTGCCGATACCCGATACCGCTGCGCCACATCGGGTCGCCTACAATGTCCAGCCAGCGTTATTTTCCTTTGTGAACTTTGCGCCTTTGCGGTGAATCCGCTTTTCCTACGCCTCGGCTTTGGCAGGCCCGGCGGCAGGCGCGGGCTGCCTGGCGCGTCTGGTGGCGCGCTGGTCGATGAGGTTTTTCACCGCGATCAGCAGCCCCAGGCCGATGAAGGCGCCGGGTGGCAGCACCGCCAGCAGGAAGCCCTTGTAGTTTTCGAAGACGGTGGTGGTGAGGCCACGGGCGACTTCGCCGAACATCATATGGGCCTGGGCGAACAGTGTGCCGAAGCCGATGATCTCGCGCATCGCCCCGAGCAGGACCAGGATAATGAGAAAGCCAAGGCCCATGGTGAGCCCGTCGAGGAACGATTTGCTGACACTGTTTTTTGAGGCGAAGGCCTCGGCGCGGCCGAGGATCGAGCAGTTGGTGACGATCAGCGGGATGAAGATCCCCAGCACCTTGTAGAGGTCGTGGAAGAAGGCATTCATCGCCAGCTCCACCGCGGTGACGAAGGAGGCGATCACCAGCACAAACACCGGGATGCGTACCTCGGGGCGTACCAGGTGGCGGATCAGCGAGACGGTGACGTTGGAGCAGATCAGCACCAGGGTGGTGGCCAGTCCCAGCCCCAGGCCATTGACCGCGGTGGAGGTGACTGCCAGCAGCGGGCACAGGCCCAGGATCTGCACCAGAGCGACGTTGTTGTTCCAGAAACCGTCTTTGGCGATTTTGCCGTAACTTGCCTCGGCCATTACTTTTCCTCCTCAGCAGAGGCCGTTCCACTGGCGTAGAGTTCTTCCCGATGGTTCTGATAGTAGCGCAGGGTGTTGTAGACCGCCTGCACCACGGCGCGTGGAGTAATGGTGGCGCCGGTGAACTGATCGAAGACCCCACCGTCTTTTTTTACCTTCCACTGCGGCTCGGCCGGGTCGACAAGGGAGCGGCCGCTGAAGCCGAGGATCCAGTCGGAGCGTTCCGCCTCGATGGCATCGCCAAGCCCCGGGGTCTCTTTGTGGCCGATGACCCGTACACCACTGAGGGTGCCGTCGTAGCGGATCCCCACCAGCAGCTTGATGCCGCCACCGTAGCCGTCGGGGGCGATGCTGGCAATCACCGCGGCCACCGGCTGGCCGCTCTGGCGGGCCCGGTAGACCGTGACCGGTTTGTCGGTACCGAGCAGCGGGTCGCGGACCTTGATGGTATCGGCGTAGAGATCGTTGTCGTGTAACGCCGGTGGTACTACCTGGTGCAGGTTGTCCAGCAGGGCCTGACGTTCATTTTCGGCGATACGTTCGGCGGTACCTTTCTGGGTCAGGGCGACCAGCGCGGTTCCTGTTACCGCGAACAGTCCGAGGATCAGGGCGCCGATGAGCATGTTTTTCAACGGCATCAGTGACCCCCTGTGTGTCCGAAGACCCGTGGCCGGGTGTAGTAGTCGATGGTGGGGGCAGCCATGTTCATCAGCAGAATGGAGAAGGCGACACCGTCAGGGTAGCCGCCCCAGGCACGGATGATAAAGGTGAACAGACCGACGCCGATGCCAAAGATAATGCGGCCACGGGTGCTGGTGGCGCCACTGACTGGATCGGTGGCGATAAAGAAAGCACCGAGCAGGGCGCCGCCGCTGGCGATGTGGAACAGCGGTCCGGAGTAGTGTTCCGGATCGATGAGGTGGAACAGGCCGGAGGTGACAAACAGGGTGCCGAGCATTGCCACCGGCACATGCCATGTGATGAGGCGACGAAACAGCATCCACAGTCCGCCGAGCAGCACCATGGCGTTGACGATCTCCCAGCCGCGTCCGCCCAGGATGCCGAGCACCGGGTCGCGCAGGATCTCGCCCATGGTGTGTTCCAGTCCGAGCCGGGTTTTCACCGTATCCAGCGGGGTGGCCATGGTCAGGCTGTCGATGCCGCCTTGCAGTGGCAACTGACCACCGAAGACGTAGGCGGCGGTAGCGGAGAGGTCCAGTGTGTGTTCGCGCACATCCAGCGGGGCCAGCCAGCTGGTCATCTCCAGCGGAAAGGAGATAAGCAGTACTACATAACCGACCATCGCCGGGTTAAAGGGGTTGAAGCCGAGACCGCCGTAGAGCTGTTTGGCAAAGATGATGGCAAAGGCTGTGCCGACCACGATCAGCCACCAGGGAGCCAGCGGCGGCAGGGCGATGGCCAGCAACAGGGCAGTGAGCAGCGCGCTACCGTCACCCAGTGTGGCGGCAACCTCGCGACCACGCATCCTCAGTACCGCCGCTTCACTCAGCAGGGCGGTGGCGATGGCCAGTAGTACATTGAAGATCACCCCCCAACCGAACAGCCAGGTGTAGGCGGCGAGGGCCGGCAACAGTGCCAGGCTGACCTCCAGCATGACCGCGTTTACCGCTGCCGGGCCGTGTATGTGGGGAGAGCTGGCCTTGAGCATACTCATTTGTTCTCCTCACTCGCCTGTTCGGCGGGGTTGTCTGTTTTGGCCGCGCGACGTGTCTCAGCCTCTTCGATCTGTCGCTTCTGGGCCTCGCTCAGGTTCTCGGTATTCTTCGGCTGAACCTCGGCCGCCTCACGCTTGGCCTTGGCCCGTTCCATCGCCGCCTGAATGACAGCCTTTTTCTCATCGGCAGCAGCATCCTTTTTCACCGCCTTGGCCTTGGTCTTGTGACGTGCCGCTTTCTCCTCTTTCTCCCGCTCGATGCGGAACTGGCGAAATTCGTGGCGTTCGCGGGCCTTGTCGGCGGCCTTTCTCTCCCGTTCCTGGGCCCAGATCTCGGTCTTGGCGAAGCGGTAGTACTGCACCAGCGGCAGGTTGGAGGGGCAGACATAGGTACAACAGCCACATTCGATGCAGTCGAACAGGTTGTAATCCTGGGCCTTGTCGAAATCCTTGGCGCGGGCGTGCCAGTAGAGCTGTTGCGGTAACAGCAGCGCCGGGCAGACCCGGGCGCATTCGCCGCAGCGGATACAGGGGTTAACCGGGCCGCGTGAGGGGATATCTTCCTCAGTGGCCAGCAGCAGACAGTTGGTGGTCTTGGTGGTGGGCAGCGCCTCACTGTCGAGGGTAAAGCCCATCATCGGTCCGCCCATGATCAGGGTGTAGGGCTTGCTGTTATCGCCACCGGCCGCCTGCAACAGATCCCGGATCGGGGTGCCGATGCGCACCTTGAGATTCTGCGGCCGGGCGGCGCCATGGCCGGTAACGGTGACGATACGGCTGATCAGCGGCTCACCCCGCTCCACCGCGCGGTAAACGCTGGCGGCAGTGGCAACGTTATGGCAGACAATGCCGATATCGATGGGCAGCCCCTGGGAGGGAACCTCCTTGCCGGTGAGCACCTTGATCAGCTGTTTCTCACCGCCGGTGGGATAGCGGGTGGGTATTTCGACAACCTGTATCTCTTTCTCATCCAGGTGTTGCAACGCCTTCTGCACCGCCGCGATGGCCTCGGGCTTGTTGTCCTCGATACCGATCAGACACTGCCTGGCATGCAGGGCATGGCGCATGATGCGGGCGCCGAGGAGCACCTGGTCGGCGTGTTCGCGCATCAGCATGTCATCGCAGCTGATATAGGGTTCGCACTCGGCACCATTGAGGATCAGGGTATCGATCTCGGTACGGGCACCGGGGTTGAGTTTGATAAACGAGGGAAAGCCGGCACCGCCGAGGCCAACGATCCCGGCATCGCGAATAATGTTGCGCAGTTCGCTGGGGTCCAGACTGGCGTAATCGGAATGTCCATTGTGTTCGATCCAGCGATCCTCGCCATCGGTTTCGATCACAATAGAGGGGGCGGCCAGCCCCGAGGGGTGGGGGACCGGCCGTTCCTCGATAGCGATCACGGTGCCCGAGCTGCTGGCGTGCACCGGGGCGCTGACATACCCCTCGGGAGTGGCCAGTATCTGCCCCTTCAGTACCCTGTCGCCAACGGCGACCAGCGGCTTGGCCGGTGCCCCGATATGCTGTTGCAGCGGGATAATCAGCGTTGGCGGCACCGCTGCAGTGGCGAGATCCCTGTCGGTGGAGAGGCCCTTGTTGCCGGGCAGATGCAGGCCTCCGGGGAAGGGGTGCAGCTGATGGCTCATGGTTTCTTCTCCTGCTCCACTGCGGGATAGGGCCACTTCCAGCTGTTCAGATCCTCCTTGACCGTCTGCATGTGGATGCAGTCCACCGGACAGGGCTCGACACACAGCTCGCAGCCGGTGCACTCGCTTTCGATAACGGTATGCATCTGTTTGGCTGCACCGAGGATGGCATCTACCGGGCAGGCCTGGATGCAGAGGGTGCAGCCTATACAGAGCTGCTCGTCAATAACGGCCACCTCCCGGAGCTTCTCCTCACCGACCTCCTCATCCAGCGGTTTGGCATCGACACCGAGCAGATCCGAGAGGGCGAGGATCACCGTCTCGCCACCGGGCGGACAGCGGTTGATATCCGCCTCGCCGCTGGCGATGGCCTCGGCGTAGGGACGGCAGCCGGCAAAGCCGCACTGGCCGCACTGAGTCTGCGGCAGGATGGCATCGACTTTGTCGACGATAGGATCGCTCTCCACCTTAAAACGGACCGAGGCGAAGCCCAATAGCAGGCCGAAGACGACGGCCAGTGCCGTCAGTGCGAGGATTGCCTCCAGCATCAGCCCTTCACCAGTCCCGAAAAGCCCATGAAGGCCATCGACATCAGCCCGGCGGTGATCAGGGCGATGGCAGGGCCGCGAAAGACCGCCGGTACGTCGGCCACCGTGATCCGCTCACGCATCGCGGCGAACAGCACCAGCACCAGCGAGAAACCGGCGGCGGCGCCAAAGCCGTAGACCGCCGACTCGAGGAAGCCGTGCTGTGCCTGGGTGTTGAGCAGTGCCACACCGAGGACCGCACAGTTGGTGGTGATTAGCGGCAGGAAGATGCCGAGCACCTGGTAGAGCAGCGGCGAGGTCTTGTGTACCACCATCTCGGTGAACTGCACCACCACCGCGATCACCAGAATAAATGCGATGGTGCGCAGGTACTCCAGCCCCAATGGGGCAAGCATGTACTCGTTGACCAGATAGGAGCAGACCGAGGAGAGCGTCAGCACGAAGGTGGTGGCCAGCCCCATGCCGGTGGCGGTCTCCAGCTTGCGTGATACACCCATAAACGGACACAGGCCAAGAAACTTCACCAGAACGAAGTTGTTGACCAGCACGGTGCTGACAAGGATGAGGGCGTATTCGGTCATCGGTAACCAGTTAAGTCGCAATGAATGCTAAGTCTACCGTCCATCAGCAAAACTACAAGATGATGAACTTTGTGGGCTTTGCCGGCGGGGCGATATTCTACATAAAAACCATATTACTAGCACGGGCTAATGGCGGGGGATCAGGGGGTTTGTAACCGCTCATCCTCCTCAAAAAAACTTACCGCAGAGGCCCCTCTACGCCTTCACCTACACGGATGTAGGTGAGGAGCGTGAGCACAGGATGTGGTGAGCTTTGCGGTGGGATCACTTCTTCGGTTGGGGCGAGCAGTTGATCTATTTCACCCGCATCCCCGGTTCGGCCCCCTCGTCGGGGTGGAGCACGAAGAGATCCTTGCCGCCGGGTCCGGCGGCCAGCACCATCCCCTCGGAGATGCCGAAGCGCATCTTGCGCGGGGCGAGGTTGGCGACCATCACGGTGAGTTTGCCTTCGAGATCTTCCGGTGCGTAGGCGGACTTGATGCCGGCGAAGACGTTGCGCGTCTCGCCGTCGAGATCGAGGGTCAGTTGCAGCAGCTTGTCGGCCCCTTCCACGTGCTCGGCCTTGACGATACGGGCGATGCGCAGGTCGAGTTTGGCAAAATCCTCGAAGGTGATGGTTTCGCTGATCGGATCATTGGCGAGGGGACCGCTGGGCTCGACCTTGGCAGGCTGTTGAGCAGCGGCGAGATCCTGTTTGGCGTCCTCCAGCATGGCGTCGACCTGCTCCCTCTCCACCCGGGTCATCAGCGGTTTGAACGCCTCGATGGTATGGCCCAGCAGCGGGACGGTGTAGTTGTTCCAGCTCAACGGCTTGATGCGCAGGAAGGTCTCGGCCCCGGCGGCCAGCACCGGCAGTACCGGCTTGAGGTAGGCGACCAGCACCTTGAACAGGTTGAGGCCGACGGTGCAGACATCCTGTACCTCCTGCTCCTTGCCCTCCTCCTTGGCCAGCACCCACGGTTTTTTCTCATCGATGTACTGGTTGGCCCGGTCGGCCAGGTGCATGATATGGCGCATCGCCTGGCCAAACTGGCGGGTTTCGTAGAGCTGGGCGATCTCCTCGCCGGCATTGATGAATTCGCTATGCAGCACCGGTTCGGCCAGTTCGGTGGCCAGTCTGCCGTCGAAACGTTTGTGGATGAAGCCGGCGCAGCGGCTGGCGATATTGACCACCTTGCCCACCAGGTCTGAATTGACCCGCTGCTGGAAGTCCTCCAGGCTGAGATCGATATCGTCGATGCCGGCGTTCAACTTGGCGGCAAAATAGTAGCGCAGATACTCCGGATTGAGGTGGTCCAGGTAGGTACGCGCCATGATGAAGGTACCACGCGACTTGGACATCTTCTGGCCGTTGACGGTGAGAAAGCCGTGGCACCAGACTGCGTTGGGGGTGCGGAAACCGCTGCCGGTGAGCGTTGCCGGCCAGAACAGGGTGTGGAAATAGGCGATATCCTTGCCGATGAAGTGGTAGAGTTCGGCCTTGCTCTCCTTGCTCCAGTAGTCGTCGAACTCCAGCCCTTCGGTCTTGGCGCACAGGTTTTTGAAACTGGCCATGTAGCCGATGGGTGCATCAAGCCAGACATAGAAGAATTTGCCCGGTGCGTCGGGGATCTCGAAGCCGAAGTAGGGGGCATCGCGAGAGATGTCCCAGTCCTTTAGCCC
>JAPHTQ010000051.1 GCA_026196275.1 Gammaproteobacteria bacterium
ACTGTATGTCCTTCTCGTCTTAGCCATTTTGTCACCTGATTGTCTTGATGATGATAATATCACCCATAATCAGGTGGCCAAATTAACTATGCCACTACAAGGGAATAAAAAACAAACAGTTGTCAAAAGTTCTGCGAACTGTACAAAAAATATTCCCTCCGTCTCCTTTTCGGCCTGCCGTTATGGTAATTACAGTGCGATAAAGAGGTCTTGCTATAAATGTGCATAAAAAACGGGATCCCGTTAATATAACTGTTAGGCCTTTATTGCTACCCCGGAGTCATGCGTCATGCAAGATATGACTGCACTACATACCTTGGTGTTCAACTCACTGGAAGAACAAATCGTAGTAATTGACCAAGCGGGAACCATTATTGATGTAAATCTTGCGTGGACAAACTTTGGGGCCGAAAATGGACTTTCTCCCAAACATATTTCCGCAGGCAGTAACTATCTAAAGGTCCTTTCTACCTCTGCCGCCGGCGGCGACAGTCTTGCCGGAGAGGCCGCAGAGGGCATCATGGACGTTATAAGCGGCAACAGTGAGTCTTTCTATTTAGAATATCCGTGCCACAGTCCAAACGAGGAACGCTGGTTTATGATGCGCGTTAGGCGGATGAAAGATGATTCAAAAATCTTGTTTGTAATCTCCCACCACAATATCACGCAGCGCAGATTGGCCGAGGAACGGGCCGAATATCTTGCCATGCACGATCCACTTACTGGTTTGGCTAATCGTCGTTATTTCAACCAGTTTCTGAATAAAGAAATGCGAAGGAGTATCCGCAATCAATCGGTGATCAGTCTAATTATGGTAGATGTCGATTACTTCAAGGAGTACAACGACGAATGGGGGCATCTTGGCGGGGACCAGTGTTTAGTCAATATTGGCCAGGCTCTGTCAGCGTATTGTCACAGGGCAAGCGATCTTGGCGCGCGTCTTGGCGGGGACGAGTTTGCTGTGATCTTGGGGGGCACCGATTTCGCAGAGTCGCAGAAGGTTGCAGAGGCGATCTTAAAAGCAATCAACGATCTCAAGATGGTTTTTGATGAATCAAGGCAAATAACCGTCAGCATGGGTGTGGCCTCTATAATCCCTAACGAGCGGCAGAATGAGGAGTTCTTACTGCAAGAGGCGGACAAAGCGCTGTACAGTGCGAAATTGGCCGGACGAAATCGGGTAGTGTACTCGCAGCCGCCACCCCCATCTATGAGACCTAACGAATAGGGTTGGATTGTGAGAGCGTGAACGGGGTCTTGCAATCACGCATTTTGCGCTTCTATCCGTTTAATTGTGGGACTTTCCATTGTGATTGCGAGCTCTGAATCTCGCTATTCTGATCTGAAATTTCTGTCGCGAATGGGAGTGGCTGCACGGTTGTTTTGTTGCAGGCAACGACTTTCCAGGATGAACGAATGAGCCTTAACAATCTGTTCGAGGGGATGCCTGAGGTTGTCGGTGAAGAGCTCTTTGATGAGATCGTGAACTCCGCTGGCGTCAGGGTGGAGCGAATACTTTCGCAAGGGCAGACGTCGCCCGCTTCCGGCTGGTATGACCAGGATGAGAATGAGTGGGTGGTGATATTGCAGGGGGCAGGGAAGATCGCCTTCGAGGATGGCAGTGAGGTGCTGTTGTCGAGAGGGGATTACCTGAATATCCCGAAGCATGTGAAGCACCGGGTGGCGTGGACCGAGCCGGATGCGGTGACGGTTTGGTTGGCGGTGTTTTATCTGTAGCCCACGTCTGCAAATCACATTTGTGTGATGGGCACGTCGCTCTCGCTCCTTCACCTGTAGGGCAAGGATTGTTCCTACAATCCTTTTGCATTTCCTCCATCCATGGAGGTCAGATGTAGGTGAGGGGCGTGAGCAGGATGCGGAAGCTTTGCCATCCTACAGCCGTTAATTCGCGGCTGGAAGCCGCTCCTACCCCACCATCAGATAATCCTTTCCCTCGACATAGCCCATGGCCCGCAGATCTTTGGCAATGAGTTCCCGTGCGCCGTGGTTGCTGACGTAGCTGAGGACGAAGGGTTTCTCTTCTTGTGCCAGCCACTCCGGCGCCACGACGCGGGTGCCGTCGATGGTGTTGCCGATCTTGTTGGGGTCGATGTCGATCCAGGCGCTGGAGCGGTGGCCGTGTTGCAGTAGGTGGGCGATGCGTTTTCGTGTCTTTCTGCCGGCCCCCCAGAAGACCAGCGGACGGCCCTGTTTAAGGCGAGGGTCCTGGGCCAGGTAGTGGGCACGGATGATGTCGAAGGCTTCGCGGCGGTAGCGGCCGTCGGTACGGGTGAGCCGTTCGCCGCTGTCGCGCCAGTGCAGCAGGGTTTCGGGCAGTTTCGCCATTTGGTGGCCGCGCTGGTGCAGGCGCAGCAGCAGTTCGTAATCCTCGGGGAAGTCGCCGTCGCGGTAGCCGCCGGCGTCCATGACGACCTTCCGGCGGAACATCACGGAGGGGTGGGCGATGGGTAGCTCGACGTAGATGTTGTGGGCGATCTGTTCGGGGGTGATGCAACTGTTCTGCCAGCGGATGTATTCGTAAAACCCCTCAAGGATCAACTCCTCGGGAAAGAGGCTGACCCGGCTGCCGACCAGGTCGATCTCCGGGTTCTCTTTAAGAAAACCCAACTGTTTTTCCAGCCGCTCGGGCTCCATCAGGTCGTCTGCGTCCATACGCGCGACGGTGGGGCTGCGGCAGTGGGCGAGGGCGCTGTTCATGGCGCCGACCACCCCCTGGCGGCCCGGCTGCAAGAGCTGGATACGGGGGTCGTGCTGCATGCGCTGGCGGACGATGGTTGCAGAGTTGTCGTTCGAGCCGTCATCCACGGCGATCAGGGTAAAGTTGCTGAGAGTCTGTCCCTGAATGGTGTCGAGAGTTTCGCCCAGTGTCGACGCCGCATTGTAGAACGGCATCAGCACCGCCACCTCGTTAGCCCGGTGTTTGTGTGGTGCCATTGTCAAATCGTAATTAAGGTCGTGATCGCGCCGGCGGCGATGGCGAGGATAATACTCAGCATCACCTTCCAGGCCATGGCGCGGCCGCAAATCACCGCCACCAGCACCCCTTTTACCAGGGTGTTGACGCTGGCGGCGATAATGATCGCCTGGGTCGCTACCCCAGCAGAGAGATCACCGCGCGCCATGCGCGAGATGGAGAGAGTGATGGCGTCCACATCGGTCAGGCCGGAGATCGCGGCGATCGCATACAGGCCGGTGTTGCCGAAGCGCTCGAGGAAGAACTCGGCCAGTAGCAGCACCGCTACCAGCAGCAGGCCGAATTTCAGCGCAGGCAACAGCTCGAAGGGGTTTTGGATGTCGATGTTGCGAACGGCACTGCCGTCTTCACTGGGAAACAGCAGCAGCGGTACGGCAAGGTAGCTGGCCAGCATCATCGACAGCAGTGGTATGGTCAATGCCGGCAGCAGTTGCGGGTTAATCACCGAGACCTCCAGCAACATGCGCGGGAACATAGTCCCGGCGGCCAGCACTACCCCCGCCGCGAGCAGCGAGTGGGCATTGCGATTGTGGCGCCCCAGTCGGGCAAAGCTCAGGGTCAGCGCGGTGGAGGAGGCCAGCCCGCCGAACAGGCCGGTGATCACCAGGCCGCGGCGGCTGCCGGCGATCTTCACTGCAAAGTAGCCGGCGAAGGAGATACCGGCGATGAGCACCACCATCCACCATATTTCGTAGGGGTTGAGCGCCTGCCAGGGACCGTAGCCCTGATTGGGCAGGATCGGCAGCAACACTACCGAGATCATCAGCATCTTAAAGATGGCGTAGAGCTCGCGCTGTTCCATCTGTTCAATCCAGCGGTGAAGCAGCGGCTTGAGGCCCAGCAGGGTGGCGGTGACCACTGCCGTCGCCCCGGCCACGGCGGTGTAGCCCAGCGCAGCCAGGGTGCCCAGGGTGAAGGTGAGCAGCGCCGCCACCGGGGTGGTCATGCCAAAATCACGGTCTTCGCGAGACTCCAGTACATGGGCGGCGATCACCAGCGCGGCGAAGGCGATGAAGGTGGCGGCCAGCAACAGCTCGCCCAGCTCATCGGCCAGCAGACCACTCACCGCCCCCAGCAGGCCGATAATGCCGAAGGTGCGCAGACCGGCGATGCGCCGCCCCTCACCGGCCTCACGCTCATGCCAGCCGCGCTCGATTCCGATGAGCAGGCCGATGGCCAGTGCTACAGCGAGTCGTTCAAACAATTCCACAGTGGCGGTCGTTCCAGGCGGTGTGACGGTGTGTGAAAAGAAGCAGTCTCCTGATTTATTGTACTGCTTGGCGGGAGACTCTGCACACGCGGGAGGCGGCAGCGGAAAAGCGTTACAATGAAAAGATGAGAGAGCGGATAGTTCGAATAGGAAAAAAGCTGCCCAAGTTGTTGCTGGAACTGGGTGTAGTACTGCTGCTTGTGCTGGCGCTGGAGGCGTGGTTGACGCGCGATGCGGTCAGCGGCAAGGCGCCGCTGTTCAGCGCGCAGACCATCGCGGGTGAGGCCTTCGATCTACGGAGCTTGCAGGGCACTCCCGCGCTGGTTCACTTATGGGCTACCTGGTGTCCGGTGTGCGAGCTGGAGCAGGGGAGCATCGACGCCGTCGCCGGTGACCACTCCTTTATCAGCGTGGCGATGCAATCGGGTAGTGAGCAGGAGATCCTCGACTACCTCAGAGAGCAGGGGGTGGACTACCCGGTGGTCAGCGACCCGGAGGGGAGACTCTCGCGCCGGTACGGGGTCAGCGGTGTACCGGCCAGTTTCATCCTTGATGGCGAGGGTGAGGTGCGTTTTGTCACGCGCGGTTATACCAGCAGCTGGGGGCTGAGGATCCGGCTATGGCTGGCCGGCACGATTTGATCCACAGGGATGGGTCCTGCCGGGCACTCTCTCACGACGAGCCCCGGCTACTCTGGCGCAGGTTTGGCTAGCGCTGCGGAGTATGCAGCGCGGCGATGCGCTCTTCCAGCGGGGGATGGCTGGTGAAAAGACGTTTGATCCCCTCGCCGATGTGTCCGGAGATGCCGAAGGCGGCCATCTGATCGGGCAGCTCGTTCTGGCCGGCACTGCGCTGCAGTGCCTGTAGCGCGGCGATCATCTTCTCACTGCTGGCGAGGCGCGCGGCACCGGCGTCGGCACGGAATTCCCGCTGGCGCGAGAACCACATGGTGATCATGCTGGCGAGGATCCCCAGCACCACCTGGGCGAAGATGGTGGTGATCCAGAAGGCCGGGCCGTGGCCTCTCTCGGTCTTGAACACCGCCCGGTCGACCAGATGGCCGATGATGCGCGAGAGGAAGATAACAAAGGTGTTCACCACCCCCTGGATCAGCGCCATGGTGACCATGTCGCCGTTGGCCACGTGGCTCACCTCGTGGGCCAGTACCGCCTCGACCTCATCCTGACTCATCGCCTGCATCAGCCCGGTGCTCACCGCCACCAGCGAGTTGTTGCGGCTCATGCCGGTGGCGAAGGCGTTGGGCTCGGGGGCGTTGTAGATCGCCACCTCCGGCATGCCGATCCCCGCCTGCCGGGCCTGGCGGCGCACCGTCTCCACCAGCCAGCGCTCGGTCTGGGTGCGCGGTTCGCTGATCACCTGTGCCCCGGTCATGTGCTTGGCAGTCCACTTGGACATGGCCAGTGACATGAAGGAGCCGACAAAGCCGACGATGGCCGAGAAGGCCAGCAGGCTGGCAAAATCGATCGCGCCTGACTCATCCAGCATGGAACCGACGCCGGTGACGGCAAGGATGATCGACAACACCACCAGAATGGCGATATTGGTGGCAAGGAACAAAGCGATACGCTTCATCGGTTTTACTCTCCGCAAAGTCAGTTCTGAATCGTGCGTATTAGATAGGGTTATGGGACAAAAGTTCAAGAGCCGCAGGAGGGATAATCCCATTGTCTCTTTAGCATTTATAGCATGCAAAAGGGGCTCACAGGCAAAAATAATTGCCGAATTCAGGTGAATGCGTGAGCAGCCTGTCATCCGCTACGACACATCCCCGTTCGCCGTCGCGGGTACCGTGCGATAGTCGCACTGTGGCTTGACGATTCGGCCATCGGGGGGCTCTGGCAGGAGCTGTTGCGCTTTGCCGTGAGAGAGTGTTTACTCGATGCTTACCGCCTCCTCCAGCCGTTCGCAGAGGGTTTTTATCGCCTTGATACGGGCAAACCTTTTGTCGTTACCCTCAATCAGGGTCCACGGTGCATATTCGGTACTGGTGCGCTCGACCATGTCGTTGACCGCGTGTTCGTAGTCGTCCCACTTCTCGCGGTTATGGTAGTCCTCTTCAGTGATTTTATACTGCTTGTAGGCGATCTTCTCACGCGCCTTGAAACGACGTAGTTGCTCCTCCTTGTCGATATGCAGCCAGAACTTCAATAGGACTGTGCGGTGTTCGGTGAGTTGCTCCTCGAAGTCGTTGATCTCGGCGTAGGCGCGCATCCACTCATCGTGGCTGGCGAGGTTTTCCACCCGCTCGACCAGTACGCGACCGTACCAGCTTCTGTCGTAGATGGTGACCTGGCCTGCGCGTGGGATGTGGCGCCAGAAGCGCCACAGGTAGTGGTGGGCGCGCTCCTCGTCGGTGGGTGCGGCGATGGGGATGATCTGGTAGTTGCGGGCGTCTAGCGCGGGGACGATGCGGCGGATAATGCCGCCCTTGCCGGCGGCATCCCAGCCCTCCAGCACGATGACGCTGGAGATCTTTTTTTCGCGTGCGGTGCGGGCCAGCTCGTTGAGTTTTCCCTGGTACTTCTCCAGCTCTTTTTTATACGTCTCTTTGCTCAGCGACTGGTCCAGGTCGAGATGGCCGAGCAGGGTTTGCGGGCGGGTGAGTACCGGCATAACGTCGCTGCTGGTCGGTGGGGCGCTGGGTGTGGTCGGCCGGTGGCGCTGCAGGTGGGTGCGGATGCGATCGAGGATGTGCTGGCCGACGGTGAAGCCGCGATAGCGCGGGTCGGCACCCTCGACAATGATCCAGGGAGCCTCACCAGTGCTGGTGTCGCGCAGGGTGCGCTCGGCGATGCTGCGGAATTCGTCGTAGTGTTTGAGGTGTTCTTTGTCCTGTTTGGTGACGCGCCAGGCGGTTTTGGGATCGCGCTGCAGTTTTTTCAGCCGTCTCTTCTGCGCCTCCTTCGACAGGTGCAGCCAGAATTTGATGATCAGGGCGCCGTCGTCGACCAGCTCCTTTTCAAAGTTGCGGATGCGCAGCAGGTGACCGTCGAGCTCGGCGTCATTGAAATCGCCGCTGGCGCGCCGGGCGATGGGATGGCTGTACCAGGAACCGACATACAGACCGATGCTGCCGGTTGCGGGGAGTGAGCGCCAGAAACGCCAGTATTCGGGACGTTCGCGCTCCTCATCGCTCATCTGGCCGAAGGCGAAGGTGCGCACATAGCGCGGATCGAGCCACTCGTTGAGGAGGTTGATCGTGTCGCCCTTGCCGGCGCCATCAACCCCGGAGACCAGTATTATGACCGGAAAATCGGCCTCTTTGAGCGCCTCCTGCACCGTCAGCAACTCGGTGCGCAGCTGCGGAACCCGCTCCTTGTACTCCGTTTTACTGAGTTGGTGGCCAAGCTCGGCGACTTCAAACATCCCTCTTCCCCATGTTGACGGCACACCGCTTTTACGGCACCTCACTGCTCAGTATAGCCAGATAGTGAACAGGGAAAACAGGGGAACGGCCGGTCTTATTTTCCCCGCGGTTTGAAGCGGGTAATGCCTTTGACCACCTCGCCGTAGGGGAGCGATTCCACGTCGCTGTAGTCTCTGATGGCCTCTTCGAGCAGATCGTGGATGTCATCGACCACTTCGGCCGCGTCTCCCTGCTGCAGCAGGGCCTGCTGCAGGCCGAGCATGCCGCCACACTGTACTTTGAGCTCCTTGCCGTGGGGCAGGACCATCTCGGGTTGGGGCAGGTGCAAGGCGAAGATCGCCTTCTCATGCAGCACTGCCAGCACTTCGGCACAACGCTGACGGGCGCCGGGTGATTTGCAGGCGACCGCCTCGCGTTCGGCGATAAACACTCTCTGCGAGCGTGAGCAGTGGGCACAGCGGCGCAGGATCGCCTTGGCAAAGATGCACGGCGCGCCGTTGAAGTCGCGGAAGGTTTTTTTGAACTCTTTTTCATCCATGGCTGCGGTGGACCCGAGGTGAATTTAGTGGGGCAACTGCATCAATGCGAGCATGTTGTCCTTGTATTGCTGCAGAGTGTCGGGGTCGAGACGTGCGGTGAGCATCGCCAGCTCCCGCTGGGCCGCCTCGCTATCGCTCATGATCGCCAGGGTCAGCCACTGGAAGGCCGCCTCGTCATTCTGTTGTACCACCTTGCCCTCGGCCAGCAGCTTGCCGAGCAGGTACTGGGCCTTGGGGTGGCCGAGATTGGCGGCCTTTTCGTACCACCTGAGTGCGGAGGAGATGTTCCGCTCGATACCGGCTTCACCCTCGATGTAGATGTCGGCCAGTGAACACATGGCATCGGTATCGCCCTGTTCGGCAGCCTTGCTGTACCACTCCAGTGCCTCCCCGATGTTCTTGCTGACGCCGTGACCCCCGGCATAGCACCAGCCGAGCAGGGTTTGTGCGGGAAAACTGCCCTGCTTGGCCGCCTTGCGCAGCCACTGGGCGGCGGTCTTGCTCTCCTGCTTGACCCCTACGCCGTTGGCATAGAGCGCGCCGAGCTTGAACTGTGCCTCGGCATCGCCTGCCTCGGCAGCCTTCTCGATCGTGGGGATGGTCGACTTGTCGAATTTGTGCAGGAGTCCATGGAGGTGTTCAGCTGTACTGGTCATCGCTGTCCGTCTTTTTGCTCGTGAATGAAATGGCACAGAGCCTTTAATTTGGTTGTGTGAATGAAACTTCAAGCCCTGAGATGCGGCGGCGGTATAGCCATTTGCCATTTTGGAGTTATTGTTGAATGAGCTCCAGCGACTCGGCGGCGATCTCGCGCACCTCTTCGTTGTCGTCTTCCAGGCGTTTGCGCAGCGCCGCCTCCGCCTCCTTGCTGTGGCTCAGGCCAAGGAAGTGGCAGGCGTCGCTACGCAGTTGGTGATCGCTGTGTTCGCTCATGATGATCAGGCGCGGCACCAGTTTCTGCAACGCCTCACTCCCCTCCATCCCCTCAATGATGGCACTGACCCCGAGGCGTACTTGGATCTTTGCCTCGGGCTGCTCCAACAGTGACAGCAGCGCCTCCAGGTGTTGCGGCGCCTTTGCCAGCATCGCCTGTGCCTCGTCCAGTTCGCCGTTGGCCAGCTGGTGCTCCAGGTAATCGACCATGTCGGCGCTGCCGGCGGCCTTTTCAGCCCACTCGCGCAACTGCTGCGGGGTCTGGGCGCCGGTGAGGACAAATTCGCCCAGCTTCAACCAGGGTACACTGCGCACCCCCATCTCGGCGGCGCGCCCCTGATCCTCGGCGATACTCACCACCTCGAGTTCGCCGACCACCCCCTCCTGGTGCAGTTTCTCCAGGGCAGCCTTGATCCCGGGACAGTGGGGGCAGCCGGGGGCGGTGAACAGCAGGGCGTGGGGGGCGTTGGTGTCGGACATAGACTTGTCTCCGTGGGAAATGCCCACAGTATATCGTTTTTGGGCCGTCCAGCGGCTTTGTTGTAAACTCTGCCATCCGATGTCTATTATGTTGGCGGAATCCGGCCCCAGGAGTCAAAGCGATGAGCGACAGCAATTTTTCCAAAGAAGAGAATATCCTTGGCGCGGTCAAGCGTGTGCTGACCGAAGTGATCAAGGATACCGCCACCGAGCCGGGTATGAAGCACCCCCTTTCCGAGGCTACCATCAACGGCATGCGTGACTGTTTGGTGCTGATCAGTCAGCGTGAGCAGGAGTTGGCCGCAGAAGCCGGCCGTTCCATGGATAAGCGTCCGCGTTTCACCGACGAGCCGAAGCCACAGGGTGATGTGGTGGTCTCCATTGACAGCATCGGCAGGAAGAAGGAGTAACAATTACCTGGGAGATTGGCATGTTCCGACTACACCCACGCCTTGCCTCTGACGGCATTTTTATCGCCGATCTTCCTGTTTCACGCCTCCTGCTAATGAACGATAGCCGTTATCCATGGTGTATCCTGGTGCCGCGGCGTGAGGAGCTGATTGAGATCTACGAGCTGGATAGCGCAGGGCAGGCACAGCTGTGGCAGGAGTCGG
This sequence comes from Gammaproteobacteria bacterium, assembly GCA_026196275.1. Taxonomy (GTDB): domain Bacteria; phylum Pseudomonadota; class Gammaproteobacteria; order Thiohalomonadales; family Thiohalomonadaceae; genus JAPHTQ01. The sequence goes on from JAPHTQ010000051.1 coordinate 10,160, forward strand.
CGGTGCTGGGCAAGGCGATGATGGAAACCTTCGGTGGCGACAAATTGAATATTGCGGCACTGGGTAACCTGGTGCCGCAGCTGCATATCCATCATATCGTGCGTTACCGGGATGATACCGCCTGGCCCGGCCCGGTATGGGGTGTGGGTGAGTCGGTGGCCTATGGGCCGAGGCAGCTTGATGAGGTGCGGTCGTGGCTCTGCGCAGCGCTGCCCGCGGCCTGGTTCGGCTGAACCGGGCGAGCTGTTTTCCCGCTGAGGCAATTCTGGCCTCGGCGCCACGGCTCGCCCCGCCGTGGTTATTGGTCCAGCGCATGTTTCAGTGCGGCCCCCATGCGCCGGACGCTTTCGTAGCCCTCGGCAATAGCCTCATCGGCGCGGTCGAACTCCAGCAGCCCCAGCTTGCCCAGTCGGGGCGAGATCAGCACATCCGGCGGATCCCCGGCCATGCGGCTTTTGGTGATGCGATCCTGCATGATGTTAATCGAGCTGGCCATCACCTCGAAAAGGCCGGGCACCGTCTCACCGTTCTTTTTGTTCTTGCCCCAGCGCGCCAGTTTTGATTCCAGGATACCGGAGTTGAGCTTGCTCAATAACTGGTTAAACAGGTCACGCTCCTCGTCCTTGATTTCGCGGCTGCGCTCTTCCTTGGACTTGAGGTGGCGACCCACCAGATCGCTGTTGAGGTTAACCGCGATAATCACATCGGCCCCCATTGCGCGGCATAGTGAGATCGGCACCGGATTGGTCAGGCCGCCGTCCACCAGCCAGCGATCACCCAGCCGTACCGGTGAGAACAGCCCAGGCAAGGCAATCGAGGCGCGTACCGCATTGCGCAGTGGCCCCTCTCTCAACCACATCTCCCGCCCACTTCCCAGATCGGTGGCGACAGCGGCGAACGGTGTGGACAGCTCCTCGATGTTGATGTCTCTGAGCTTATCCTCGAAAGAGGCCATCAGGTTTTCGCCCTCGATCAGTCCGCCCATCATCTTGACATCGAGCAGGCGCACCACATCCCAGAAGCTTAGTGCCCTGACCCACTTTTCCAACGTATCCAGCTGACCGCCCCGGTAGGCGGCACCCACCAGAGCGCCGATCGAGCAGCCGGCGACAATGTCCGGCTTGATGCCGTTCTCCTCCAGTGCCCGAATCACGCCGATGTGTGACCAGCCGCGAGCTGAACCGCTGCCCAGGGCAAGACCGACCTTGATATCCGCCATCTCTGTTTTCTCCACTCTCCATGCCCGTACTCCACAGGGCGCAGTTAAGAGGTTACACATAGTGTGAGTGATTGGGTACTATCTGGTTCTATGAAGCGACAACTTTCACTCTCCCTGCTGCTCTTGCTGGTTCTACCCCTTGCACTCAATGCCCAGACCGGGGAGGAGTGGGATGAGCTCTACTTTGATGATACCCAACTGGAGAACAGCGCACGCTATCCCGACTGGTTTCTGCTCTCCTTTCTTAACCTGCAGGAAGAGCTGCAAACGGCTGTGGCCGAAGAGAAGCGCGGCCTGATTGTCTATTTGGGTCAGGAGTATTGCCCCTACTGCAAGGCGTTGCTGGAGGGCAATTTCGGCAGACCGGATATCGAACGCTATACCCGCCGCCACTTCGAGGTGGTGCCGGTGGATATTCATGGTCAAAAGATCGTGACCGACCTGCAGGGGCGGGCCATGACGGAGCGTGACTATGCCTCCAGGGAGCGGGTGAATTTTACACCTACGCTGATTTTCTATGACGCCGACGGTGAGGAGGCGCTGCGATTGCAGGGTTACCACCCACCCTATCAATTTCTCGCTGCGCTTGAGTATGTCGCCGATGGGCACTACCGGGAGGAGGCGTTGGCAGACTATCTGCGGCGGGCCAGTCCGCTGCTCGCCTTCGAGATGGGTGGCCTGAATGGCGAGGATTTTTTCCTGCCGCCGCCCCATGCCCTGGACCGTTCGCGGTTTGCGGCGCAGCAGCCACTGGTGGTCTTTTTCGAACAGGGTGACTGTCACGCCTGCGATGTCCTGCACAGCGCACCGCTACAGGGTGCGCAGCTGCGCGCATTGCTGGAGCAGTTTGAGGCGGTCCAGCTGGATATCAACAGTGAGACCCCGGTGCTTACCCCGCGCGGCCGGCGTTTGACCAGTCGGCAGTGGGCCGGAGAGCTGGGACTGTTCTACGCACCGACACTGATGTTCTTCGATCGGCAGGGGCATGAGATCCTGCGCGTCGACTCGGTGGCCGGTTTTTACCGGCTGCGCAAGGTGCTGGAGTATGTGCTGGCGGGTGCCTACCGTGAGGGGATCACCCTGCCACGGTTCAAGCGTTAGGAGTAAGGGGAGTGGAGGTGATGAGTATCGACAAACTGCTGGCGCTGATGGCTGCGTTGCGTGATCCGGAGCGTGGCTGTCCGTGGGACAGGGAGCAGAATTTTTCCACGGTTGCTCCGTATACGATCGAGGAGGCCTATGAGGTGGCCGATGCCATTGCCCGCGATGATATGGTGGAGCTTCGCGATGAGCTGGGGGATCTGCTGTTTCAGGTAGTGTTTCATGCGCGCATGGCTGAAGAGGCGGGAGAGTTTGACTTCGACGATGTGATCGCCGCCATTGTGGAGAAAATGATTCGGCGCCACCCACATGTGTTTGCGGATGAGGTGGTGGCCGATGCCGAGGAGCAGACCCGTGCCTGGGAGGAACACAAGGCTCGTGAGCGTCGGAACACGGGGGTGCATCACAGTCTGCTTGATGGGGTGACGCTCGGCTTGCCCGCGCTGAGCCGTGCCGCAAAGCTGCAAAAGCGTGCGGCACGTGCCGGCTTCGACTGGCCTGCTGTTGAGGGCGTGATGGACAAAATCGAGGAGGAGCTGAACGAGGTTCGCGCCGAGCTTGAAGCGAAGGATACTGATGCACTGCAGGGTGAGATCGGTGACCTGTTGTTTGCCTGCGTCAATCTGGCAAGGCATGCGGGAGTTGATGCCGAGGAGGCGTTGCGTACGGCCAACCACAAATTCGAGCGCCGCTTTCGTTACATGGAGAGCTCTCTTCAGCAGGCCGGGGGTGAGCTGGAGCAGTGTTCGCTGGAGGAGATGGACCGGCAGTGGGAGCTGGCCAAACGCGAGCTGGGTTAGCAGCCTGCCAGGGATCAGTTAGTACGAAAAAGGCCGCGCAATTTCCACCGCGCGGCCTTTTTTTGTCGGCAGGTTTCCGGTTACTGAATGGCGTAGACCGCGCCGTCGGTGCTGCCAATGTAGATCCTGCCGCCATCAAGCTCCGGTGAGGTGAGGACGGCCCCCTGTGTGGTGAACGACCAGGTCTCCTTGCCGTTTTTAGCGTTGACCGCGTAGAGCTTGTTGTTATAGCTGCCGAAGTAGGCCTGGCCATCCGCCAGGGCCACTCCGCTACTGACCCAGTCGTGTACCTTGAACTTCCATTTGGGGCGCTGGCTGTCCAGGTTCAGGGCGTAGAGGTAGCCGTCGTTGGCACCGAAGATAAGGGTGTTGCCCTCGACTGCCGCCGCACCGTTGATCACGCTTTCTGCGCGATAACGCCATACCTGCTGCCCTGTCTTGATGTCGATGGCATAGAGGGTGGCGTCCTGGCTACCGATATAGACGGTGTCGTGGTGGAACATCGGGTCGGCGTGGATCTTGCCGCCGGTGCTGAAGCGCCAACGTTCGTTGCCACTGGCGATATCCAGCGCGAACAGCTGCCCGTTGTCATTGCCGAACAAGGCCAGCCCGTTGGCCACTGCCGGCGAGGAGTAGATGGCCGCGCCGCTGGCGAAACGCCAGATCTCCCGTCCGCCGGCGGCCTCCACCGCATAGAAATCACCGGCGACGTTGCCGAAGTAGAGGGTGCCGTCCAGCAGGGTGGGCGAGGTGGTGATCGAGCCGCTGCTGCCGAATTTCCACCGCGGCTCCCCCGTGCCGCTATCAAGCGCGTAGAGAGTGCCATCCTGGCTGCCGATATAGACGACACCGGCGGAGATCGCCGGGGCGCCACCCATCGGGCCATCGGTCCTGTAGCGCCACTTTTCGCTGCCATCCTCGGTATTGAGGGCGAAGACAGTCCCTGCGCTGTTGCCGAAGTAGGCCGTGCCGTCACTGACCACGATGGCGGTTTTGATCGGGCTGCCGCTGTTATATTTCCACTTGAGCTTGTGCAGGGTGCGCACCCCCTCGCTGAACTGGCCGCTGTTGTGCGCATCCGCCCGGTACATGTCTACCTTGACGCCGCCGCAGCCGCTGAGCGCCAGGGCGCTGATGAAGAACAACGCAATATTCCGCATTAAACCTTCTCCTTAGATTCAGGCGGTGGCAGCCGGGGAGAGCGGCTGCAGGTTTTTACCGCACAACTATGCCACATCCCCGGGGAGGTGACTATTGGTCGATAATATATCAATTCGATATATATCTTGACGATATAAAGCCCTGATTTATAGTTGTCCTATGGATGTGAAAACTCTCTGTCTCGGTGTACTCAGTATGGGCGATGCCAGCGGCTATGAAATCAAGAAGGTTTTTGAAGACTCCTTCAGCCATTTCTATGTCGCCGGCTTCGGCTCGATCTACCCGGCGCTGGCTGAGCTGACCCGGCTGGGACATGTCACCTGCAGCAACATCGAGCAGGAGAAGCGTCCGGCCAAGAAGGTCTACCATCTGACCGATGCCGGCCTGCAGGCCTTTCGACAGACACTCTCCGGCACTCATCCCCACCACCGGGTCCGCTCCGATTTCATGGTGCTGGTGGTATTTGCTCACCTGCTGCCCCCGCAAAGGGTTGAGCAGATTCTGGCTACCCGCCTTGAGGACATTGAGCGGCAACTCAAGCTGATCGACCACTGCGTCAGTGAAAACGGGCAGTCGGCTCCAGGTACTGCCTTCGCCGCCGGTTTCGCCCGCACTGTGTTGCTGGCAGGCAGGGATTATATCGAGGCGCAACGGGGTGAATTGCTCAAGGCGCTGCGGGAGAAATCGTGAATAACCTTACAAACTAAGAGAAGAACCTTGTGAAACGATCCTATTTTATCGCCGCCGGCATCGTCGTTGTTGTCACGTTGTGGATGTTGAGTGGCTTGCTGGTCGGGGGTGGGGCGACACCCGACAGGGCGGATGGCAAGGACAGACCGCTGTTGACGCGTGTCGAGGTCCGCGCTTTTTCGGCACAACCGATGCTGCGTGAAATCGTGATGCAGGGGCAGACCCTGCCCAGACGCAACGCCACGCTCAAAGCGGAGATCCTGGGTGAGGTTGCCGAGGTGCTGGTCGAAAAAGGACGGACGGTGAGGCGGGGGGAGGTCCTGTTGCGTCTGGCGGCGAATGAGCTTCCGCAGCAACTGGAGCAGGCCCGGGCTCTGGTAAAACAGCGTGAGCTGGAGTACGAGGCGTCCCGCTCGCTCAAGGACAAGGGTTTGCAGGCGGAACGCCAGTTGGCCGAAGCGTTAAGCCTGTTGCAGGTGGCGCGGGCCCAGCTCAAGAGCGCCGAGCTGAATCTGGCGCGTGTAACCATTCGTGCCCCGTTCGCCTCCATTGTCCACCAGCGCTACGCAGAGCTGGGCGACTACCTGCAGCCGGGCGATCCGATCTACAGCCTGGTGGTTCTCGATCCGCTGCGGGTTCGGGGGGATGTCTCAGAGAACGAGGTCGGTGAGCTGGAAGTGGGCATGGAGGCCGTTGCGGAGCTGAGTAATGGCGCCAGACTTGCCGGTACCATCACCTACATCGCCCCGCTCGCCGAGAGCAGTACCCGCACCTTTGCCGTGGAGATCGAGGCGGCGAACCCCGCGCCGTCGCAGCCGGGTGGCATGAGCGCCACACTGCGTATTCCGCTGGAGGCGGTGCCCGCACACCGTGTCTCCCCCGCCTTGTTGTCCCTTAACGATGAAGGGGTCGTGGGGGTCAAAAGCGTGGATGAGCAGGGTGTGGTGCAGTTCCACCCGGCGGAGATCCTCAAGTCCGGGCGCGAGGGGGTGTGGCTGGGCGGTTTGCCCGAGGAGGTGGAGGTGATCACCGTCGGCCAGGGCTTTGTCCGTGAGGGGGATCGAGTAGAGGCGGTGAGAGGTGAAACGGGACGATGAGTAGTCTCATCAACATCTTCTTCGACCGCTCCCGTACCGTGCTTTCTCTGCTGGCACTGATTCTTATCAGCGGGACTATCGCCTATGTGACCATCCCCAAGGAGGCAGAGCCGGATGTGGCGATCCCCATTATCTACGTCTCCATGCACCATGAGGGGATCTCCCCCGAGGACGCCGAGCGGCTGCTGGTGCGGCCGATGGAGAAGGAGCTGCAGACTATTGAGGGGGTCAAGGAGATGCAGTCCAGTGCCGAGGAGAGTCACGCCTCGGTGCTGCTCGAGTTCGATGCCGGTTTTGATAGCGACAAGGCGCTGCAGGATGTCCGCGAGAAGGTGGATATGGCCAAAACCGAGCTGCCGGCCGATACCGACGAGCCCAGCGTCAACGAGGTCAATGTGGCACTGTTTCCGGTGCTGGTGGTGACCCTGGCCGGTGAGGTGCCGGAGCGAACCCTGCTGAGTCTGGCGCGTGGACTGAAAGACAAGATAGAGGGCTTGCGTGCGGTGTTGGAGGCGGATATTGCCGGCGACCGCGAGGAGGTGGTTGAGATAGTCGTCGAGCCGCGGGTGCTCGACAGTTACGGCATCTCCTATGAGGAACTGACCAACTTTGTCTGGCGTAACAACAAACTGGTGGCCGCCGGCGCGCTGGATACCGGACAGGGGCGTTTCGCGCTCAAGGTTCCCGGCCTGCTGGAGGGGGCGGAGGATGTGCTCTCGTTGCCGGTCAAGGTGGTGGGGGACCGGGTGGTGACCTTTGCCGACGTGGCCACGGTGAGGCGCACCTTCAAGGATCCGACCAGCTTCGCCCGCGTGGGTGGCCGCCCGGCGATCAGTCTGGAGATCTCCAAAAGGGTGGGGGAGAACATTATCGAGACCATCGACCAGGTGCGAGCCATTGTCGAGGAGGAGCGTGCGACCTGGCCGGAGGGGGTGACGGTGAGTTACTCCCAGGATAAGTCCAAGTATGTAAAGACCATGCTCTCCGACCTGCAGAACAATGTGATCAGCGCAGTGTTGCTGGTGATGGTGGTGATCGTCGCCGCCCTGGGGTTACGCACCGCCGGGCTGGTGGGATTGGCGATCCCCGGCTCCTTTCTTACCGGTATCCTGATCATCTATATCATGGGCCTGACGATCAATATCGTGGTGCTGTTTTCGCTAATCATGGCGGTGGGGATGCTTATCGACGGGGCTATCGTGGTGACCGAGCTGGCCGATCGCAAGATGGCCGAGGGTTTATCCCGGCGTGAGGCCTATGCCTTTGCCGCCCAGCGCATGGCCTGGCCCATCATCGCCTCTACCGCCACCACCCTGGCGGCCTTTATGCCACTGCTGTTCTGGCCCGGCGTGGTGGGCGAGTTCATGAAATTCCTGCCGATCACTCTGCTGGCCACGCTTACCGCTTCGCTGGCGATGGCACTGATCTTTGTCCCCACCCTGGGACAGCTGGTCGGCAGGGTCAGTCCGCTTGGCGAGGATTCGCTGCGCAGCCTGGCGGCCTCGGAAAAAGGCGAATTGCACGAGATCCGCGGCCTGACCGGACTCTACCTCCGTCTGCTGGAGCGCCTGCTGGCCCATCCGCTGAAGATCCTGATGCTTGCCATGCTCCTGCTGGTGGTGGTTTACAGTGCCTATGCCATCTATGGCAAAGGCGTGGAGTTTTTCCCCTCGGTGGAGCCGGAGCAGGCGATCATCAATGTGCGTGCCCGTGGCAATCTTTCGGTCTATGAGCAGGATGCGATGGTACGCCGGGTGGAGAAGCGTGTGCTCCAGATGCCCGAGATTGAGAGCGTCTACAGCCGCAGCGGCATCGACCTGCGCGGCCAGGAGTTGCCGGCGGATACGGTTGGGGTGATCCAGATGGAGTTTGTGAACTGGCAGCAGCGCCGACCCGCCTCGGCGATTTTGGCCGAGATCCGCGAGCGGACTGCCGATATTGCCGGCATCATCATCGAGCTGCGCAAGCAGGAGGGGGGGCCGCCGGTGGGCAAACCGGTGCAGTTACAACTGGGTTCCCGTTATCCGCAGCTGTTGGCGCCGGCGGTAGTGAAGGTGCGCGAACTGCTGGACGAGGTGGGTGGTTTTGTCGATGTGGTGGATGACCGGCCGCTGCCGGGCATCGAGTGGCAACTGAGCGTGGACCGCACCCAGGCGGCCCGTTTCGGTGCCGACATCACGGTGGTGGGTAACGCGGTACAGATGGTTACCAACGGGATCAAGGTCAGCGATTACCGCCCCGACGATGCGGATGATGAGGTGGATATCATCGTGCGTCTGCCCGAGGAAGCGCGCAAACTCGACCAGTTGGAACGGTTGCGGGTGCAGACAAACTATGGCCTGGTGCCGATCAGCAATTTCGTCAGTCGTGCCCCGGCACCCAAGCTGGGTACCATCAAGCGCGTTGATGGCCAGCGGGTGATGACCGTCAAGGCCGATGTCGAGGAGGGGTTGCTGCCAGCCAACAAGGTCAGCGAGATCCAGCAGTGGCTGGATGAGAATGTGCAACTCGATCCACGCCTCACCCTGACCTTCAAGGGCGAGGATGAAGAGCAGCGTGAGTCGAGGACCTTCCTTAGCAAGGCCTTCGGAATGGCGCTGTTTATCATGGCGATTATCCTGGTGACCCAGTTCAACAGCTTCTACCAGGCCTTTCTCATCCTCACCGCGGTGATCTTCTCCACCGTAGGGGTCATGCTGGGACTACTCACCACCGGTCAGCCGTTTGGTATTGTGATGAGCGGTGTGGGGGTCATTGCCCTGGCCGGCATTGTGGTGAACAACAACATCGTGCTCATCGACACCTACAACATCCTGCGCAAGGGAGGCATGGAGGCGACCGAGGCGGTGCTGCGCACCGCCGCCCAGCGTCTGCGCCCGGTGCTGCTGACCACCCTGACAACGATCCTCGGCCTGATGCCGATGGTACTGATGCTCAACATCGACCTGGTGAACCGCGAGCTGAGCAGCGGCGCACCCTCCACCCAGTGGTGGGTACAGCTCTCCACCGGCATCGCCGGCGGCCTGACCTTCGCCACGTTGCTGACCCTGGTGCTGACCCCCTGTCTGCTGATGCTGGGCGAGACGATGGGGCAGCGCTGGAGGAGAGGTGAAAGGGGGTGACCTTGCGAATTTTTAACTTTGAGATTTTCGCTGCAAGCTCCGTGAGGGAGAGGTGGATATGAGCGGTTGTTGTTCCCCACCGGGTGGCGAGAGCGGGCATCCGAAGAGACGGCGGTGCCCCGGGAATGGGATGGAGTGTGCTGAGGTTTCACTGCGTACCATCCTCCATCAAATCAAAGCGCCATGGAGCTGGACGTCGTCTGCTGAGCGTTACTACTTTTGCGATGACCCCGGGTGCGACGTCGCCTACTTTGGGAGTGACAACTCGACGATTTCCCGATCCCGGTTGAGGCGTCGTAGCGAGGATGACGGGGGGGATTTGATCTGCTACTGCTTTGGTGTCAGCAAAAGTGATTTTGCCCGCGAGCCGCAGAGCAGGGATTTCGTTATTGCCCAGACTCGGGATGGACAGTGCTCCTGTGAAACCAGCAACCCGTCGGGACGCTGTTGTTTGAAGGATTTTCCCAAGGCCCCGTAATTCATGGGGCCGAGGTTTCAGAATGGAGAGGCGCGAGGAGTAATGAAACGCTCAAGACTGTTTTGCTTGCCGTTGTTGCTGCTCGTTTCGCTGGCGGTTTCCGCCGGACAAGCATCGGCGTTTAAGTTGGAGCGCGTGGCTGTGGGGCTCGGCGTGCCCTGGGCAATGGTCTTTGTCGATGCCGATACCCTGCTCTTTACCGAGCGGGGCGGACGTCTGGGGCGGCTCGAACTCGGCAGCGGTGAGGTGGAGTATCTGGCCGGCGTGCCCGAGGTTTTCGCCGAGGGGCAGGGTGGGCTGCTGGATGTGGTGCTTGCGCCCGACTTTTCCCGTTCTGCAAAACTCTACTTCACCTACAGCAAGAGCGTAGGCGGCAAGGGCGCCACCACCCTGGCGAGTGCCAGGCTTGAGGGGAGCCGGTTGCTCGATTGGCAGGACCTCATCGTTACCCGCTCCCGCAGTAACACCACGCGCCACTTCGGCAGCCGCATCGCTTTCGACGATAAAGGACATGTCTATTTCGGGATTGGCGATCGTGGTGTGCGTGACAACGGCCAGGATCTGCGAACCCATGCAGGCAGTGTGCTGCGACTGCACCTTGACGGTTCCGTACCACAAGATAACCCCTTTGTCGGCCATGACGATGTGCTGCCGGAGATCTGGAGCTACGGCCACCGCAATCCGCAGGGGCTGGTCTACGACAGGGGCACGCAGCGGTTGTGGCTCATCGAGCACGGCCCGCGCGGCGGTGACGAGATCAACCTCGTTCTGCCGGGGCGCAACTACGGCTGGCCGGTCGTTTCACACGGCAAGGAGTACTGGGGGCCGGTCGCTGTCGGCGAGGCCACCTCGAAACCGGGCATGGAAGACCCGCTCAAGGTCTACATCCCCTCCATCGCCCCGGGCAGTCTGCTGCGCTACTCCGGCAAGGCCTTCCCCGAGTGGCAGGGTGATCTCTTTGCCGGCGCCCTGGTGCTGCGGCACCTCAACCGGGTGGTGCTGAATGGCGATGGCAAGGTGGTAGGGGAGGAGCGTCTGCTCGAAGATCTGAATGAGCGCATCCGCGCCCTGAGTGAAAGTCCCGAAGGGTGGCTTTACCTCTCCACCGATAGCGGCAAGATCTACCGCCTGCGTCCTGGTTGATGATCGCCACAGAGCACACAGCGATCACAGAGTAAAATCGTTGCAGCCCTCAGTGTCCTCTGTGTTCTCTGTGGCAATAGAATCTTTGCAGCATCTCCCTTTTGGTGCGCCGCGCCGCCTCTCATCGGTGCGTTGTAGTACATCGATGCACAAAAATGGTGCGTAATTCCTGTTTCTTTTTTGTCTAAGTGGTTGTTTTCCTGTCGGGCACACTGTTGGTGCGGTTATTGCACTGGTTTGCGCCAACTTCGGTGTAACTATGGGGAAAACAATGGAACAGACCAGCGGTATCGATACGCTTTTTGTCCTGCTGGGCGCCATTATGGTGCTGGCGATGCACGCCGGCTTCGCCTTTCTTGAGGTGGGTACGGTGCGCAAGAAGAACCAGGTCAACGCCCTGGTGAAGATCATCACCGACTTTGCCGCCTCGACCATCGCCTATTTCTTTATCGGCTATGCGCTGGCCTACGGCGTCGGCTTCTTCGACAGTGCCGAGGTGCTGAGCATCAATAACGGCTACGAGCTGGTGAAGTTCTTCTTTCTGCTCACCTTCGCCGCGGCGATCCCGGCGATCATCTCCGGCGGTATCGCCGAGCGGGCCAGGTTCTATCCCCAGCTGACCGCCACCTTCATCCTGGTAGCGCTGATCTACCCGCTGTTCGAGGGGATCACCTGGAACGGCAACTTCGGTGTGCAGTCCTGGCTGGCGGAGACCTTCGGTGCCGAGTTCCACGACTTTGCCGGTTCCGTGGTGGTGCATGCCGTGGGTGGCTGGATCGCTCTGGCGGCGGTGCTGCTGTTGGGGCACCGCAAGGGGCGCTACGGCAAGAACGGTGAGGTCTTCGCCCACCCGCCCTCGAGCATCCCCTTTCTCGCCCTGGGTGCCTGGATCCTCACCGTCGGCTGGTTCGGCTTTAACGTTATGTCGGCCCAGGAGGTGGGGGGGATCTCCGGCCTGGTGGCGGTTAATTCGCTGATGGCGATGGTCGGCGGCATCCTGATGGCGCTGCTGGCGGGCAGGAACGACCCGGGCTTCGTGCACAATGGCCCGCTCGCCGGCCTGGTGGCGATCTGCGCCGGCTCCGACCTGATGCATCCGCTGGGTGCGTTGATCACCGGTGGTGTGGCGGGCGGCCTGTTCGTCTGGACCTTCACCCTGGTGCAGAACAAGTGGAAGATCGACGATGTATTAGGTGTCTGGCCGCTGCATGGCCTGTGCGGTGCCTGGGGTGGTATCGCCGCTGGCATCTTCGGCCTCGAGGCGCTGGGCGGTATGGGGGGCGTGACCTTCCTGTCGCAGCTCAGCGGCACCGTACTCGGGCTGATTATTGCCTCGGTCGGTGGGTTTATCGTCTACGGTACGCTCAAGGCCGTGATGGGATTGCGTCTGAGCGAGGAGGATGAGTTCCAGGGCGCGGACCTGGCGATCCACAAGATCGCCGCCGAGCCGAGCTATGACCGGTAGGCGAGCGCTGTCGGTCCAGAAAACAGCCGCCTTCGGGCGGCTGTTTCGTTTACGCATATTTTTTCAGGGAATTAGCTGTCATTCAGTCTGTAGTGGGGGCTGGGCGTGATGGGATTCCGAGGTAATGAGCTTGCTGGCACCGGTCAGGTAAGTAACGTAAAATGGTCGGTTCCTTTCGGGCCCGGCCGAACCCTATGCCATCCGGGCGGTGAGATAGTCAGAGAAACATGCGTTCAGTCTATATCAAAACCTTCGGCTGCCAGATGAACGAGTACGACTCGGCCCGCCTTGCCGATGCGCTCGGGGTGACCTGCGGTCTGGAGACCGTCGATAGTGCTGAGCAGGCCGATGTGCTGCTGCTCAATACCTGCTCCGTGCGCGAGAAGGCCCAGGAGAAGGTCTTCTCCTTGCTGGGCAAGTGGAAACCGCTGAAGCAGAAGAACCCCGATCTCATCATCGGCGTTGGCGGCTGTGTTGCCAGCCAGGAGGGAGAGGCGATCCGCACCCGGGCGCCGTTTGTCGACATCGTCTTCGGCCCGCAGACCCTGCACCGCCTGCCGGAGATGCTCGGCGAGGTGGTGGCCCATCGCCGTGCCGTGGTGGATGTCAGCTTCCCCGAGATCGAGAAGTTCGACCGCCTGCCCGAACCGAAGGCCGAGGGGCCGACCGCCTTCGTCTCCATCATGGAGGGGTGCTCCAAATACTGCACCTTCTGTGTGGTGCCCTACACCCGCGGCGAAGAGGTGAGCCGCCCCTTCGACGATGTCATCGCCGAGGTGGCGGGCTTGGCCTCCAAAGGCGTGCGCGAGGTTAATCTGCTGGGGCAGAACGTCAACGCCTATCGCGGGACGATGCACGACGGCGGCGCCGCCATGGATGGCGGTGCTCACAGCGAGTCGGGAACGGAGCTAGAGGCCGACCTGGCGCTGCTGATCCACTATGTAGCCGCCATCGACGGTATCGACCGCATCCGCTACACCACCTCCCATCCGGTGGAGCTCTCCGACAGCCTGATCGAGGTCTATGCCGAGGTGCCGGAGCTGGTCAGCTTCCTGCATCTGCCGGTGCAGGCCGGCTCCGACCGTATCCTGGCGTTGATGAAGCGCGGCCATACCGCGCTGGAGTACAAGTCGAAGATCCGTCGCCTGCGCGAGGTGCGCCCGGATATCTGTCTCTCCTCCGATTTTATCGTCGGCTTCCCCGGTGAGACCGAGGCCGACTTCGAGGCGACGATGCAATTGATCGAGGAGGTCGGCTTTGATCAGAGCTTCAGTTTCATCTACAGCCCGCGCCCCGGTACCCCGGCGGCGGAGCTGCCCGATGACGTGCCTCTGGAGGTGAAAAAGGCACGTCTTGCTCGACTGCAGGCGAAGATTAATGAACAGGCCCGCGCCATCAGCGAAGCGATGGTCGGCACCGTGCAGAAAGTGCTGGTGGAGGGGGTTTCGCGCAAGAACGATGCCGAGATCGCCGGCCGCACCGAGAACAATCGGGTGGTCAATTTTCCCGGCGACAAATCCCTCACCGGCCAGTTTGTCGAGGTGCGCATCACCGAGGCCTTGCCCAACTCCCTGCGCGGTGAACTGCTTTAAATGCACCGCAAAGGCGCAAAGAGCGCAAAGGTGTATGATGCGTCATATGTTGGATCTCTGTGAGATGATACGTGCTGAGACGAAAGTGAAGCTTTGCCTAGCGGATGTTTTCTTCGCGTACTTTGCGCCTTTGCGGTGAATAATTCTGGAAGTTTGTTTTGAACGATACTGCTGAAAGTCTGGATATCTCTCTTGAGCCCGCCGATAACGTGCGGCTGGCCAATCTCTGCGGTCAGCTGGATGAACACCTGCGCCAGATTGAGCGCCGCCTCGGGGTGGAGATCAACAACCGCGGCAGCGATTTTCGCATCATCGGCGATGGTGAGTCGGTGCGCGCCACCACCGAGGTGTTGAAGGATCTCTACCGCCTTTCCGCCGGCGAGACGCTCAACCCCCGACGGATCCACCTCTACCTGCAGGAGTCGGGTATCGAGGAGCTGCTGGAAGAGGAGGTGGATGTCGAGGAGGTAGTGATCCGCACCAAGCGCGGTGTGGTCAAGGGGCGCGGCCCCAACCAGAAGAGATATCTGCACAACATCGTTACCCACGACATTAACTTCGGCATCGGCCCGGCCGGCACCGGCAAGACCTATCTCGCCGTGGCCTGTGCGGTGGAGGCGCTGGAGCGGGACGAGGCGCGCCGGGTGATCCTCACCCGTCCCGCCGTGGAGGCGGGCGAGCGACTCGGCTTCCTGCCCGGGGACCTGGCGCAGAAGGTCGACCCCTACCTGCGCCCGCTCTACGATGCGCTCTACGAGATGATGGGTTTCGAGCGGGTGGCCAAGCTCATCGAGCGCAACGTCATTGAGGTGGCACCGTTGGCCTACATGCGCGGGCGTACCCTCAACGAGGCCTTTATCATTCTTGATGAGGCACAGAACACCACCCCCGAGCAGATGAAGATGTTTCTCACCCGTATCGGCTTCGGCTCCACCGCGGTGATCACCGGCGATGTCACCCAGATCGACCTGCCGCGCGGGACCAAGTCGGGGCTGCGCCAGGTGGTGGAGGTCCTCAAGGACGTCGACGGGATTAGTTTCACCTTCTTCCTCGCCAAGGACGTGGTGCGCCACCCGCTGGTGCAACGCATCGTCGGCGCCTACGACCGGTTTGATCGGGAAAACCCAAATGATTAACGCAAAGGACGCAGAGGCGCAGAGGGCGCAAGGAGATTTAATTAAGATGTGGTATGGGAGAACTCGGGTATCATTGCTCGCGCTCTGGCGTACAAGGAAAACCTGACCACAGTAATGTTAACTTTGTGTCCTCTGCGCCTTTGCGAACTTTGCGTTAAAGGTTTTTCCCGATGATCGACCTCGATCTGCAGGTTGTTACCGATGCCGCTGATATCCCCGATGAAACGGTGATCCTCCGTTGGGTGGCGGCGGTGCTGGCCGGGCGGCGCGATGCGGCGCAGCTGACCGTGCGCATCACCGATGAGGCGGAGATCACCGAGCTCAATCGCAGCTATCGCGGCAAGGACACACCGACCAATGTACTCTCCTTTCCCTTCGAGGCCCCGCCGGGTGTGGAGCTGCCGCTGCTGGGTGATATCATCATCTGCGCAGAGGTGGTGGCGCGGGAGGCAGCGGAGCAGGGTAAGTCTCTTGAGGCCCACTGGGCGCATATGGTGATCCACGGGACCTTGCATCTGCTGGGTTATGACCATATTGAAGAGGCCGAGGCTGAACTGATGGAAGGGCTTGAAATCAGGCTCCTCACTGGCCTAGGCTATGCAAATCCGTATGAATGAGATATCCCACGCATGAGTGAAGACCGAACTAGCGGCGCTGCCCAGGAAGGGCGGCCCCGTAACTGGCTCGAACGCATTGGACAGTTCCTCCAGTCCGAGCCGAAGGACAAGGAAGACCTCCTCCAGTTTCTCAACGACGCCCAGCAACGTGCGTTACTCGATCGCGATGCGGTGAGCATGATCGAGGGGGTAATGGAGGTCTCCGAGATGCAGGTGCGGGATATCATGATCCCGCGTTCGCAGATGGAGGTGATCGAACGGGAAGCCAAACTGGTCGATTTCCTTCCCGTGATCATCGACTCCTCACACTCCCGTTTCCCGGTCATCGGTGAGAACCGCGATGAGGTGGTGGGTATTATCCTGGCCAAGGATCTGCTGCCCTTCGTCGCCCAGAGCGAGAGCAGTGAATTTAATATCCGCGAAATCTTGCGCCCGGCGATGCTCGTGCCCGAGAGCAAACGACTCAACGTGCTGCTGCGGGAGTTTCAGACCAGCCGTAACCACATGGCCATCGTGGTGGACGAGTACGGTGGCGTGGCCGGACTGGTGACCATCGAAGATGTGCTGGAGCAGATCGTCGGTGAGATCGAGGATGAGCACGATGTGGATGACGACGAGAACAATATTCTGCCCGCCGGCGAAGGCCGTTTTACCGTCCGTGCCCTGACTACCATTGAGGATTTCAACGACCACTTCGGCAGCCGCTTCAGCGACGAGGAGTTCGATACCGTTGCCGGTCTGGTGATGGGTGCCTTCGGCCACATGCCCAAGCGCGGTGAGGAGATCGAGCTGGAAGGTTTGCGTTTCACGGTGCAGCGCGCGGACAACCGTCGCATCTATCTGCTGGAGGTTGTCTCGACATCACAGGATGAGGGCGATGATGCGGAGGCTGACAACGGTGACATCCTGCCTCCCGCGGGGTGAATACGCCCGCTACCTGCTTGCGTTGATCGCCGGGGCTGTTCAGCCCCTGGCCTTTGCCCCCTTCGCTCTTTACCCGCTGGCACTGCTGGCGCTGTTGCCGCTGTTCGCCCTGTGGTTGCAGGCCACTCCGCGTCAGGCGGCGTGGTACGGCCTGCTGTTCGGCTTGGGGATGTTCGGTGCCGGGGTCTCCTGGGTCTATGTGGCGATCCACGTCTTCGGCCACACTGTCGCGCCGCTGGCGGCGCTGCTCACCCTGCTGTTTGTCTTTGTGCTGGCGCTGACCATTGCGCTGGCCGGTTATCTGAGTTGCTACGTGGCGGCCCGTGCGGGGCTCTCGGAAACCATCCGCTTGCTGTTATGGTTCCCGTCGGTCTGGACGCTGGTGGAGTGGTTCCGCGGCTGGTTCCTCACCGGTTTTCCCTGGCTCAGTCTCGGCTACAGTCAGATCGACTCGCCCCTGCGTGGCTACGCGCCGCTGCTCGGTATCTATGGTCTCAGCCTGCTTTGTGCGTTCAGTGCCGGCGTCCTGTTGTGGATGTGGCGCGAGCGGGGCAGGACTATGGCTTGGGGTGTGCCGTTGCTGCTGCTGATATGGCTCGGTGGCTGGGGGCTCTCGCGCATCGACTGGACGTCGTCCGCCGGCGAGCCGCTGCGGGTCACATTGATTCAGGGCAACGTGCCACAAAGTACCAAGTGGGATCCTGCGGCGATACGCCTGCGTCTGACGCGCTATGCCGAGTTGACCCGTGAACATCTCGGTGACAGCGATCTCATCATCTGGCCGGAGAACGCGATTACCGTTTTCTACCATCAGCTTGCCGAGAGCTATTTTCAGGAGTTGTCAAAGGAGCTGCGGCAGAGTGGTACCGATCTGATCCTGGGCGTGCCGCTGCTCGATGATGACGGTGATCGCTATTACACTACCTTGATGAGTCTCGGCACGGAGAACGGTTTTTACCGCAAGCGTCACTTGGTCCCCTTTGGTGAGTTTCTGCCGCTGGAGGGGCTGTTGCGCGGCCTGATCAACTTCTTCGAGATGCCTATGTCGAGCTTCTCGCCGGGAACGGCAGACCAGCCGCTGCTACAGGCCGCGGGCCAGCCGATCGCCGCCTCGGTCTGCTACGAGGATGCCTTTCCTGCCGAGATGCGCGATTTCCTGCCGGAGGCCACCCTGCTGGTCAACGGCAGCAACAACGCCTGGTATGGCGATTCACTGGCACCGCATCAGCACCTGCAGATCTCCCGTATGCGCGCCCTGGAGTTCGGTCGTCCCATGCTGCGCGCTACCACCAACGGGATTTCAGCGATCATTGCTGCCGACGGCAGCCTGATGGAGACCAGCCCCCAGTTCGAAACCGCCATCGTCCAGGCAAGGGTGCAACCGATGGCAGGGGCGACTCCCTACACCCGCTTCGGTAACTATCCTCTGTTACTGCTGTTGGCCTGTGTCATTGGCGTCACCCTGCTGCCGGGTCGCCGGCGCCGCTGAGAGGACACGCGAGTTAGCACCCCGTATTTCAGCGCAAGACGCAAAGGGCATGAGGAGCGAGGGCGGGACGCGGAAAGTCTTGTGGTAAGTTACCCCTCTTCGCTGCTGAGACGGCGGAATTTGGTGCCGTGGCACTTTGGGCAGGGTGGGATGTGCCCGGTCTGGTGGAAGTGCAGCAGTTCACCGCAGCCCTTGCACTGAAGGGTGCCTATGCCGGTGATCTCGCCGGTGTGCCATTCGCCGACGGCGTTGGCACGGCGTTGCAGCTCATCCAGCGCGACGCGGGTGTGATCCACCATCTGGCTGAAGAGCCGCAGCAGTGCATCTTCCACTACCTCCAGATCGAAGCGCAGCCAATCACGCAGCTCGTTGCCCGAGTTGCCGATAAACTCGGCGGCATCCTCCAGGTCACGCATGACGTAGATGCTGATCAGCTCAGCCTCCTCGCGGGTCAGCTCGCCCAGCTCGGTGGCGCGCTCCATGGCAGTCTCGACGGCATCATGCAGGCCCTTGTCCGCCTTGTCCATGGACTCACGGCTGCGTTCCAGCATGAGATCATAGGCCTGCACCAGTTTTTCGGCCATGCCTTCGGGTAGTGGTTTTTTCATGTCCTCTCCTCCGTTGTTATTGATTGCCCGTATCTGCCATGAGTGTGCTACATGCGAGAGGATATGCCAAGTTTGTTGGCGAGAGTGGCAGATAAGAACATAGCCAATGCTATCTGTTACCCGTTACCTGCTCAATTTTTCGGTAGAGCGTGCGCTCACTGATCCCCAGCTCTTTTGCCAGCCACTGTTTGTTATCCGGATAGGTGGAGAGCGCCCAGTCGAGGTAGCGCTGCTCCAGATCCTTAAGCGGCAGCAGACCGTTGAATTGTGGGGCGTCGCTCTGTTCGTGTTCTTCAGTATGACAGGCAGCGGGAAAGTGACGGGGCTCCAGCAGCTCGCCGTCGGCCAGCAGTAGCGCCCGCTCCAGCAGATTGCGTAGTTCACGGATATTACCCGGGAAGGGGTAGTTTTGCAGACAGTGTAATCCCGCATCACTGAGATGCAGGTGCCGTCCCGGAGCAAGGCGTCTGAGCAGAGAGTCGATCAACGGCGGGAGGTCTTCCCTGCGTTCGCGCAGCGGTGGCAGGGTGATGGGGAAAACGCTGATGCGAAAATAGAGGTCTTGGCGGAACTGGCCGTCGGCCACCATCTGTTCCAGATCGCGATGGGTGGCACAGACCAGACGGAACTCTGCCTGCAGCGGTTCCACCCCGCCGACCCGCCGATAGGTCCCGGTTTCCAGCAGGCGCAGCAGCTTGACCTGCAGGTTGAGCGGTACATCGCCGATCTCATCCAGAAACAGGGTGCCGCCGCGGGCCGACTCCACCAGCCCCTGTTTCTGATTGTGGGCGCCGGTGAAGGCCCCCTTTTCATGTCCAAACAGTTCACTTTCGAACAGGCTTTCGCTCAAGCCTGAACACTCCACCGGCACGAAGGGTCCCCCGGCGCGCGTGCTCGCCCGGTGTACCGCCAGCGCCGCCAGCTCCTTGCCGGTACCCGATTCGCCGTGCAGCATTACGGTGGCATCGCTGGGGGCAACACGGCCTATCAGCTCCATCGCCCGGGTAAAGGAGGGAGAGCGTCCGATAAGCTGTTGTCTGCCCCCGTCATCCCGGGCGCTTTTGAGTGGGTGCATCACCTCAACAAAGGCACATGGTATGCCATGCTCATCATGGATGGGGCAAAGCTCCACATCCACATGCTCCTCACCCTCAGGTGTGTGGTGCAGATGCAGTACCCGTTGTGGCCGGCCGGACTCAAGACTCTCTTGCATCGGGCACAACTCACCCTTTTCGTGACAAGGCCTGTCGTAGTGGTGAGAGACCTCATAGCAGTGTCGTCCCGTCAGCCCGGACCTGACATCGTGTGGTCGGTAGTGGCGGTTACTGGCGAGGATCCGGTAGTCGGGGCTGAGCAGCACGGCGGGTGACTGATAGCTCTCCAGCAGGCTGCCGATGGCGCTGATGCACTCTGTGCTGAGGGTCGGTTTCATGGTGTGTTTGTCATTTATGGCAATATTGGTAGGTATTCTTTGCCAAATTTGACAAAGTTGCCACACTTTTTCTTGATATTTCGACCATACTCTCTCACTAAGGGTAGTTTTTTATTCCCGGGTGAAATCTTTTTTTTATGAAAATCAGTATGTAAAGAGATTTCGTGGAGAGGAGGGGAGGAAATTGGCAAGCCACTTGCTATATCTCAGGGCAGAGAGGGCTGGTGCCGATCACGCATCAGGGTTGTCCGGATGATGACCGTACCCGATGATTTTTTGCTGTGGTAGTAAGTGTGGTGCTTGCGGTTCAGTGACCCGGTTACCGGCTTTGCCGGTGCGGTGAGCGGTCGCAGCTGAAGCGGCAGGAAAGGTCAGACTCCTCCTACTTATCCTGCTTTTTATATGGTGGACGCCCCCCGTCCACCTTTTTTTTGCCTGTTCTCCCCGCCAGGCCCTATCCCTGTTATTGTGACTTGTCCCCAAGCTACGGTATCCTATCCGGCTTGTTTTTCAGGCAATTACAGGCGTTTTTAGATGGCGTTCGATGAGCAGTACCGATCCGATCAAATAGAGCAGTCCGCCCAGCACTACTGGGAGGAGCGGCACTCCTTCAAGGCCCACGATGATAGCTCGCGCGAGAAGTACTACTGTCTCTCGATGTTTCCCTATCCGAGCGGTCGCCTGCACATGGGGCATGTGCGCAACTACACCATCGGCGATGTGATCAGCCGCTACCAGCGCATGCTGGGCAAGAACGTGCTGCAGCCGATGGGCTGGGACGCCTTCGGCCTGCCGGCGGAGAACGCGGCGATCAAGAACAATGTGCCGCCGGCCAAGTGGACCTACGAGAATATCGATTACATGCGGGGCCAGCTCAAGCGCCTCGGCTTTGGCTATGACTGGGAGCGGGAGATCGCCACCTGCCATCCCGGCTACTACCGCTGGGAGCAGTGGCTCTTCACCAGACTGTTCGAGAAGGGGCTGGTCTACAAGAAGACTGCTCCGGTCAACTGGTGTCCCAACGATATGACGGTGCTGGCCAATGAGCAGGTGATCGATGGCTGTTGCTGGCGTTGTGATACCCCGGTGGAGCGCAAGGAGATCCCGCAGTACTTCATGAAGATCACTGCCTATGCCGATGAGCTGCTGGCGGGGCTGGATAAACTGCCCGGCTGGCCCGAGCAGGTGCGCACCATGCAGAAGAACTGGATCGGCCGCTCCGAGGGGGTTGAGCTGGTCTTTGAGGTGGAGGGCGAGCCGCTAAAGGTCTTTACCACCCGTCCCGATACATTGATGGGGGTGAGCTACGTGGCGGTGGCGCCGGAACATCCGCTGGCGCTGCACGCGGCCGGCAAAAATCCTAACCTGGTAGCCTTCATCGACAAATGCAAGAAGATGGAGACCTCCGAAGCGGCGATGGAGACGATGGAGAAGGAGGGGGTTGATACCGGCCTCAAGGCGCGCCATCCCCTCAGCGGCGAGGAGGTGCCGGTGTTCGCCGCCAACTTCGTACTGATGAGCTACGGCGAGGGGGCGGTGATGGCAGTGCCGGCCCATGATCAGCGTGACTGGGAGTTTGCCAAAAAGTACCGGTTGCCGATCAAGCAGGTGATCTCGCCGCTCGATACCGATATCGAGGTGGAGCTCGCCGAGGGGGCATGGACCGAAAAGGGCATTCTGATCGAGTCGGGTGAGTTTAACGGACTCTCCTCGCAGCAGGCCTTCGATGCCATCGCGGAGAAGCTGCAGGAGCTTGGCAAGGGGGGCAAAACCATCAACTACCGCCTGCGCGACTGGGGCGTCTCGCGCCAACGCTACTGGGGCTGCCCCATCCCGATCATCAACTGCGGCAACTGCGGCGAGGTGCCGGTACCGGAGGAGCAGCTGCCGGTGGTGCTGCCGGAGGAGGTGGCCTTCGATGGGGTCGGTTCACCGATCAAGAAGATGCCGGAGTTCTACCAGACCACCTGCCCCAGGTGCGGTGCCGAGGCGGAGCGCGAGACCGATACCTTCGATACCTTCATGGAATCCTCCTGGTACTATGCCCGTTATACCTGCCGTGACAATGACGGGGCGATGCTGGACAAGCGCGCCGACTACTGGCTGCCGGTCGATCAGTACATCGGCGGCATCGAGCACGCGATCCTGCACCTGCTCTATGCGCGTTTCTATCACAAATTGCTGCGGGATGAAGGGCTGCTCGGTTCCGATGAGCCGTTCGAGAACCTGCTGACCCAGGGGATGGTGCTCAAGGACGGGGCAAAGATGTCCAAGTCCAAGGGTAACACCGTCGACCCGCAGGAGCTGATCGACAAGTACGGCGCCGACACCGTGCGTCTCTTCACTATGTTCGCCGCGCCGCCGGAGCAGTCGCTGGAGTGGAACGACTCCGGCGTGGAGGGGGCACACCGATTCCTCAAGCGTGTATGGAATTTTGCGTTTGAGTACTTGCCAGAGAATGCCCCTGACTTTGCTAAAGAGACAAATTGGGCGGATCTGCCAGAACATTTGAAAACGTTTAGGCGAGAAATTCATGAAAATTTACAACAAGCATTGTCTGACTTTGGTAGATATCAATTTAATACCGTCGCAGCTGCATGCATGAAAATCATGAATGTTTTGGGGATGTGTGGGAAATCTACCAACCCAGATGACTGGTTAAAGAAAGTAGAGTCCGAGGGATATTCCATCCTGTTGCGCCTGCTCTCACCGATCGCCCCCCATGCCACCCACACCCTGTGGCGTGAGCTGGGTTATGGCGACGACATCCTCACCGCCCCCTGGCCCGAGGTGGATGAGGCGGCGTTGGTGAAGGACAGCATCGACCTGGTGGTGCAGGTCAACGGCAAGGTGCGCAGCCAGATCAGCGTGCCGGCGGGTGCCGATAATGCCACCATTGAGGAGCTCGCCCTGGCCGATGCCAAGGTGCAGAACTTTGTCGAGGGCAAGACCCTGCGCAAGATTATCGTGGTCCCCGGTCGCCTGGTGAATGTGGTGGCCAACTAGGAGAGTTGAACGGTGAAAAGTGAAAGGAGAACACATATCTGCGCTAACTTGTCGAGCTCTCTCCTTGCTTTGGCCTGTGTCTTGCTGTTGAGCGGTTGCGGTTTTCATCTGCGCGGTGCGTTGCCGCTGCCCGAGGTGATGGAGCGGACCTATGTGGCTGGCGGTGATGGCAGCGAGCTCTATTACGAAATGGAGAACGCCCTGCTCAATGCCGGTGCCGAAGTGGTGGCCTCGGCGGAGGAGGCCAGCGCGGTTCTGACACTGCACAGCCAGCGTCTGGCGCGCCGGGTGCTCAGTGTCGATACCGAGGGGCGTGCGGCGGAGTACGAGCTGGCAATGCTGGTGGTATTCAGCTTGCGAGAACAGGCCGGTCGGGTGCTTGCCGACAGGCAACGGGTCAGCGTGGTGCGCGACTTCAGTTTCGACCCTGATAACGTGCTGGCCAAAGGCGATGAGGAGGCGGCGCTGCGCCGGGAGATGGTCCGCTTTGCCGTGGCGCAGATGATGCGTCAGGCGCAGAGCCTGAGCCGGGATCCTGAGCCGGCCAAGGAATGAAGCTCTATTACGATAAACTGAGCTCCCATCTGCAGCAGGGACTGCAGCCACTCTACCTGTTGAGCGGTGACGAACCTTTACAGCTGATGGAGGCGGGCGATGCGATCCGCCGGCGTGCCCGTGAGCTGGGCTTTGGCGAACGCGAGGTGCTGCAGGTGGAGCCCGGTTTCGACTGGGGCAGCCTGCTGGCCGCTACCGACACCCTGTCGCTGTTTGCCGAACAACGGTTGATCGAACTGCGGATGCCAAGCGGCAAGCCGGGCAAGGAGGGCAGCAAGGCCCTCAGTGACTATGCCGCCAATCCCCCACCGGATACGCTGTTGCTGATCACCAGCAGCAAACTCGATCGCAGTGCGCAGAACAGCAAATGGTATAAGGCGCTGGAGAGGGTCGGGGTGACCCTGGCGCTCTGGCCGGTTGAGCCCCAGGCCCTGCCCGGCTGGGTGACGCAACGCATGCGCGCGCGCGGCATGCAACCGACAGCCGAGGCGACCCAGTTGCTGGCCGAGCGGGTGGAGGGCAATATGCTCGCCGCGGCACAGGAGGTAGAGAAGCTGTTGCTGCTTTACGGTGAAACCGCCATCGACGCCGGTCAGGTGGAGGAGGGGGTGGCCGACAGTGCCCGCTACGACATCTTCGAGCTGGTGGATACCGCCCTGCTCGGCGATGTGCCCAGGACCAGCCGGGTGATACAGGGGCTGCGTGGCGAAGGGGTGGAGCCGATCCTGCTACTGTGGGCGCTGCTGCGCGAGTTGCGCGCGCTGGTGCGGATGGCCGATGCCCTCGAACGCGGTGCGGGGATTGAGCCGCTGCTGGAAGAGCACAGGGTGTGGAACAAGCGCAAGGGGCCCGTACGGGCGGGCCTGCAGCGTCATAATCTCAGGCGCTGGCAACTGCTGCTGCGCCGCGCCGGACGTATCGACCGCATGATCAAGGGCATTGAGCCGGGCAACCCCTGGGATGAGTTGTTACAATTAGCGTTATTGATGGCCGGGGTTAGGACGGTTTAAGGCAGTTCAAAGTCGCAAGTTCAAAGTTCAAAGCCGAATCCGCCGACTCTTTAAACTTTGAACTTTCATCTTGGAACTCAGTTAAGGGGTTTGACGTGGATATCAAACAGTACATGCAACAGGTCGGTCAGCAGGCACGCGCCGCTTCACGTGCAATAGCCCGCGCCGACAGTAATGCCAAGAACACCGCTCTGCTGGCGATCGCCGCCGAGCTGGAGTGGAACGCTGAGCGAATTATCGAGGCCAATAGCAATGACCTGGCTGCCGGACGTGAGCGTGGTCTGGACGAGGCGCTGCTGGATCGGCTGGAACTCAACCGCGAACGCATCGCCGCCATGGCACAGGGGCTGCATCAGATTGCCGCGTTGCCCGATCCGGTGGGCGAGATCGCGGAGATGACCTATCGCCCCTCGGGCATTCAGGTGGGTAAGATGCGGGTTCCTCTGGGGGTGATCGGCATCATCTATGAGTCGCGTCCCAACGTCACCGCGGATGCGGCGGCACTGTGCCTGAAATCGGGCAATGCGGCGATCCTGCGCGGCGGCTCGGAGGCGGCGTACTCCAATCAGGCCATCGCCGCCTGTATCCGGGCCGGCCTGGAGAAGGCCGGGCTGCCGACCACCGCGGTACAGGTGCTGGAGACCACTGACCGCGCCGCGGTGGGTGAGCTGGTCACCATGACCGAAT
This sequence comes from Gammaproteobacteria bacterium, assembly GCA_026196275.1. Lineage (GTDB taxonomy): Bacteria > Pseudomonadota > Gammaproteobacteria > Thiohalomonadales > Thiohalomonadaceae > JAPHTQ01. Next base: position 35,492 of record JAPHTQ010000051.1, read on the forward strand.
ATGTCGACGTCATCGTGCCGCGCGGTGGCAAGGGACTGATCGAGCGCATCAGTGCCGAGGCCCGCGTGCCGGTGATCAAGCACCTCAACGGGGTTTGCCACGTCTACATCGATGCCGAGGCGGACCTGGAGAAGGCCACGCAGATCGCCTTTAACGCGAAGACCCATCGCTACGGCGTCTGCAATGCGATGGAGAGCCTGCTGGTCTCCGAAGAGGTGGCCGAGGCGGTACTGCCCGAGCTGGGCAGGATGTACCAGGAGGTGGGTGTGGAGCTGCGCGGTTGTGAGACTACCCAACGACTGATCGCCGGGTCGATTGCCGCCACTGAAGAGGACTGGGATACCGAGTATCTGGCGCCGATCCTCTCCATTCGCGTGGTCAAGGGGCTGGATGAGGCGATTGAACACATCCAGCGGCACAGCTCGGGTCACACCGAGGCCATCGTTACCGAGAACATTACCCACGCCCGGCGTTTTCTCGCCGAGGTTGACTCCAGTTCGGTGATGGTCAATGCCTCGACCCGGTTTGCCGACGGTTTTGAGTACGGCCTGGGAGCGGAGATTGGTATCTCTACCGACAAGATCCATGCCCGTGGTCCGGTGGGACTGGAGGGGCTGACCTCGCAGAAATACATCGTCTTCGGCGATGGCCATATCCGCCAGTAAGTGATGGGGCGCGGGGAGCGAAACAGCAGTAGCGGCGGTCATCATGGTGTGGCGTAGCAGACGATATTCTTCAATTGCGGTGCCGTTCATACTGCTGCTGTTGTCTCTGGCGTCTCCAGTCGAGGCGTTGACCCTCGGGGATCTGGTACTCAGGAGTGCGCCGGGTGAGCCGCTGCAGGCGAACATCGCTGTGCGCCTTGAACCGGAGGAGTCACTGGGCGTACTGCGGGTCGATGTGGCCTCTCCTGAGCGCTATGCCCTGCAGCAACTGGAGCGGCCCGGATTGTTGCAAGGGTTGCAGATCGCGCTGCTGGCCAAGGGGGAGGGGCACGGACAGATCCAGCTGTTCGGCGAACAGCCCTGGCGGGGTGAGGAGGCGATCGTGCTGCTCCACATTCGCTGGCCCCAGGGAGAGATGGAGCGGCGTTTCCGCATCGCATCGCAGAGTTCGGGTGAAACAGACAGCACTCCCCTGTATGTCGAGGTGGCCGAGAATGAATCGCTCGATAGTATTGCCGTCCGCTTGAGCAAGGAGAGTAACCGCAGCTATATGCACATGATGGTTGCCCTCTACCGCGCCAACCCCTCAGCGTTCTACCGGGATAATATCAATAATCTCAAGAGCGGTGTGCGACTGCGGGTACCGAGTGAGGAGGAGCTCTATCAGTTGAGCGATGCGGAGGTGTTTTCCACGGTGCGCGAGCACGAGGCGCGCAGAACAGCGACTCGGAGAGCCGTGCAGCGAGAGCAGTCGGAACAGCGGGTGTTGGAACAGCAGCTGCGGCAACTGGCGCAGGAGAATAGCGAGATTGAACAGCGCAATCGCCAGCTGAAGGAGCGGCTGGCCCGTCTGGAGCAGCAGATGAGTAGTATGTCGCGTAAGGTTCTCGACTATCAAGCCCCGGATCAACCGAAGTCGGCGCCTACTCAATCGGTGCCGCCCTCAATCGTTGAGGGTGCGAAAGCACGCGGTGGGGAGGGGCTTTCGGTGGGATGGCTGCTGCTGTTGATGGCAGTAGTGGTGGCCGTGGTGGCGGCGATCTGGCGCTTTGCCCCGCGACAGGGCGCTGGTGAGTGATGGCACAAACGTTGCCGGCACCGGTCGGAATTTTCGGCGGCACCTTCGATCCGGTTCATTTCGGTCACCTGCGCCCTGCTCTGGAGCTTTACGAGCAGCTGTCACTGCAACAGATGCGGTTGGTGCCCTGTTCGGTGCCGCCGCATCGGCCCCAGCCGCTGGCCAGTGTCGGGCAACGGCTGGCGATGTTGCGCCTGGCGGTGTCCACTGAGCCGGCGCTCGAGATCGATGAACGTGAACTCAACCGCAGTGGCCCCTCCTACATGGTCGATACCCTGAGTTCACTGCGTAAAGAGCTGGGAGACACGCCGTTATGCCTCTGTCTCGGTGTGGATGCCTTCCTCGGCCTACCCGGTTGGCAGCGCTGGCGGGAGTTGCTGTCACTGGCGCATATCGTGGTTGCCCACCGGCCAGGCTGGCAACTGGACAAGAGAAGCGTGCGTAGTGAGCTTGGTACGCTTATGGCGCAGCACCGGCAACAGGATGTGGCGGCGCTGCGTGCCGGCCCGGCAGGCACTGTCCTGCTGCAGCCGGTGACTCAGCTGGCCATCTCTGCCACCGTGGTGCGCGAGCGTATCGGCGCGGGTCGCAGTGCCCGTTATCTGTTGCCGGACGATGTCTGGCACTATATTCAGCAACAGAAGCTTTACTTTTAACCGAAGGGTTTAGATGAACACAGAACAATTGAAAGAGCTGGTGGTGGATGCCCTGGAGGATCGCAAGGGTGTTGATATCAAAATTCTGGACGTACGCGACAAATCCAGCGTGACCGACATTCTGGTGATCGTCGGCGGCAACTCCAGCCGACAGGTCAAGGCGCTGGCCGACAGCGTGGTGGAGAAGGCCAAGGCCAGTGGCGTGCAGCCGTTGGGAATGGAGGGGCAGCAGGAGAGCAGCTGGGTACTGGTGGATTTGGGGGATGTGGTAGTGCATGTGATGCTGCCTGAGACCCGCGATTTCTATAATCTGGAGAAGCTCTGGGGTGAGGATGCCCCGGGCGGGGCGTCGGGCAACGATTGAATGCAGATCCAGCTGATTGCCGTCGGCAGCCGCATGCCGGACTGGGTCGAGCAGGGTTATGCGGAATATGCCAAGCGACTGCCGCAGGAGTGTTCGCTGGTGTTACAGGAGGTCGCCGCCGGCAAACGTGGCAAGAACGCCGACCTCGCCCGCCTGATGCGCCAGGAGGGGAAGAAGATGGCCGCGGCGATCCCAAAGGGAGCGCGTGTAGTGGCACTGGAGGTCAAGGGCAGGGCCTGGACCACTGAGCAGCTGGCCAAAAGACTGGAGGCATGGATGGGTGAGGGGCGTGATGTGGCGCTACTGGTGGGCGGGCCCGAAGGGATCGAACCCTCCCTCAGTGGGCAGGCCGAGGAGCGTTGGTCGCTCTCGCCGCTGACCCTGCCGCACCCGCTGGTGCGCATCGTCGTCGCCGAACAACTCTACCGCGCCTGGAGTATCATCAAGGGACATCCGTACCATCGATAGAAAAACCAATTCAACGCAAAGGCGCAAAGACGCAAAGGGCGCGAAGAAAGATAAAAATTAATTGACGGAGTGAGAATGTTTTTACAGCGTATTCGCTTTCAGAGACAGGCAGTGGGTTTTCTGGGTGAGTAGTATTTCAGATTGGTTGTTTTGCATCGCAATTTCGCAAATCGTCTGAACGGCTTTAAAAATTTTGCGCCCTTTGCGTCTTCGCGCCTTTGCGTTAAAAGGTTTTGGATTATGAATAAATCATTCGACATCTATCTCGCTTCGCAGTCGCCGCGGCGTCGGGAGTTGCTGGAGCAGCTCGGGATTCGCTATGAGCTGTTGTCGGCAGAGGTACCGGAGCATCCACTTGATGGCGAGGTGCCCGAGGTGTATGTGCTGCGGCTGGCGCTGGAGAAGGCGCGTGCGGGTGTTGTACAGCTGTCTGCTGACGATAGCCGACCGGTACTGGGCGCCGATACTACGGTAGTGTTTCAGGGCGCGATCATGGGCAAGCCGAAGGATGAGGAGGAGGCGCTTGCCATGCTGATCCAGCTGGCGGGCGAGCGCCATCAGGTAATGAGCGGCGTGGCGATGGTCGGGCATGATGGCGAGGAGCAGACCCGGCTGAGCGTCAGCACGGTGCAGTTTCGCGCCATTAGCCTGGATGAGGCGCGTGCCTACTGGGCCAGCGGCGAGCCTGCCGACAAGGCCGGTGGCTATGCCATCCAGGGCAAGGGCGCCGCTTTTGTTGAACGGCTCGAGGGGAGTTATTCAGGGGTGATGGGGTTGCCGCTTTTCGAGACGGCAGAGCTGATGAGTCAATTTGGTATCTCTGTGATTAAGGGATGATGAGTTTCTAATAATCGTTTTGGGCGATGGGGAAGAGGAAAAAGGTTTCCGAATGAGTGAAGAGCTGTTAATCAATATCACGCCGCAGGAGACCCGTGTCGCCTTTGTCGAGAACGGGATGCTGCAGGAGGTGCACATTGAGCGTGCACGCCGGCGCGGACTGGTCGGTAATATCTACCGCGGCAAGGTGTGCCGTGTGTTGCCCGGGATGCAGGCGGCCTTTGTCGATGTGGGGCTGGAGCGTACCGCCTTTTTACATGCCTCGGATGTTCATTGTGAACAGGATAACGGCGATAGTAGTGAGCGCTGCGTTGAGCAGATTAATACCCTGTTGCGTGAGGGGCAGGAGATCGTAGTGCAGGTGGTCAAGGATCCACTGGGCACCAAGGGTGCAAGGCTGACTACCCATATCTCCATCCCTTCACGTTTTCTGGTTTTTATGCCGGGAAGCAAACATATCGGTGTCTCCCAGCGTATTGAGGCGGAAGAGGAGCGTGAACGGCTCAAGGAGATCATCCGGGGCTGCGCCGAGGGACTTGGTGAGAGCGGCTTTATCCTGCGAACCGCGGCGGAGGGCGCCAGTCGTGAGGCGCTGGAGAAGGATGTGGTCTTCCTCAACAAGCTATGGCTTGAAATCCAGGAGCGGGTGAAGAGTAGCGAGGGTGAGATGCGCCTGATCCACGAGGATATGCCGCTGGTGATGCGTACCATGCGTGACCTGGCCGATGCCGATATTGAGAAGATCCGGATCGACTCGCGCGAGACCTTTACCAAGGTGCACCGCTTTGCCAGTAAATTTATTCCAGCTCTGGCCGGGCGCATCGAACACTATTCCGGCGAGCGACCGATCTTTGATCTCTACGGCGTGGATGATGAGATCCAGAAAGCGCTGGAACGGAAAGTACAGCTCAAGTCAGGGGGCTACCTGATTATCGATCAGACCGAGGCGATGACCACTATCGATGTCAACACCGGCGCCTTTGTCGGTCACCGCAATCTGGAAGAGACCATTTTCAAGACCAACCTGGAGGCGGCGCAGGCCATTGCCAGGCAACTGCGGTTGCGCAACCTGGGCGGCATCATCATTATCGACTTTATCGATATGGAGGATGAGGAGCACAAGCGCCAGGTGCTGCGGGCACTGGAGAAGGCGCTGGAGCGGGATCATGCCAAGCCGCATATCAGTGAGGTCTCCTCGCTAGGGCTGGTGCAGATGACGCGCAAGCGCAACCGTGAGAGTCTGGAGCATGTGTTGTGTGAGTGCTGTCCTACCTGTAACGGGCGTGGCACACTGAAAACACCGGAGACCGTCTGTTACGAAATCTACCGGGAGATCATGCGCGAGGCGCGCCAGTATGATGCGCAGCAGCTGCTGGTACTGGCTTCACAGGAGGTGGTGGATCTGTTGCTGGATGAGGAGTCCACCAGTGTTGCGGAACTGGAGGAGTTCATCGGCCGTCCAATCAACTTCCAGGTCGAGACGCTCTATACCCAGGAACAGTTCGATGTGGTTTTGATGTAAGTCACAGCCGCGCCTTGGCGGTTAGCTTTCGGGGGTGAGTGGTTACCCGTGTTTAATGAATGACAACGGATCAACTTTGACCAGGTTCCCATGCGCCACGTCTCACGACTGAAAAGCTTTATCTGGTACAGCACAGTCGGGCTGCTGGTGACCCTGGCCGTCGTGGTGACGGTGGCGCGGCTGAGCATCAGTGCGGTGAGTGAATACCGGGAGCGGTTTGAACAGCTCGCCGGTGACTATCTTGGGCAGCCGGTGACCATCGCCAGCATGGATGCACAGCTGGTGGGTTTCAAACCCAGCATCCTGCTGCATGACGTCTCGCTGCGCGAGGAGAGCAGCCGGGAGCCGCTCGCCCACTTCTCGCAAATTGCCATCGCCCTCAATCCCCTCGCCTCACTGCGACAGTTGTCGCCGATCATCGATTTGACGGTCAGCGACGCCAACATCGTGGTGATCCAGCAACCCGATGACAGCTTTGTGATCCAGGGTATGGCCGCCTCGCAGCAGGCGGGCAACGGGCAAGCCGGTGGTGCCCTGGGTGCCTGGTTCCTGAGCCAGTCCAGGCTGGCGCTGGAAGGGAGCCGTGTTATCTGGCAAAACCGTAAAACCGGGCGCGATATTCTTTTCGAAGGGGTTAACCTGGAGCTGCAGAACCTGGGCAGTCGCCATCGGCTTAATGCCTCGATGACACTCCCCGAAGAACTGGGTGAAGAGTTGCGCCTTGCGCTGGATATTCAGGGCAACCTGTTGGATCGCCGGGACTGGGTCGGTGAGATGTACCTGAAGACCGCGAAACTGAAGCCGGCCCCGTGGCTCAGGGAGATCGACATCCAGGGCTTCAGTTTTCAGCAAGGAAGTATCGATCTGCAGCTGTGGAGTTACTGGCAAGAAGGAGCGCTGGAGCAGGCGGAGGGAGAACTCGATCTTGCTGATCTGACTGTGGCGGACCGCAGTGGGGCGGCGTTGCCCATTAAGCGGTTGGCTGGCCAGTTTCAACTGCAAAAGGGCGCCGGGAGTTGGCAGCTGCAACTGCAAAAGGCGCTGCTGCAGGAGAGAGGGAAAGAGGCTGAGCCGTTCCGCTTGCAGCTGCAGCAACAGGATGGCGGCGCTAGCGTGCGGGCTATCAATCTAGAGATCGAGCCGCTGGTGGCCTTTGCCGCCCAGTGGTCTGGACTGGATGCGGTACAGCGTGAGCAGCTGCTGACCATGAACCCTTCAGGCCGACTTGAGACCCTGCGCCTGGAGTTGCGTCAGGGGGCGGTGGCGCAACTGCTCGCCTCGGTTCGCGGTGTCAGCTTGGCCGCCACCGGCAGGCTGCCCGGATTCGAAGGGCTGAATGGACGGCTGCGGTTCGATGGCGCTCACGCGCTTGTGGATGTCGACACCACCGGACTCGCTGTCGATCTGCCGTCACTCTTCGCCAAGCCCCTTCGACTGGAAAATACCAGTGGACGTGTACAGGTGAGTCGGCGCGGCGAGGGCTGGCGAGTACTGACAGAGCGCTTTGCGGTGATTAATGACGATCTCAGCCTGAGCCTGGATATGTCGTTGCAGCTGCAGCCTGGCGAGGAGCCGCTGATTGCGTTGGCCGGACGCTTCGGTGAGGGGCGTGCACCGGCGGTTCCCGACTACCTGCCGGTGAAAATCATGCCTGATGCGACGGTGAGATGGCTAAACCGGGCGTTTCTCAGTGGCAGGGTGGAGAGTGGCTCGCTGTTGTTGCATGGCCGGCTGGATAAATCACTGTTGCATAATGAAACAGGGCGTCTTGAGGTGCGTTTCGATACCCGGGATGTGGCACTGGATTACATGGCCGGCTGGCCTCGGCTTGAGGCAATCAGTGCCGAGGTGGGATTCACCGGCCTGGGGATGGAGATCGCTGCCCGCTCGGCCCGTATTTACCGCTCTGCTGTCGGTCCCACCCGCGTCAGGATCCGCCGTTTCCGTCACCCCGTGTTGGAGCTGGAGGGGGAGGTGGACGCCTCTGCCGGCGACGCCTTGCGTTTTCTCCGGGAGTCGCCGCTGGCAGAGACCGCGAGCGATGTTCTGGACCGGATGGCGGGTGAGGGGAGCACTCCGGTTCGGTTGGCGCTGTCGATCCCACTCTCTTCGCGAGTCAAGGCCGAGTCACCACTGAAGGTTGAGGGGCAGGTTGAGTTCAGGAATAACCGCTTGGAGGTTTTCGACGGACTCGAACTGAAGGAGGTAAACGGCCTTCTGCAGTTCAGCGAGCGGCACTTCAACGCCACGAATATCGTTACAAGGATCTATGGACATCCGGCCAGCGTCACGGTCTTTACCGATGTCGCCGAACAGCGTGCCATGGGAGCCACTGTCGTGGCACTGCAGGGTCACGTCTCTGCCAGTGCACTGCGTGAAGCGTTCAAATCCCCGCTGCTGGAAAGGATTGAGGGAGAGAGCGACTGGCAGGCACGGTTGACCCTGACACCGGGGGAGCAGGGCGGCGCTGAACTGGATATCTACTCCAGTCTTGAGGGGATGGCGGTTAATCTGCCGGCACCGATGAACAAAGAGGCGGATGTGGTTCGCCCCCTGTCGTTTTCCCTTGGTTTGGCCGGAGAAGGGGCGGGGCATGGCTCGGTTGGCTACGGTAGTGTCTTGCAATGGGTTTCGCAGCAGGATGGGGTGATGGGGCGACTGCAGCGTTTGGCAGTGCGCTTTGGTGATGGGCGTGCGCCGCAGCTCCCTGAACAGGAAGCCATCCATATCAGCGGTTCGATTGATCTGTTTGAATCGGCGCAATGGGAGGAGCTGTTTCAGCACTTCACCTCTGGCGCTGACAGCACGCGCGCACTCCCGTTTCAGGTAAGGATGCAGCGCCTGCATATCCGGTCTCCGGATACTGGTAGAGGCAAGGGGAATGGTCTGCAGAGCCTCCCCCGAGTCGATCTGCATATCAGGGATTTTGCCTATCAGGGGATGCCCTTTGGCGAGGTATCCCTGCGGGTGGAACCGGAGCAGCGGGGTGCCCGTTTTGAGGATATTTCGGTGACAGCCCCCCATTTTACGCTCACGGGGGAGGGGCGCTGGAGTTATGGGGGGCAGACCCATATGAGCCTTGAACTGGTCAGTGGCAATCTTGGCAATATGCTTGGTGATCTGGGCATTGCCTCGGTCATCCGGGACGGTGAAACCCGTGCCAGTGTAAAGGCGAAGTGGCCCGGGTCACCGCTGGACTTTTCCCTGCAGGACCTCGAAGCGAAAGGTCCGGTAGTGATTGAAGATGGAACCATCGTGGAGGTCAAGTCGGGGGCGGGTAAACTGCTTGGGCTGCTCAGCCTGGAGGCATTGCCTCGGCGTCTGTTCCTCGATTTCAGTGATCTGTCCGGTAAGGGGCTCCAGTTTACCTCGATCAAGGGGGATATCGATATCCGTCAAGGCAGTGTCTATACCAACAATATGTTACTGAAGTCCACACCGGCGGATATGCTGGTGACCGGTAGGACCGGATTGATCGTGCGTGATTTTGAACAACTGGTGATGGTGGTGCCCAATGTCAGTGGTACAGTCTCGGTGGCCGGTGCCCTGGCCTGGGGCCCCCAGGTGGCTGCGGCGTTGCTGTTACTGCAGAAGGTGTTCAAGAGTGATATCGAGGAGGCGACGATGACCCGCTATAGAATCACGGGGAGCTGGGACAAGCCGGAGATCAAGCGGCTCGCACCTCTGAGATTGCAGGACGGGGGCGAGTAATGATGCTGCCATGCTGCGTCAAAAATGGTATTATGCCGGTCGATATGTTGAAGCGAATTTGTGTCCTCTTGCTGATGTTGAGCCCTGCCTTTCAGGCTCTCGGGGAGAGTTGGGAGATCTCGGCATCGGAGTGGTCACGGCCCCGCCACGGTGACTGGCTGGTGCGCCAGCCTGCACTGGTTGCCGCCATCGAGCAACTCCAGCGTGTTCCCACAACCCGTCTTCAGATCCGCTATCCCGGAGGAGACGAAGGGGTGTTGTGGGCTGAGGAGTTGCAGTCCTGGCTAGTGGCGCTGGGGCTGGAATCGGATCGAATCGAAAGGGTCCCGGGTAGCGGGACGGCCGATCATATCCAGATCCGGGTCGCAGAATAATCAAACCCAGACCCATAGGAGAAGACTTGTGAGTCGTGTTGCCGCCGTCCAGATGGCCTCAGGCCCGAATGTGAATGCCAATCTGTTGGAGGCTGCCCGTTTGATCAAACAGGCAGCCGAGGGTGGGGCAAAGCTGGTGGTGCTGCCGGAAAACTTTGCCATCATGGGTATGACCGAGTATGACAAGGTAAAGATCCGTGAGGCCGATGGCAGTGGCCCGATACAGGATTTCCTTGCCGAACAGGCCGCCAGGTACGATATCTGGCTGGTGGGCGGGACCATTCCATTGTCGGCACATGATCCTGACCGGATCAACGCTGCTTGTCTGGTCTTCGATGACAAGGGTAACAGGGTTGCCCGTTACGACAAGATCCATCTTTTCGACGTCCAAATCACCGAAAGCAACGAACGTTATAATGAGTCGGAGACCATCGAGCCGGGTAACCGTATCGCGGTGCTGGACACCCCGTTCGGCAAGCTTGGCCTGGCGGTCTGTTATGACCTGCGTTTCCCCGGCCTGTTCCGCCGTATGAGCGAGGAGGGGGCTGAACTGTTTGCCCTGCCCGCGGCCTTTACCGCGATTACCGGCAAGGCGCACTGGGATACCCTGGTGCGGGCCCGTGCCATTGAAAATATGTGCTATATGATTGCGGCGGCGCAGGGCGGCTACCATGCCAATGGCAGGGAGACCTACGGCCACAGCATGATTGTCGACCCGTGGGGAGTGGCGCTGGACAGCTTATCACGGGGTTCCGGTGTGGTGGTCGCCGATATCGACCTTGGCCGCCTGCACGACATGCGCCGCAGCTTCCCGGTGCTGGAGCACCGCAAGATCGCCTGCGGCCTGCCGCAGTAGCTGTTTCACCGCAAAGGCGCGTTTTCTCTTTGTCTTCGCGCCTTTGCGGTGAATTACTCTAATTCACGCAGGTAGCGAAACAGTTCGCGGGCCGACTTGGGCGGTTTGCTCTGCTTGGACTCGCGCTGTGCATTGCGCATCAACTGGCGCAGGTGTTGCCGGTCGGCACCGGGGAACGCCTGCAGTAATTCGGCCAGCGCCTCATCCCCTTCACTCACCAACCGGTCGCGCCACTGTTCAAGCTTGTGCAGTCGGGCAGTCTCCCGGGCCGAGTTAACCTTGAGCCCCTCCAGGGCCTGCTGAACAGGCGCAGGGTCGATTTTGCGCATTACCTTGCCGATGTATTGCAACTGGCGTTTGCGCCCGCCCCTTGCCTTGATCTTGCGTGCCAGGGCAACGGCATCGGCAAGCTCCTCGGGCATGGGAATTTTTGCCAGTTTTGCGGCAGGCAGTTCAACCAGCTCTTCGCCCAGCGTCTGCAGGGCGTGACTCTCCCGTTTCAACTGGCTTTTACTGGCGAGGATGATCTCCTCGTCCTCCTCTTTATCGTGTTGGTCGTTGGACATTCGCTTATACCAGGAACAGGGCGGCCAGGCCGAGGAAGGCAAAAAAACCGATCACATCGGTGACGGTGGTGAGTACCACGCTGCCGGCCAGGGCCGGATCGGCTCCCACCTTGCGTAGCATCAGCGGTATGGTGGCACCGCTGAGTGCAGCGATAAAGAGGTTGATTACGATCGCTGCACCGATGACCAGCGCCAGCGCGGCGTTGTTGAACCAGAAGCCAGCCACCAGTGCGAGGACTACCGCCCAGATTATGCCGTTGAGCAGGCCGACAGTCAGTTCCTTGTTAAGCAAACGTCGTGCATTGCTGCTGCTGACCTGACCCAGCGCCATGGCACGGATCACCAGAGTCAGGGTCTGGCTGCCGGCGATGCCGCCCATGCTGGCAACTACCGGCATCAGAACTGCCAGCGCCACCAACTGTTGGATGGTGGCCTCAAAAAGGCCGATCACCCAGGAGGCGAGCAGAGCGGTGAGCAGATTGATGCCCAGCCACACTGCACGGCGCCGGCTGCTGGTGATCACCGGGGCGAAGATGTCCTCCTCTTCGGTCAAACCAGCCATACCCATAAAGTCGTGATCGGCCTTGTCGCGGATAACATCGACCACATCATCGATGGTGATGCGGCCTAGCAGTTTTCCACTCTCGTCCACCACCGGTGCGGTAACCAGATCGCGGTGTTCGAACAGGGTAGCCACTTCCTGTGTCGGGGTATCGGCACCGATGCCGTCGATGTCGCGATTCATGACCTTGCCGACGCTCGCCGCAGGGTTTTCTGTCAGCAATGTGGTCAGTGGTAACAGGCCGAGATATTTCCCTTCACGGTCAACTACCATCAGACTGTCGGTGGTCTCCGGCAGCGTGCCGATGAAACGCAGATAGCGCATCACCACCTCCAGACTGATATCAGCCCGGATGGTGATGGTATCGACGTTCATCAGACCGCCGGCTGTATCCTCTGGATAGGGGAGTACCGCCTCGAGCCGCTCACGGTGTTGCTCATCCAGGTTTTGCAGGATCTGCTGGATGACATCCTCAGGCATCTCCGGCAACAGGTCGGCCAAGTCGTCGGGGGCGAGGCTTTCGGCGGCGGCGACCAGTTCGTGCGACTCCATGTCGCGAATGAGACTGGCACGCAGGTTGTCGTTGACGTAGAGGAGTATGTCACCGTCGAAGGCGGGGTCGACTTGATCCCAGACGATGGTGCGCTGTTCATGCGGCAGGGATTCGAGCAGCAGGGCGATTTCTGCAGGATGCAGCTCGTGAAGTATCAGGCGGACCTGGGCTATATCATCCTGCTGCAGCGCAAGTTGCAGATTATTAAGCCGATCGTGCGCGGTATCTTTTTCTGCTGCGTCAGCCATGGTCGCCCCTTTATCACATCTTTAGAGTGTAACAAGCGGATAGGGGCGTGGGAATAAGGCGGCCTTTAATCGAAGATGAAATTTTTATGATTGTGATTAAGTTCGGCGAGTTTGCGCTCCAGCCGGTCGCCGTCATGGCTGGCAAGCAAGTCCCCGAATTCACGCTGCAGCTGGCCGATGTCACTGTTTCGGATAATGTGTTTGACCTCCAGCAGCGTGGAGGGTGGGGCACTGAACTCCCTGAGTCCCAGTGCCAGCAGAAGGCGGGTCAGCGAGGGATCACCGGCCATCTCCCCGCACATGGCAACGGGAATCCCGGCTTCGTGCCCCATTCTGATCACACCTTCGATCAGCCGCAGCACGCCGGGATTCAGGGGATCGAACAGGTGGCTCACCGTCTCATCAATCCGGTCTGTGGCCAGGGTATACTGCATCAGATCGTTGGTGCCTATGGAGAAGAAATCCAGTTTTCGTGCAAACATGTCGGCGCAGATAGCTGCCGCGGGGACCTCGATCATGCCGCCCAAGGGGATCTGGGTATCGAAACGTTTTTTCTCGCGGGTTAACTCTCTCTTCAGCTCATCGACCAGTTCCAGTACTTGGCGCAGTTCGCCGAGATTGGTCAGCATGGGAATTAGCAGGCGGACCGGACCGTAGGCAGAAGCGCGCAGAATCGCGCGGAGCTGGGGGCGAAACAGCTCAGGCTCCTTCAGACACAGACGTACCGCCCTTAACCCCAGTGCGGAGTTGCTACAGCTGATGCTATCGTTGCTGACCCCTTTGTCGGCACCCAGGTCCAGGGTGCGTATGGTGAGCGGGGCACCTTGCAACCGCCTGATGGTGCTACGATAGACACGCAGCTGCTCCTCTTCATCGGGGGGAGTCGCACGATTCATGTAGAGAAATTCGGTGCGGTAGAGGCCAACGCCGTGGGCACCGGCGCGACGCATGGCCGCAATGTCCTCGTACAATTCGATGTTGGCATGCAGGGTGATCTCGGTGCCGTCCAGGGTGCATGAGGCTTCGTCTCTGAGCTTGCCAAGTTCGCGTCTGGCCTTACGCTCACTGCGCCGGGCGCGCGTGAACTGTGCAATATCCTTTTGCTCGAGACCGCAGAGCAAGGCACCGTTATTGGCATCAACGACCACCGGCTCACCATCGCGAATGTACTGGTGAACATGATGCACGCCAACGATAGCCGGGATGCCGAGACTGCGCGCCATAATCGCCATATGGGAGAGTGGCCCGCCGCGTTCGGTGACAATGGCCGCGACATTGTGCTGCTGTAGCAACACCATATCGCTGGGGGAGAGATCGACAGCCACCACTACCCTGGCCTCCTCGCCGTCGATCTCCACCGCCCCGGGCTGCTGCTCGGCATGCTGCAGGATCCGCTGGATGCGTTGTACCACATGCTCGACATCGTCGCGGCGGGTTCTGAGGTAGGGATCATCCATGGCATCGAATGCCTGGACCAGGGCATCCTGTTGCAGTTTGAGGGCCCACTCGGCATTGCAACGGTGCTGGCGAATCAGCTCGGCCGGTATGCTGGAGAGCATACTGTCATCGAGCATCAGCAAGTGGGTATCGATAAATGCGGCGATATCCTGCGGGGTATCTGCAGGGATTTTGGCGCGGAGGGTTTCAAGCTGGCGTCGTGCGGCGGCTACGGCCTGTTCGAAGCGACGCACTTCATCATCAATATGTGCCAGTGGCAGCACATATTCGACGATGTCCATTTGTCCATGCTGCTGTAGCCGGGCCCTGCCGATGGCAATGCCTCTGGAAACAGCGATGCCTGATAGTGAAAGTGGCACCTATCCACCTCCTGTCGCCTACGGGTGTCGGGGTGGTTCTGTCGGGGCACCGACGGTCCTGCTATTGCCCCTTACGCTTCTTCACCGAAACGGTCTTCTATCAGCTGCTCAAGTTGCCGCAGCGCTTCCTGCTCATCCTTGCCGGAGACTGACAGTTTGATCGCCGAACCACAGCTTGCGGCAAGCATCATTACACCCATAATGCTTTTGCCGTTAACGGTGCGCCCATTGCGGCTGATATTGATTTCGCTCTCAAAACCTGAGGCCAGATTGACAAATTTGGCCGCGGCGCGGGCGTGCAGGCCCAGCTTGTTGACGATGGTGATCTCCTTGTCAAGCATGGCGGTATTGATCCGTAGGGCAAAGTGGATCGTGCAGCATAATCCCATCATGACCACCGCTTACCGCCTTTTCCGTTAACCCGTCAAGATCCAGTTGAGCGTAGTTCATGACCCTGAACAGCATGGGCAGGTTGATGCCGGTGACGATACGGACGTTCTCTTTTTCCAGCAAGGCGCAGGCGATATTGCTGGGAGTCGAGCCATAGATGTCGGTGAGCACCAGCACGCCGTCCCCCTCATCGAGTTCCTCGACCAGACGCTGTGCCTGAATTTTGGAAATATCAGGCTCGGTGTCCCTGACGATATCCAGCACTTCGGCCTTGATAGGGTTCTGTCCCAGTGTATTGAGTGCGACATCGAGAACCGCCCGGCCCAGCGGTGCGTGCGCGATAATAAGCAGGGATACGCTCATGTGAGTTCCCGGTGCCGGGTCAAGACCCGGTATTGAAGGGTTTGAAAATGTTTCGACAGTCGTTCGACGAAATAGACTGAACGGTGCTGTCCTCCGGTGCAGCCGATAGCGATGGTGAGATAGCTGCGGTTATCGGCAGCAAATCGCGGTAACCATGATTCGATAAAGTTTTTGATTTCATCGAACATGCGATTGACCTCGAAATGGTTCTCCAGAAAATGTGCTACCTCCCTGTCACATCCCGTCATGGCCCGAAGGTAGGGTTCCCAATGCGGGTTGGGCAGGCAGCGTACATCAAAAACGAAGTCCGCCTCAACCGGTATTCCATGTTTGAAGCCGAAGGACTCGAACAACACCGACATGCCCGAGCTACGTCGGCCGCCAATACGTTTCTGTACCAGATCACGCAGCTGGTGCACATTGGTACGGGTGGTATCGATTTGCATGTCGGCTTGGCTGATCAGCGGTTGCAGCATCCCCCGTTCCTGCAGGATGGCCTCCTCCAGAGGGACCTCGTCGCCGGTCAGCGGATGGCGGCGACGGGTTTCGCTGAAACGCTTGATCAGGGTCTCATCACTGGCATCGACAAAAACGACTTCATGGGCGATACCTGTGCGGCCGATGTCTTTGAGTAAGGCCGGGAAGGTGGCAAAATCATTGTTCAGATTGCGCACATCGATGCCGACGGCCACGCTGTCATATTCATGCTTGCGGGCCTCTGTAAGCTCCCTGGCTACAGCGGGAAGCAGTGCCATGGGCAGGTTGTCGATACAGTAGCAGCCGACGTCCTCCAGCGCATGGAGTACCACGCTTTTGCCTGCGCCGGAGGTGCCGCTGATGATCAGTAATCTCATGTCGAATCACCGTGCATCAGCTCTTGTTGTTTGCCGACGAAATCCTGTGCCGCGTCGTAACCATTGGTGTGCAGGATGTGGTTACGCGCCGCAGCCTCGACCAGCACCGCCAGGTTGCGTCCGGGGGCAACCGGCAGCTCCACCTCATCGACCTCAACCTCGAGCAACAACCGTTTGCGCCGGGTACCCTTGAGGCGGTCCAGCTGTTGCAGATGCTCCAGCTTGACCGGAGCAAGGTGGACGATAAGGTGCAGTTCCATCTGTTGCTTGACTGCCACATCACCGAACATGGCGCGGATATTCAGTACCCCCAGGCCGCGTACCTCAAGGAAGTTCTGCAGCATCTCGGGGCAGTGTCCGGAGAGAACGCCTGGGGCGGAGCGGACAAAGACCGGGGCGTCGTCGGCGATAAGGCGGTGCCCACGGGTGACCAGCTCCAGCGCCAGCTCGCTTTTACCGATGGCACTCTCGCCGGTCAGCAGCACTCCGATACCGAGTACGTCCATGAACACACCGTGCACGACCTGGGTGTCTGCAACCAAACTGCGCAGGTAGAAGCTGATATCGCTGATCAGGCGGTTGCTGTTCAGTGTGGAGCGTAGCAGGGGGATCCCCTGCTTGCGCGCACGTTGCTGCATGCTTTCCGCTGCACTGAGCCCGTCAGCGAGAATGACCATCGCTGTCCTTGCTGAAAAGAGCTGTCGGATGACATCGTTGTGGGAGTTTTTCCCCAGCCCCTTGAGATAGGCCATTTCCGAGGCGCCGATCACCTGAATACGGTGAGGGTGAATAAAGTTGAGGTGACCGATGAGGGAGCGGTTATCCTGGCCCGTTGGCAAAGGGACGATGGGCGCCGGTTCCCCCGTGGGATGGTAGACCCAGTCGAGTTCCAGACGCCGGTGGCAGGCATCATAGAGTTGCTGTGGGGTGATTCTCTCTTCCATCACTCCTCATCAGGCTGCCATGCCTGGAGGGTCTCCAGCAATGTTTGCTCATCGGTCGAGGCACGCAGTTTCGCCACAAAGGTGCTATCGCTGAACATTTGCGCCAGCTGTGCCAGGATCTGCAGATGCTCTTCGGTTGAGTTTTCCGGAACCAGCAGTGCAAAGAATAGGTCCACCGGGGCATTGTCCACCGCATCGTAGTCGATGCCTTGCTGGAGTTTGACGACGGCGGCAACGGTTTTGTCGTTGTTCTTGACCCGGCCATGGGGGATGGCTACCCCATGGCCGAGACCCGTGCTACCCAGACGTTCCCTGGAAATCAGGCTATCGAACACCTGGATTTGCGACAGCTCCGGCTGGCTCTCGGCAATCAGCTGGCTGAGTTGCTCCAGTACACGTTTTTTACTCGCTGCAGGGTTATTGCAGCTGATACGGTCGGTGTCGAGTAGTTCAGAAACCTGCATGATTAACGTCTTAAAGATCAATCGAAGGGCTGGTCTTTGAGACCGCCTTCGGTGCGGTGGTGATCGGTCATCTTCTCCTTATGCTTGCGCACCTGACGATCGAGTTTGTCGATCAACGCATCGATCGCGGCATACATGTTCTCGTCCTCGCAATCGGCGAAGATGTTGTTGCCCTTCATGTTGATGGTTGCTTCGGCTTTCTGACGCAGCTTCTCAACACTGAGAATGACGTGGACGTTTGTCACCTGGTCGAAGTGGCGCTCAAGGCGTTCAAGTTTGCTGGTGACATAGTCGCGCAGCGCATCGGTAATTTCGACATGGTGGCCGGTCAGATTCAGTTGCATGGTTAGCTCCTTGTTGGTGTCAGCCTGTTTCAGGCCAGGCGTTTTCTTTCGTTAGAGGGCGCAATAGCCATTGCTTCACGGTATTTGGCTACCGTGCGGCGTGCGATATTAATGCCCTGTTCGGAAAGGGTATTGGCAATCTTGCTGTCGCTCAAGGGTTTTGCGGGTGACTCCTCCGCGATCAACTCCTTGATCATGGCACGTATTGCGGTGGATGAGCACTCCCCGCCGCCAGCGGTGCCCACATGACTGGAGAAGAAATACTTCAGCTCGAAAATACCGCGAGGGGTATGCATATACTTGCGGGTGGTGGTGCGTGAAATGGTGGACTCATGCATGCCCAGTTCTTCGGCGATGTCGTGCAATACCATCGGTTTCATAGCCACTTCACCCTCCTCAAGAAAGGCGCGCTGGTGCTCGACAATACTGCTGGCAACGCGCAACAGGGTCTCATTCCTGCTCTGGAGGCTTTTGATGAACCAGCGGGCTTCCTGCATGTGGCCTTTCAAGGTGGCCGAGTCTGTGCTGTTCATCTGCTTGATAAGACTGGCGTAGTGGTGGTTAATACGCAGACGTGGTGCGGCATCGGAATTGAGCTCCACCCTCCAGCTGCCTTTGGTTTTGCGCACGATGACATCGGGCACGATATATTCCGGCTGACTGTTGCTGAGATGTCCACCCGGTCGCGGATTCAGACTCTGGATCAGCTGGGTAATACGGGTCAGCTCTTCTTCACTGACTTTCATTACCCTCTTGAGTTGAGTGTAGTCGCGCCGGGCCAGCAGTTCAAAGTGTTTCGCCAGCAGGGTCTGTGCCTGAGGCAGCCATTTGGTCTCCTGGGGCAGCATTTGCAGCTGCAGCATCAGGCTTTCCCGCAGATCGCGCGCAGCGACACCGGGCGGATCGAGGTGCTGTATGACATGAAGCACCGCCTCGACCTCGTCCAGTTCCAGTTCCGGATCCCGCTGCTGCAGGCCTGAGAGCAGCTCTTCGAGGCTGCTGCTGAGAAAGCCATTGTCATCGACCGAATCGATGATCGCCTCGCCGATGGTGATATCGGTTTCGGACAGCGGGGTCATGTGCAGCTGCCAGAGCAGGTGCTGGCGCAGGTCTTCGCTACTGGTGTCGCCATACTCAAGGTCGCGCTCGCCACTGTCGGCAGGGGCGGAGCTGGCTGCAGGCGCAGATTCGTAGATATCTTCCCAGACACTGTCAACCGGCAGCTCATCGGGGATGGAGTCGCTCTCCATGGGGCGCTCGGGCTCGTTGTACTCCTGCCCGTTCTCCTCGGCGGCCTGCGCTTCGGCCTGCTCCTGCTGCAGCGACTCGACTTCCTTTTCGTACTCACCGGGCTCATCGGTGTCGTCGACCACCTCCAGCATGAGATTGGAGTCGAGAGCCTGCTGGACCTCCATCTGCAGCTCGAGCGTCGACAACTGCAACATGCGGATCGCCTGCTGCAGTTGCGGCGTCATGGTCAGTTGTTGGCCAATGCGTAGCTGTAGTGATTGCTTCATGAATACGAATGGTGATACCGCTGGGGGATGATAACGAAGATTTTAACCGATCTGCTCTGGAATGGCACAGATTTTGAATACCTGAGCGGCGCGCTCAGAGGCGAAAGTGGTGACCGAGGTAGACATCCCGTACACGTTGGTCACTCAGCAGATGTTCGGGACTCCCTGCGGCGATCACCTCTCCTTCACCGATGATGTAGCCGCGATCGCAGATGCCCAGCGTTTCCCGCACATTGTGGTCGGTGATGAGCACGCCGATGCCGCGTGATTTGAGGTGCTGGATGATGCCCTGGATATCGACCACTGAGATCGGATCGACACCGGCGAAGGGTTCGTCCAGCAGAATAAAGCGTGGGTCGGTGGCCAGGGCGCGGGCGATCTCGACCCGGCGCCGCTCCCCGCCCGACAGGCTCATCCCCAGGCTGTCCCTGATGTGGGTGATGTGGAACTCTTCCAGTAGTGACTCCAGTATTTCACCCCGCTGTCCGGCGTTCAACTCCTTACGCACCTCAAGGATCGCCATGATGTTCTCGGCGGTGGTGAGCTTGCGGAAAACCGAGGCCTCCTGCGGCAGGTAGCCGATACCCTGTCGGGCCCGTTCGTCCATCGGCTGTCGTGTCAGCTCGTGTGAACCGAGCAGGATGCGCCCCTGATCGCAGGGGATGAGGCCGACAATCATGTAAAAACAGGTGGTTTTGCCGGCACCGTTCGGGCCCAGCAAGCCGACAATCTCGCCGCTGTTGACCTCCATGGAGACATCCTTGACCACGCGACGTTTTTTGTAGCTCTTGGCCAGATTGCTGGCAGCCAGACGGTCACTCACTGCTGCTCTCCTTTTGCGGTTGCAGGATGACTTTCACCCGACCATCGCCCTCCTGCTGTTTATCGCCAAAGGCGCGAACCACCTGCTGGTCACTTTCGTAGATGAGGTGCTTGCCGCTGAACTCGTCACCGGCGTGCCACAGGTAGGCATCGTCCTTGAGCTCCAGCAGTCCATCGCTAAACCGGTACTCTATCCTCAGGGCCCGCGCCCGGGTCACTTTGCCGGTCTGCGGATCCTCGTGCTCGAGTTCTGCCGGAGAACCGTCGGCATAGGCATATATTACCTGGCCCTGGTCACTGTGCAGCTCAAGTCGTTCGGCCAGCAATAGCATGGTCTGCTGCTGCATGCGCACATTACCCTGGTAGATACTGACACCGCTTTGCTGGTTGAGCTCAAGCTGGTCGGCCTCGATCGTGACCGGGCCAGCTCCCTGCTCAGCGGCACAGAGCGTGTTGCCCAGGCCCAAGCCCAGGAGCAGTGCAGCCAGTACACTAATCAATTTCATAATACCCCCGCACGGCTGAGAGGAGTTGCAGTCGTTGTTCCTTGCCATAGGCCTGCATGCCGATACCCTCTACCCGGGCGGCGGGACTGGTGAGTAACACCGCGGCATCGGTTTCGGCATAGTGGCGGTTGATGTCGATATGCAGCCATTCGGTGTGCAGATCCAGGCGCTGTTCCCCGTGCTGATTCAGCCGGACATCGCCTTGTAGCAGGATTTGCTCGCCTTCCCCTTGCAGCGTGCCCTGTTCGGCGCGCGCTTGCCAGTGGTTGTTATTTCCACCAAACACGGTGATGTCGGGCTGTTCAAGCTCGGTGACGTTCTTCTGCGGGTAGTGGAACAGCGAATCGGCGAGCAAGCGGTGGCTGGGTTTTCCCTGCCTATCGGTGACGGTGGCGCTGAGGCCATGCAGGAAGTAGTCGGGTTGCTGCTGCGCCGTTTCGCCCTGTTGCGGCGAAGGGGCCTTGCTGCGACCGGAGAGCCAGCTGGTGAGTGCGGCCAGCACGGCGGTGAGGGTAAGCAGCAGGAGCATCCGGCGGTTCATTGCAGGTAGCTGTTGAGCTGACGCTCAAGGGTGCCCTGTGCCTGCATGATCAGTTCGCAGACATCGCGTGCCGCCGCCCGCCCGCCGCGGCTGGGGGTGGTCCAGTGGCTGTGCTGTTTGACCAGCGGGTGGGCATCCTGCACAGCGATGGCCAGTCCGGCGCGGATCAGGATCGGCAGATCCACCACATCATCACCGACATAGGCGACCTGTTCGGGCGAGAGGGAGAGGGTGCGCAGCAACTCCTGGAAGGCCGGCAGTTTTTCCTGCTGGCCCTGGTAGAGGTGCCTGATACCCAGGCTGTCCATGCGGAGCTTTACCACCTGAGAGGTTCGCCCGGTGATGATGCCGATCTCCACCCCGCTGGCCTGCAGCATTTTCATGCCGTGGCCGTCGCGGGAGTTGAACGCCTTGTACTCCTGGCCGTCGTCCCCCAGGAACAGACTGCCGTCGGTCAGTACCCCGTCCACATCGAAGATCACCAGCCGGGTATCGGCCGCCCTTTGCATAATGTCCTGCATGGTTACACTGTCTCTTTATCGCCGGGTTTTCGTAGTAGGGTAATGCACCGCGGGGATTCAGACCACACCGGCGCGCAGTAGGTCGTGCATATTGAGGGCGCCGGTGAGATGCCCCTCACTGTCGACCACCGGCAGTGCATTGATGCGCTTTTCATCCATAATTTGCAGCGCCTCGGCGGCCAGTTGCTGGCTGTTGACGGTGATGCAGTTGCGGTGCATGACCTCGCCGACCTTAATAGTGTGAATGGATATCTCGCCGTGATCGAGCAGGCGACGCAGATCGCCGTCGGTGAAGATCCCGACCAGCCGGTTGCCCTGTTCGACCACGGTGGTCATGCCCAGCCCCTTGCGACTCATCTCCAGCAGCGCCTCACTCAGGCTGGCCGTGGCCTCCACCATCGGCAC
>JAPHTQ010000003.1 GCA_026196275.1 Gammaproteobacteria bacterium
GCCAAGAAGCCAATGCCGCGTTGCACTCCTTGTAAAGGGCTCGCCATTCCCTGCGGAGTGCGCCTTGCCTTGGCTTCTTGGCGGGGCTCTGAGTGTCACTCTATTTTCCGCATGGCCCACTAGCGCAGATGGACGGTGTAGAATGTCAGGGACCATCTCATCTATCCTTGAGTGAAGCAAGCCGGAACGAGACCATGACCCAGGAACAACTGTTAATCGCCAGCGTATTTGTCGCCTACTTTGTTCTGCACTCGCTGACCGCCTCGCTGTGGCTGAAGCAGCGGGTTGCCCGCTGCTGCCCGGCCCTGCTGCCGTACTATCGCCTCAGCTACAACCTGCTGGCTGTCGTGCTGGCGTTGCCGCTGCTCTACCTTGCCTGGCGTTATCCGGGGGAGCCGCTCTGGCAGTGGCGCGGTATCGGCGCCTACCTTGCCAACGGCATTGCCCTTATTGCCGCTATCACCCTGCTCTATTCACTGCGCCTCTACGACATGGGAGAGTTTCTGGGGCTGCGTCAAGCCCGCGGCAAGGTGCATGAAATACGCGATATGGAACATTTCCAGATCTCCCCCTTCCACCGTTATGTGCGCCATCCCTGGTATTTTCTCATCCTGGTGATCATCTGGAGCCGTGATATTGCGACCAATCAGCTGCTGATCTACACCTTGGTGACCCTCTACCTGGTGATCGGCTCACGCCTCGAGGAGCGCAAGCTCATCGCCTACCATGGTGAGGTCTATCAGGCGTACCGCCGGCGCGTGGCCGGCCTTATACCGCTGCCGTGGAAGATCCTCTCCAAAGCCCAGGCAGAGGCGCTACTGGCCCGCTATCACCGGCGATGATACGACGCCTTGTGAGATCGGTTCCTCTGCTCACGCCGGTGATATAATCCGCGCCCATTGATCTTAACAGCTAATGAGAGAGTGACATGTCCACAGCAACACTACGGGGGCGGGCCGGCGAGTGGATCGAATCGGTGCCGGTACAAAGCTTCATTATCGCGCTTATCGTGATCAACGCGGTCATCCTCGGCCTGCAGACCTCCCGGGAGATCATGGCCAACGTCGGCGAGCTACTATTGTTGGCGGATCAGCTTATCCTCACAGTGTTCGTCATCGAGATTCTGATCAAGCTCTATGCCCAAGGAGGAGGCTTTTTCCGCCGCGCCTGGAACAACTTCGATTTCGTCGTCGTCGGTATCGCACTGGTGCCCGCCAGCGGGCCGCTGGCGGTGCTGCGGGCACTGCGCATTCTGCGGGTGCTGCGGATGATCTCCATGGTCCCAAGGCTGCGCTTTGTGGTCGAGGCATTGCTGCACGCCATCCCCGGGATCTCCTCCATCGGCCTGCTGATGCTGCTCATCTTCTACGTCTTCGCGGTGATGGCCACCAGCCTGTTCGGCGGTGAGTTTCCACAGTGGTTCGGCTCTGTGGGCGGCTCGATGTACACACTGTTCCAGATCATGACGCTGGAGTCGTGGTCGATGGGCATTGTACGACCGGTGATGGAATCCTACCCCTACGCCTGGCTCTATTTCATTCCGTTCATTCTCATCGCCACCTTCACCATGCTCAATCTGTTTATCGGCATCATCGTCGATACCATGCAAACCATGCACCAGGAAGATCATGAAGAGCGTGAACACATCGAGCAGGTAGTGCATGAGGATACCGGCACACTGGCCGAGGAGCTTCGCGCGTTGCGCAAGGAGATCAGTGAACTCAGGCAACGGCTTCCCGCCAGGGCGGAGTAGTACAAGGACTCAAAGCCGCCCTGGCAGATCGCCGAAGCCCCATACCAGGGTGCCCAACACCAGCATGTAGAGGCCATATTTTTCACTCAGCCAGCGACTGCGATGATCATCCTGCAGCAGATAGCGGCGCTCGGTGTTGGCCCAGTCACGGCTGCACTGTGCCGAACTGCGCGCCCACAGCCCCAGTGTATGCATGTGCTCGATGATTTGGCGAGAGGTCAGGATGATGCCGTTCACGACCACCAGGGAACCGGAGCGGGCAAACCAGTCCCAATCGCCGTAACTGAGGCTGAGCACCACCCCTGCGATCAGGGTAAGGCCGGCGATGGAGTAGGATTTGATGGCAAAAAATCCATTTTTCATCCCCAATATCTAGGCTAGAAAGGTGCTAAACACAAGCCGTTCAGCCACAGGGCAGTCACAGTGACTCGGCACCCGACTCACGGTCCGCTGTCACGCTGGCCGGAGAAGAGGGCATCAGGAGCGGAGCCGTGCGCTCAGCAGGATATTGCGCGGGGTCAGTTCACGCTCGCAGAAGGTGCCGAGGGTGACCCGGTAACCATTGGCCTCCAGATAGCAGGCCAGGTCCAGCACCAGCCAAAGTTCAATGGCACGGCGAAAGGTGTGGCGCAGCAGCGACAGGCGCATGGTCTCGCGCTGGCGCTGCCAGCCCCGTGCTGCATAGTATTCCCAGTCGATCGCCCCGGCGAGGCAAAGCCCTTCGCGCTCAGCCAGGGCGTGGCAGAAGCCGGCAAAGCCGAGCTTCAACCACTGCTTGTCGATGGGCCTGAGTGGGTGATAGTGAGGGTTGCCGGTCTGCGCACGGCGCATGTCCTCAAAGCCGAGCTTCCAGGCCATCTCCCGGTCGCGCAGGCGCACCTCACGCCCTACGGCGGTGACCGTCTCGGTCACCGCCAGGCGCAGGTCATCCCGCGCTAGTTCAAGTCGGGCTCCGGGAGTAAATGGCTGGTACTGCTCATCGCCATAGAGATGGAAACAGCAGGGGGCGATATCCAGCGCCGGCATCTCAAGTGCCGCCGCCCGCCGCACCAGGTTGCGATGCAGTTCACCGCAGGCGTGCAGCGCCACCGCATGGCGCCCGGACAGGTATGCCTCCACCGCATCATCCAAGACATCAGCGGTATGAAAATGCTGCGCCACATGCGCCCGCTCGGCCATTTCCTTGCCGGCCTCACAGAACTCTTGCTCTCGTTCCAGTGTCAGCACCGGCTGCTGCCACTGCAACGCCAACAGCCGCCCCAGATGTCCCTTGCCGCCGCACCACTCCAGCAGCGGCGCCCTCACCTCACCAAGCACGGCGCTGAAGGCGGTGATCTGTTGCCACTTGCGCCCTGGAATACCGGCGGCAAAGTGCGGCCCCGGCGACTCCAATTCAGCCGCTGACAGCTCCGTCAGGGCGGTCAGTGATGAGAGTTGAGCAAGTTTCGGCAGGTGTTCATTCAGTACGGCATTAAGTGCAGCGCTGTCTTGAGTCAACCGTGCCAGCTCCGCATCAGTGAGAGCAAGCAGCGTTGCGCACAGTTCTGGCAACTCTGCGCACCATGCCGGGCGCTCCTGTTTGAACGGCTGCGGCCGCCACAGCCTGACGTGCTCATCGAGCAACGCATCAAGCAGGTGAAAACGTCGCACGAGGCTCATGGAATAGACGAAGGATGAAAGGGTAGGATTGGATGAAAGAATGGCAACCGACCCGTGGAGTCCGGGTCGGTTATAGGAGAGCTCAGGCCTTTTTGTAGAGCTCGGCACCGGAGTTTTTAAACTCCACCGCCATCTCGGCCATCCCCTTTTCCGCGTAGTCCCTCACCTCCTGCGAAATCTTCATGGAGCAGAACTGCGGGCCGCACATGGAGCAGAAGTGCGCTACCTTGTGTGCCTCCTTGGGCATGGTCTCATCGTGGAACTGCATCGCCTTCTCCGGGTCCAGCGCCAGGGCGAACTGGTCATACCAGCGGAACTCAAAGCGCGCCTTGGACATAGCATTGTCCTGCAGCTGCGCACCGGGGAAACCCTTGGCCAGATCGGCGGCATGAGCGGCAATCTTGTAGGTAATAATCCCCTCTCGCACATCCTCCTTGTTGGGCAGACCCAGGTGCTCCTTCGGCGTGACATAGCAGAGCATGGCGGTGCCGTACCAGCCGATCTGTGCCGCACCGATACCGGAGGAGAAGTGATCGTAGCCGGGTGAGATGTCCGTGGTCAGCGGGCCGAGGGTGTAGAAGGGTGCCTCGTAACAATCCTTCAGCTCCTTATCCATGTTCTCCTTGATCATCTGCATCGGCACATGGCCTGGGCCCTCGATCATCACCTGGCAGTCGTGCTCCCAGGCGCGTTTGGTCAGTTCACCCAGGGTCTCCAGCTCGCCGAACTGGGCCGCATCGTTGGCATCGGCCAGGCAGCCGGGACGCAGGCCGTCGCCGAGAGAGAAGGCCACATCGTAGGCCTTCATGATCTCGCAGATATCCTCGAAGTGCTCGTAGAGAAAACTCTCCTGGTGGTGCGCCAGACACCACTTGGCCATGATCGAACCGCCGCGGGAGACGATGCCGGTGACACGCTCGGCGGTCAGCGGCACGTGGTGCAAACGCACCCCGGCGTGGATGGTGAAGTAGTCCACCCCCTGCTCGGCCTGCTCGATCAGGGTATCGCGGAAGATCTCCCAGGTGAGATCCTCGGCCTTGCCGTCGACCTTCTCCAGCGCCTGGTAGATCGGCACGGTGCCGATCGGTACCGGCGCGTTACGCAGGATCCACTCGCGAGTCTCGTGGATGTTCTTGCCGGTAGAGAGATCCATCAGGGTATCGCCGCCCCAGCGGCAGGACCAGACCAGCTTCTCCACCTCCTCCTCAATAGAGGAGGTCACCGCGGAGTTGCCGATGTTGGTGTTGATCTTCACCCGGAAGTTGCGGCCGATAATCATCGGCTCCAGCTCCGGATGGTTGATATTGCAGGGAATGATGGCGCGGCCGGCGGCCACCTCGTCACGCACGAACTCAGGGGTGATCACCTCGGGGATACTGGCGCCGAAAGGCTCGCCGGCGTGCTGACGCAGCAGTTTGGCGTAGGCGGGATCAGCCTTCATCTCCTGCAGCTTGTTGTTCTCGCGGATGGCGATAAATTCCATCTCCGGGGTAATAATCCCCTTGCGGGCATAGTGCATCTGGCTGACGTTCATCCCTGCCTTGGCGCGCCGTGGCTTACGGATGTGTTCGAAGCGCAGGTCGGCCAGCGCCGGATCACTCTGCCGTGCAGTGCCGAACTCGGAGGTCGGGCCGTCGAGCCATTCGGTATCGCCGCGCTCCTCGATCCACTGCTCGCGCAGCGCCGGCAGGCCCGTCATTAGATCGATGCGGGCCTCAGGATCGGTATAGGGACCGGAGGTGTCGTAGACGTAGATCGGCGGATTCTGCTCCGGCCCGGAGGAGGTGTGGGTATCGTCCTGACTGATCTCGCGCATCGGCACACGAATGTCGGGGCGGGAGCCCACGGTGTAGATCTTGCGTGACTTGGGGAAGGGCTTGGTGACCTCTTCTGAGAGCTGGGCGGTTTTTTGCAGGAATTCTTCCGGGATGGCGCTCATGGCGGGTCCTCTTGGGTTGCGGCGAAGAGAACGGGAGCGCTTGCGCGGCACCGCTTCCCTACGCCAGCGTAAACTGGATCAGGTTCGAAGGGTCTTGTCTCAGCCTCAAGCACTGCTGCACCGCAGCCATGCTCAGATAGTGTCGGGCACCCCTAGCAGTAACAGGTAAAGGTATATGAAAGCACCCTGTTTTTCAAGTAAACGGTCAGATACCCTGACGCACAAAACCCCACAAAAACAAAGACCTTGAGGTTTGCAAGCACTCACATCCAATTCCCACCATCCCCTCTCACCCGCTTATACCGCTATCACGCCACCCGACCTTGTCTGCCTGCGGCAAAAGGCTTAATCTCTGTCCTGTTTTTGGCTCATCAGCGGAGGAACAGACATGGCCGATATGAATATCGAAAAAGCGCGCCATAACATGGTCGAACAGCAGATACGTCCATGGGACGTGCTGGACCAGCGGGTGCTGGACCTTGTCCTGCGCATCCCCCGCGAGGAGTTCGTACCGGCCGAGTACCGCAGCATGGCCTTCGTCGACATGCCGCTGCCTATCGGTCACGGTGAGGTGATGATGGAGCCCAAGCTGGAGGCACGCATGGTGCAGAGTCTGGCGATACAGCCCGGCGATAAAGTGCTGGAGGTGGGTACCGGCAGCGGCTATGTCACCGCCCTGCTGGCAGGTCTTGCGGCCGATGTGGTCTCGGTGGAGATCGAACCCGAGCTGCTGGAGCAGGCCCGTCAGCGTTTAACAACACATGGCATTAGCAACGCTGTTCTGGAGCAGGGGGATGCCGCCAACGGCTGGGACAAGGCCCAACCCTATGATGTGATAGCGGTCACCGGCTCGGTAGCCGCCTTGCCGCGGGAGCTCAAGGAGAACATGCAGGTGGGCGGCCGCATGTTTGTCGTTGTCGGCGAATCCCCAATCATGGAAGCGATGCTGGTGACCCGCATCAATGCCAACGAATGGCGTGAAGAGGTTCTCTTTGAGACGCTATTACCTCCCCTCAAGGGAGCATCGCAGGAGAAGCCGTTTGTTTTCTGATACGGCGGTGCGAAGAGTCACGCCACCAAGGGATCCATGCTGTACTGCCGCCGGCTGCCCCGCACAGGATATAAGTTCCTGCTAATGTTTGGCACGCAGAGCTTATGTCTTGGTAGTATACTGTCAAAATCTTATCGGAACCGACGCCGGTCCAGAGGGTCAAACCGGTCGGCTTGACCTCAATCGTAGACAAAGGATGCACAATGCAACGAGTTGCCCTTACCCTGTTCGCTGCAACCGCCATGCTGCTGGGCAGTGCGGCGAGTCACGCCGAGGACCTCCTCGACATCTACCGCTTTGCGCTGGAGAACGACCCGCAGCTACGGGCTGCCGAGGCAGCCAATCGTGCCGTCCAGGAGACCCGTGCCCAGAGTCGGTCCCCCTTGCTGCCACAGATTAATCTCAGCGCCAATATTACGGAAAACAGCGGGGATGTGTACGAGGGTACCGGTCAGGGCTATACCCTGAGTCTTAACCAGAGCCTCTACCACCACGACTACTACGTGCAACTGCGCCAGACCGATGCCAACATCGCCCGGGCCGATGCCGAGTTCGAGGCCACCCGCCAGGGTACCCTGCTGCGTGCTGCCGAGGCCTACTTCGATCTGCTGGCTGCGCAGGACAACCTGACCACCGCTGAAGCGAGCAAGCGCGCCATCAGCCAACAGCTGCGCCAAACCGAGCAGCGCTTTGAGGTCGGTCTCTCCGCCATTACCGATGTGCATGAGGCGCAGGCCGGTTACGATGCCGCCGTAGCCGCGGAGATCGGCGCACAGAACCAGCTCGATGTGGCCCGCGAGAACCTGCGCGCCATTATCGGCCAGGAGCCAATGGCACTGGCCACCCTGCAGGAGGAGATCCCCCTGCTGACGCCCGAACCGGCCGATATCGATCAATGGGTCAACATGGCACAACAACAGAATCTGGCTCTGCTGGCCGCCGAGTCTGCCTCCCGGGTCGCCGCCGAGGAGATGAACCGCCGCCAGGCGGGACACTATCCGACCCTGGACCTGGTCGCCAACCATAACTACAGTGACACCACCGATTACGAGAGTGGCGGCAGTGAAACCGACACCAACCAGATCGGCCTCCAGCTCAATGTACCGATCTACTCCGGCGGTCTGACCACGGCACAAACCCGCGAGGCACGTGAACTCTATAGCCAGGCGATGGAAAACCTTGAGCTGCAGCGCCGTACCACCATCCGCGACACCCGTAGCGCTTATCTGGCAGTGACCACCGGTATCAGCCAGGTCAAGGCGCGGCGTCAGGCGCTCTCCTCCGCACAGACCGCCCTGGAGGCTACCCAGGCCGGTTTCGAGGTCGGCACCCGTACCGCCGTGGATGTGCTCAATGCCCAACAGGTGCGTTTCCAGGCCCAGAGCGAGTACTATCGGGCCCGCTACGACTATATCCTCGCTAGCCTGCAGCTCAGGCAGGCCGCAGGAAGCCTCAGTGAAACAGACCTGGCCGAGGTCAATAACTGGTTGAAATAAGGCGGTTTTAAGTTTCGAGTTTCAAGCTCAAAGTTTCTAGTTGGGTGCGTCGTGCCGGTAAACCCAAACCCGAAACTTGAAACTCGAAACCTGAAACCTTGACCTAGCCACCCCCACTACCCATCGCCCCACAAGCCCTGATAAACTCGGGATCATGACGACGCAAGATCCTTTTTTCCCCACCGCCGCGCCGGACTTCAGCGACCCGATAGGGTTGCTGCGCGCCTGTCATGAACGAATCTTCCAGCACTGCGATACGTTGGAGAGACTCGCCACCCACCTTTCCCGGCAGGGGGCGGATCAGGCGTTTCAGGAGGCAGCGGCAAAGATCGATCGCTACTTCTCTACGGCGGCCAAACACCACCACGACGATGAAGAGCAGGACCTGTTTCCACGCCTGGCACGGCAGTCGCTGAAGCTGGCTGATGCGGTACACCACCTGCAACAGGAGCATGAACAGCTCGATGCGTTATGGCGCGAGATCGAGCCGATGCTCATCCGCCCCGCTGCCATCGATGACCCGGAGGCCTTTGCCGCACGGGTAAAGCGCTTTGCCAACACCTACCGCGCCCATGCCGCCAAAGAGAACGAGGATCTGTTCGCTATCGCCCAACATAGCTTGAGCCACGAAGAGCTCAGGGAGATGGGACGCAGCATGGCGGAACGCCGCGGCGTGGCGCTGCCGGCGACCTATTAGCCGTTAACATGTCCCAAAGCGAGCCGCCCACTCCTGCCCGCTTCCTGACGCCTCGTTACTGGCCGACCTGGGCGGGACTCGGCCTGTTGCGCCTGAGCGTGCTGTTACCCTTCCCCGTCATGCTCTGGTCAGGTCGGCAACTCGGCAAACTGCTCTACATCCTGATTGGCAGCCGCCGCCACGTGGCACTGACCAATCTGCGCCTCTGCTTCCCTGACCTGTCGCAAAAAGAGCGGCAGAAACTGGCGCGTGAGAGCTTTATCTCTGCGGCTATCTCCCTGTTCGAGGGAGTATTGAGCTGGTGGGGCCGTGACTCACGGCTGAAAAAGCTATACCGCATCGAGGGACTGGAGCACCTGGAGTCTGCTCGCCGGGCCGGCAACGGGGTCATCCTGCTGGGCGGGCATTACACCACCCTGGAGATCAGCGGCCGCTTTCTCGCCTACCACGTTGAGGGACTGCAGCCGATCTACAAACCGGCAAAGAATCCACTTTTCGAATTGGTCATGGCCAACGCGCGCAAACGCCTGTTCGATGACCTCGTACCAAGCCGTGACATGCGTCGTATCGTGCGTAACCTGAAACGGAACAAGGTCATCTGGTACGCCCCGGACCAGGATTTTGGCCGCAAACAGTCCGTCTTCGC
Source organism: Gammaproteobacteria bacterium (assembly GCA_026196275.1). Taxonomy (GTDB): domain Bacteria; phylum Pseudomonadota; class Gammaproteobacteria; order Thiohalomonadales; family Thiohalomonadaceae; genus JAPHTQ01. Next base: position 9,242 of record JAPHTQ010000003.1, read on the forward strand.
CCCCTTTTTTGGCGTCCCTACCGCCACATTGACCACCACCGCCCGCCTCGCCCGCCTCTCCGGCGCCCCGGTGGTTCCCTACTACTCTGAGCGTCTGCCGGGAAAAGAGGGATACCGGGTCAAACTGCTTCCGGCGCTGGAAGGTTTCCCCTGCGGCGATGACCTCGTCGATGCCACCCGCACCAATCAGGTGCTTGAGAGACAGGTTGAACGAATGCCGGAGCAATACCTGTGGCTGCACAAGCGCTTCAAGACCCGACCGAAAGGGGAGAAAGGTGTCTACTGAACGCTCGCCACATGATCTGTGGCGCTATAACTGGCTGCTGCGGCTGCTGGCACTCCCCATCACACTCTACACCCTGTGGCAGGCACTGAAGGAGCGCGAACCGGGCTACCTGTGGCAGCGCCTCGGTATCTACCGCAAACCGGCACGCCGGCGTGTCGTGTGGCTGCACGCCGCATCGGTAGGCGAAGTCAACGCGGTACTACCCCTCATCAAGCAACTGCAACAGCATCAACCCGAACAGCCTTTACTGTTAACCACGGCGACTCCCAGCGGTGCCCGCGCCGCCCGCGCCAAGCTCCCCCCCGGCGTCGAACACGCTTACTTTCCCATCGATTGGCGACGCAGCGTTCGCGGGTTTCTGGCCGCCTATCGTCCACGCTGCGCCCTGATCATGGAGACCGAGCTGTGGCCAAACCTCTATTGTGAATGCCCACAGCGGGAGATCCCCCTGCTGCTGATCAACGGTCGACTCTCGGCCCGTACCTCAAGGGTCAGGCCCTGGCTTCGTCGCCTCTACAGCCTCTGCTTGCAGCAGGTCACCGCGGTGTTGGCCCGCTCCGAGCAGGATCGCGCCAGCTTCATCACCCTCGGTGCTCCGCGGGAGCGTTGCGAGGTGATCGGCAATATCAAGTTCTCTTCCGCACCGCGCACCGAGCGGGTCACCCCCACCGAGTTGGGCCGCCCCTATGTGCTGGCCGCCTCCACCCGCAGCGGAGAAGAGGCACTGGTCATGGAGGCCTGGCACCAGGCCAAAGCCGACGGCCACCTGTTGGTGATCGCACCGCGCCACCCGCAGCGGCGCGAGCAGATCCTGGCAACGCTCAAGGGCGAGGAGGTGGCGGTTCGCAGTCGGCAAGATGCGCTGAGTGCGAAGACCTCGGTCTACCTGGCCGACACCTTCGGTGAACTGCCGGGACTAATCGCCGGTGCCGAACTGGTCTTCATGGGCGGTTCACTGGTAGCCAAGGGCGGGCAGAATATCCTTGAGGCGGCAGCACTCGGACGGGCGCCGCTATTCGGTCCACACATGGAGAATTTTCGCACCGAGTCAGAGACCCTGCTCGACGGTGGCGGCGCCATTCAGGTGGAGGACAGTACCGAGTTGGCGAAGAAAATAGCTATGCTGCTGGCCGATGCCCCACTGCGCGAGCAGATGGGGGAGAGGGCCCGCCTCCTGGTCGACGAGCGCAGGGACATGGCCTCGCGCTATCGCGAGGCCATCAGTCGCTACTGCGAGTAGCGCTCCCGGCGAGGAGTTGCCGGCGATTTACCAGCCCCACCATAAAGACAACCAGGGCAATGACGTACGTATTGACGAAAGGGTTCCTCGACCACAGCCCCTCACTGAACCCAACTGCAGTGGTCTCATCAATCATTATGTCAATTCCATCTTGGCTGAGACTGAACGCTCTCCAAGCCCGCCTGAGGGCTCCTGCTTTGAAATCAGTCTGCCCCGCCATAGCCGCGTAACAGGGCCTTCCAATCCTCATCATCAAAGGCAAAGTGTCGTTGCTGGCGTCGGAACTTCTCCAGTGAGCGCTTGAGCCGCTCCATATTGGCCCGTTGCCAGCTCTCGGCGGGGTTGCGCAGTTCCCCCCGGTCGAAGTCGATCAGGGTGACCTTGCCGGCCTCATCAAGCAAGATATTGCGGGCATTAAGATCGGCATGGAACACCCCCTCATCGTGGAAACGGCGCAGGCACCGCCCCAGGCTTGCAAGGAGGGTCGAGGGGAGACGTTTTTTACCCAGCCAATCGGCCAGCGGCTCACCCTCTACCACCTCGGTGACAACATCGCCACGATAACTCAAACTATCCCGGCAAATGCGTGCCGCCACCGGACGGGGCACCGGAAGTCCTCGCTGGTAAAGCGCCTTCAGCAACTGCCACTCCCGCCAGGGGCGACTGCGCTCAATACCCAGCCAGAGGTAGCGGTCACGGCAAAGTTTCGCCGGCACCCCGCCGCGGTGGTAGTGGCGTAGCGCCAACACCTTGTCGCCATGCTTAACGAACACCGTAGTGCCGCGCCCCGGCAGCTCACGCAGCAACCGATGCTGTGCTGACCAGTGCTCCGGATCGAAAAAAGCATCATCCACTTGGCCGATGTAATCGGCATCATATAGGATGTGGCACTTGTCTTTAGTGATATGGATCGAATTCATACCATGGCTCTGCCGTTAACCTCGCCACCGAAAAACCTCTGTCTGCTGCGCCTGTCAGCCATTGGCGACATCAGCCATACCCTGCCGCTGCTACGAACGCTGCAGAAGGTCTGGCCGCAGACACGGATAACCTGGGTCATCGGGAAGACGGAACATGCGCTGATCAGCGATATTCCGGGGGTGGACTTTATCATCTTTGACAAGTCACGGCGATGGCGGGCGTATGCCGATCTCAAACACGCCCTGGCAGGGCGCCGCTTCGATGTCCTGCTGCACATGCAGATGTCGCTGCGGGCCAGTATTGCCAGCCTGCTTATCAGGGCCGATATCCGACTCGGCTTTGATCGGACACGGGCCAGGGATCTGCAGTGGCTCTTTACCAACCACACTATCGCGGCCAGAAAAAAGCAACATGTCCTTGAGAGCTTTTTCGGTTTTAGCGAAGCGCTTGGCATCACACAGCAGGTACTTCGCTGGGATATTCCCATCCCTGAGGCGGAGCGGCGCAAAGTGGAACAATTGCTGCCCGACACATCCTTTATCGTCATCAGCCCCTGTTCCAGCATGGCCTATCGCAACTGGACCAGCGCCGGCTATGCCGCGGTAGCTGAGCATGCGATAAAAAAACATGGCCTGAAGGTGGTACTTTGCGGCGGACCGAGCCGCCTGGAGTGGCAGTATGGGGCCGAGATCCACGGTCGCCTCGACGTCAACGGCTGCAGTCACGCCCTGATCAACCTCATCGGCAAAACCAACCTGAAGCAGCTACTCGCCGTCCTGGAAAGAGCCGAGACCATTATCAGCCCCGATGCCGGGCCAGCCCATCTCGGGACCGCCGTCGGCACACCGGTGATCGGCCTCTACGCCTGCACCAACCCTGACCGGGCACGCCCCTACCTAAGCGGCCACTACGTGGTCAACCGTTACCCCGAGGCGGTACAGGCAAAATATGGCAAACCGGTGGCGGAGCTGCCCTGGGGCACGCGGGTGCGTGACGAAGGGACTATGGAGCGGATTCTGCACGGGGATGTCACCGCCATGCTCGACAAGGTCATGCACGACCTTAAGGCCCAGGCCGAATGAGTCCGGTAGAGCACAGGCCACACTACCTGCCCAAGCGAATCCTGGTCACCGGCGGGGCCGGCTTCATCGGTTCGCATCTGTGCGAGCGCCTGGTTCGGGAGGGGCACGATGTGGTCTGCCTGGACAACTTTTTCACCGGCAGCAAACTCAACATCGAACACCTGCTCGACAGCTCCCACTTCGAACTCATCGACCACGACGTCACCGAACCGATCTCGCTGGAGGTGAACGAGATCTACAACCTCGCCTCCCCCGCCTCGCCGATCCACTACCAACGCGACCCGGTGCGTACCACCCGCACCTGCGTGCAGGGGGCGATCAACATGCTGGACCTGGCCCACGCCACCGGCGCCAAAATCCTCCAGGCCTCCACCAGCGAGGTCTATGGTGACCCGCAGGTACATCCACAGCCGGAGAGCTACTGGGGCCACGCCAACCCCATCGGCGTGCGCTCCTGCTACGATGAGGGCAAGCGCTGTGCCGAAACTCTCTTCTTCGACTACCACCGCCAGTACGGCACCCGCATCAAGGTCGCCCGTATCTTCAACACCTACGGCCCGCGCATGCACCCTGACGACGGCAGGGTAGTCTCCAACTTCATCGTCCAGGCACTTACCAACCACCCCATCACCCTCTACGGCGACGGCCAACAGATCCGCGCTTTTTGCTATGTCGACGACATGGTCGAGGGGCTGGTGCGGCTGATGCACGCCCCTGACGAGTTTACCGGACCGGTTAACCTCGGCAACCCACAAGGGCTCTCCATACTGGAGTTGGCGGAGCGGGTGATCGCACTCACCGGTTCCGACTCCACCATCATCCGCCACCCACTACCACAGGATGATCCGCAACAGCGCGAGCCGAACATCTCCCTCGCCAACACGGTGTTGCAGTGGCAGCCGAGTGTGGCACTGGAGATGGGGCTACAACAGGCTGTCGACTATTTTCGCTCCAAGCTTTGCTGAATCCAGAGAAGCGCAGCGCCCACCATGCCGAACCTGGACAGCAGCATTTTACAGCACCACAAATACGGCCCCTGACGCATACAGCCACTTGCTGCAGACAGCATGCCCAAACCATCATTCGAAGCTTTCATGCTAGAATGACCGCACAGTAGTCGTAGACGAGATATTCAGCAATGCGATATGCATTTATAACCTCTACAGGAAGAACGGGGACCGACTTTTTCACCTACCTCTTCTCTGAGGTGATCCCCAACAGCTGGAGTCAGCATGAGCCAAAGCCGGCATTCCGACGTCGAAGCTACGCGTACCTGTCTCGCCAACCGAGCTGGTATGACGAGTGGTACTTTCGAACCTCACGCCAATGGTTCAATCTGGGCAAGGACAAGGATTGGTACATCGAAACCAACTATCACCTGTTCGATGCCACCCCGCTGATACGCAAGGTTTTCCCCGATGCACTGATAGTGCATATCGTGCGCGACGGCCGTCAGGTCGTGCGCTCCTGGCTCAATCGCAACCGCTATATCACCAATGACCACATCACCGCTTTCCACCTCCCCGGCGATCCCGCCCAGGTGGTGTGGAACGACTGGAACCCCGTACAAAAGCTGGCATGGTACTGGAAGACCGTCAACCAACAGGCCAAACGACTGAAACCCGACCTCTATCTCCATTTTGAGGATATTTTCAAGGCGGAAGAGAGCGCAGTCTTTCAAATCCTCGATGCCATGCCCGGCATCCAGTACGACAGGGATGCGGTCATTGCGGCACTCGGCCACCGCGTCAACTCATCGCGCCGCGACTTTTTTCCCCACTTTGAAGAGTGGCCGACTCTTTGGCAGCAACAGTTCTGGGAAATCGCCGGTGAGGAGATGGTGGCGCAGGGCTACATTGAGCAGATTCCGGGAAGCGAAGAGCGCAGCGCATGATCGTATCTCATCGCCACAAATTCATCTTCATAAAAACCCAAAAGACCGCCGGCACCAGCATAGAGATTGCTTTGTCAAAATTCTGTGGCCCGGACGATATCATCAGCCGTATATCCTCTGTCGATGAAAAATTCAGAAAGTCACTGGGCTACCCTGGTGCACAAAATTGCTACAAACCCTTGCAAGAGTACAACAAGTCGGACTGGTACCGACAACTCATCAAGCTGCGTCGTCCGAAGAAATTTTACAACCACATGCCAGCATCACTCATCCGCCAATATGTAGGTAATGAAGTTTGGAACAGCTATTACAAGTTCTGTTTTGAGAGGAATCCATGGGATAAGGCGGTGTCGATCTATTACTGGCGCAACACATCTGAAGATCGAATTAGCTTCACTGACTATTTAGAGCAATGTGAAGATAACGGTAAGCGACTGAGCGAATACAGGCTCTATACCATTGATGACAAGCTGGCCGTCGATAAGGTCTACAAATTCGAAGAGATAGATTCAGCGATGAACGATATTACAGAGAGGCTGCAGCTACCTGAGATACCTCTACTGCCTAAGACCAAGACTGTCACCAACAAGAGCAGGACCCACTATAGTGAGCTCTATAATGAAACAGCCAAGGCATATATTCAGCGAGAGTTCTCGCGGGAAATCAACCTGTTAAATTACAAGTTTTGATAATACTACCCTACTCCCAGTCAAAGCGTTCACCAAGATAATCGAACAACTCTTCATTAAACGGTTGATATAGTTTGACCAGTTGTTCATGGGTCTGTGGATCCATCCCTTTACTATAATTCCCGGTATTGTATTTCTTTTTTACCGGCAGGCTGATCGACTCCACGCCAAGAAATTCGAAAATCCTTGAGAAGGTGGTTTCCGGAGACTGCCAGAACTGCTCACTCTCAAGGATTAGCATTTGTTCCCGTGAAAAGTAGTTGAGCCAACGTTTAATTTGCTGAACATACATCCCTCTCTCAGCATAACTGAAGTGACGAAATTTCTTCGCGATGAATGCCGGATCATGCAGCAACCTCTCTTTCTCTTCTGCCACACGCAACTCTTCCTGTGCAAGTGCCTCCTCAAAACTGAGTGTTTCCCTACCCGCTCGCACCTGATGCTGATAACTGGAATAAGCGCGATATACCGGATTGCGCAGTAGTACGATAAGTTTTGCTTCTGGCAACATTGCTGCAGCCCGCTCCGGCACACAGGGATGTAGCAGATAGGAAGGCGACGCCTCGTAACATAGTGTATTTTCCTCAACCACAGGAAAATTTGAACGATACCACTTTTCACCTTTGTCATAATTACTATCAAAAAAATGCAGCTCTTTTGTGGTAATGCTTGGCTGTAGTGCATGATGCATAGAAAGATATTTAAACAGTGATGTAGTACCTGCCTTCTGTGCGCCGATAATAATGAAATCTGGCAATGGCCGACGTTCGGCCGTCAGCAGGCGGTATTTGTGTCGCAATTTACTGATAATATTTTTCATTCTGTGTCTTTTTCCAAACCGGATAATCCTCTATATTCCCTGGTATTAATTAAATACGTACTCACACTAGCGCCCGAAATAATTATCTAATAAATTCAGTTGGTTATCAGGATTATCGTTTTTCATTTTCCGGTCGCATTGTAAACCTCCCACCGTATTTGTCCCGCCACTTGTAAAAGGTGGCGCTGCTCATGCCGTGCTCCCGAAATAGCTCTGGCACCGATACGCCGGACTCGGCTTGTTAAAGGATCCTCAGAATTTGGTTGTCGCTGTACTTGGACTTTTTCATGCAGAATCTCCTTCGTCTCAGTGTGCGAGAAAATTCTACTTTTGAGCATCGCCATTTTTCGGGGGGATTACCATTCGCAAAGCCTTAACGCGAAAGAATTCGAGAAATGAAGCTCTTATTTTCCGTGGAAAACAGCGATTTTCCATCATGCTGAGTAATAAAACGCCGACACCACTCTTCAGCCATTTCGCCCCCCTGCTTCTTGGTAACTGGAAGTTCAGGAACATCCACATTATCTAGCGCCACATTCATAAATTCCGCAATATCGCGTATAGCTCCACCAAAGTCTGCCAGCAGATTCTCGTATTCCACCTCCATGTAGCTACAGCCTTTTGCCTCAAGAGAATAACGCCAGGCAGCATTATCGAGCGAGATCTCTCTCAAACACTTATCTATATGTTCGAAGTCATAGCGTGGTTCACTTTTAGCGTCTCCTTGACCATGTATCCATCGCCCGGTCTGTCTTGCTATGCTGAGTGACACAGCCTGTTTAACAAGTGATTTTCTTGTTAACAAGACATAATGTGCTTGAGGAAACAAACTTATAACATTATTAAAAGTGCCAAACTTACGAATATGTGAATAGTGCAATTTAATCCCAAACACCCCATTTGGTGAAGTGCGCCGGTGTTGCAGCTCCCGTATAACCATCTCCAGAGAATCCAGTTCCAGGAGGCGTTTCCACTCCTTCAGATTTGCTGGATTTGCATACTCAAGCGGAAAACCAAATACACCGGTCCTGTAAAGAGCATGCCCCAGCATATGACTTCCGGATCGCGGAGTAGAGGCAACCACCAGAACCTTCTCTGGTTTATCTACTGGCGGGAAGTCATGCTCCTCGAAAAACTGTTCAGAATACAGGGCCATATAATTTACCACCACCAATGAAGACGTGTTTGTGGATACAGGAACACAAACTACATTTTAGGGCTAAAGGGAAACGCTTCAATCAACCCCGTAACATTGAATTTTGCCTGAGGGTGTTCTCGCTCCAGGAAAATTGAGTCTGCAGATAGCGGCTCTATTGCCTCACGACCTGTACCCTCAAAGTAATCATCAAACTTGAAGTTTTGCCCAAGTAATCTATCAGAAAACTTGATCCAGTCGGCAGCGACACCGTAGGCCTCAGCCAATATAATGCCATGCAACGATGATGAGATTACACGTTCACAAGAGAGAATTTCACTAATGAACTCCTCTGCAGGAAGAGCCACTGATATAACTTTGACTGCAGGATCGGATATAACAACTTCCTCACGGTCCATGTAATGCGGGATAACACCAAGACGATGCTTTTTTTTCACAACCTTTGCAGCAAGAAATCTCGGCAACAATATTGCCGGGTCACCATATACTTCCGGGCAGTCGACCCCACGCTTTAACAGCAGCTCTCTGGTTCTAGGCCCTCTAACTGCAGTCACGTGCAAGCGACGCGTCTTTATTTTCGTATCCTCACTGATACAGCCGGTACCCCATATTATGTCGCCAGCCCGCGCATAATGCATTAACGACCCGACCGCCAGAAGCTTGGGGTGCTCACGCTTTTTTGCAGAAACAACCTCTCGCTCCGACAGCGCTGAGACTAAAAAAGGAGAGATAGCATCACCAACATTAGGCTTACCTGACCACCAATACATTTTCACCCTGGTGTGACTCAGAGCATAAGCTGGATTTGGAGCAACGAAATAACTTCCAAGCTGCTTAAAATTCATATAATACCCAAACGAACAGAATCATGTATCAAAGACGCAACACTTCACCCTAACGCCCGCCCAGACAGGTAAGAATACTGTTAGGGCTCTTTAAATTTCTCATAGCTAGGCCACAATCCCTGAATAAAATCACGACCAAATCGTTCTGCAACAAACTCGAATGTGGGGCGATAATAGTCAAACACCTCTCTCTTAACATCGTCATCAATCAGATTGTTGGTGCGTGAGACATTCACCTTTCTACCAAAGTCTGGTTCAACATAGTCTATGCTTAGAAAGTCAGTAATTCCTCTAATGCTTCCCGGATCAAACAAGCGTTCGTAAAACTCATAGTGCACATCATGACTATCAAAAACAGTTTCAATATTACGTATCGTTTTCTCGTACTGTGTGCGGATTTTATATATCGGTGTCTTGTAATTCTCAATCAGGTCTTCAACTTCATCATTTTCTGGCGTGTTGGCAGCATTTCTACGTGTCATCCTCATCGAGGATATACACCGCTCAACCGGATCTCGCATGATGAATAAGACCTTGACAGCAAACCCCCTATCCTCCAACTCTTTTTTGATTTTCACCAAGGCTTCAACTGGAAGACCGGCATAAGAGGGGGTAATGTCACCAGTTAGAGATATTGATCCGGCACCGTCAACGAGTGATGAAAAGTAATTAAAATAACAACTTATGTCTCGATAAAAACACCTGTACTTAAAAACCTCCTTCATTTTACTGATTTTGAAGACTCTCCATCTTCTAAACAACCTGTAAAAATCGGTGTTCCTGGACTTAAGGTGTGCAAACTCGGGAAGATAGAGAGCATCAAAAACGTGATACTCCTTCTTGAATCCCATATTGGCAGCATGATGCATATTCAGGTAACGGTAGAGCCATGTCGTTCCGCCTTTCTGACAGCCTACCCCCAGGACAAATGTCTTATTCATCACCAACCCTTACAAAGAGAACAAGTTCTGTGTTATTCCTGTTTAACTGAAGCATCACAAACCTTTCTCTTGCAATTCACCATAAGTCACAGACGTCACGTCATCATAATCATCAAAATCGTTGACAACGCCTTTTTCACACCAGAACTCACCTTTTCTCGCTGCGATTTTCCTGTTTTCAAAATAATCTTTATTTACTCTCTCGCCGGGAGCACGGTGTGGCGGGTGATATTGATGCAACGAATACTCGGAATCAAAAACATTCTTCCCTTGTATTCCAGCTGCATAAAGTCGCCATCCAAGATCGTCATCTTCATGCCCCCAACCTTGATATCCTTCATCGAAGCCGTTGACCACCTCTATATCTGACTTGTAGATGGCACAAATCCCTGACCTCAATTTAGGCCCAATTGGCCTAAGGTGCAGCTTATGCAACCACTCATAGATTTTCTCTTTCCGATACTGTTTCTTGACTTCCATTATCTGCTCGTCGCGCACCAGTGACGAGAAGTCACCTGACCGTATCATTTCCCTTCTGATTCCTGCAGACTGTTTCTCATCCAAACGCAACAGATAGCCGACAAGAAATTTACCTTTGCGCATATTCTTGCATAGATATTCAAAATACCCCGGCGTGAAGACAACATCCTGATCGGCAAAAATTATGATACCGTCATCTGCGGCGCGCACCCCGTTATTCCTGGATCTCGCTGCACGAAAGCCATTATCAGCCTGACGCACGTGGGTAATTGGCACGGACAACTCCTTTGAGAATTCCTCAAGAATCTCCGCCGGGTCCTGCTCTGATCCATCATCAGCAATAATTATTCTGTTTACCTTTTGTGTTTGAATTGAGACTGATAACAAAATATTTCTCAACATCTCAATTCGATTATACATAGTAATAACAAGGGTAATATTCGTATCCATCATACTTCCTTAGAGTCGTCTATTTTCACAACTCAAAACAGTTCTGACCTCTTCACCTGTAATACAAGTCGATTATTCTCTGAGTAATTTTTTCCGGAACGTAGTCAAAAGCATCAACCTTTGCCTGCTCACTCAACTCCTTTCGCAGCGCCTCATCGCGATACAAACGTTCTATTGCCTGTTCGAGTGCCTGGCTCTCACAAACCGGGACCAGTAAACCATTCCGCCCTTGATGAATAAGGTCAGGAATACCATCCACATTACTGGCGACGACAGGCAGTTTCGCACGCATCGCATCAAGCAGGATCGAACCCAACCCTTCCTGCAAGGATGGGAAGGCGAACAGGTCAAACACCTCCAGATAATCACCAACGTTGTCGACGAAGCCCTCAAAGGTGATGTTATCCAGTCCCTGCGCAAGCTCGCGAAACCACGCCTCGTCCTTACCCCGGCCAAGGAAGATGAAGTGCATCTGCGGGTATTTTGTCGCCAGCTTACGCGCCGCCTCAATGAGGTATTGCTGCCCCTTGTGGTAGTTGACCAGGGCGCCGATATGGCCGATGAGGAACTTGCCGGCAAAGCGCTCGCGTAGCGCGTCGACTGCGGCCGCATTGACCGGCAACTGGGCCGACATGGAAGGTATGATCTGCACATTCAGCTCAGGGTTGTGCTGCAGCATGCTAGCCTTGATCGCCTGTGACAAGGCGATTACCGCCGTGGCATTGCGATAGACAGCACGGGTCAGTGGGTTGTTGCCAGGCACTCGGGGTACCCGACGGGTGATAACGTAGGGAATACCAAGAAGGCGCCTCACCCAGTAGGTGTACTGGCTCGCCTTGGCCTCATGAGCGTGCAGCAGGTCACAGCCGCGCGCGGCCCCCACGCCGAGGATATAGGGTTTGCAAATGCGCCGTATCTTCAACCCCTTGACATCAGCTAGCCTGTCACCCAGGTCCGACTCTTTGCGCACCACGGCGATCTGCTCAAAGCCGCGTGCTGACAGCTCGCGGATCAGCAGCTCGGTCTGGCGCTCACCGCCGCGGAAACCGGCCGCGAGATTGACATGGCCGATAATCATTTATCCCCGCGCGCCTTCTGCTCGATCATCTCCAGCAGCTTGAGGTATTTGAAGTAGGTACGGAACACCGTGGTTAAGGTAACAGTGAGACCGTCCAGTCCCTGAAAAATACCGCCCTTGATAAAGAACTTGCGCATGAATGCAACCAGCGCATGGATCACCGGCGCTAAGCGTCCGGGACGTTTACCCTTGTCGTACATCGCCCAGGCATCACGCGAGGAGAGCTCGTTGATACGACTGACCCAGTGACTGTAGTCATTATAGGTGGTATGGATCAGATGAGCCGGTAGCCGTTCGACCCGCTTAGCCTCAACATAGGCGTGCCCTTTCTTCGGTACGTAGCCGGCTCGCTCGCGGTGGTAGAGCCGGATGACGTAGTCGGGATAGAAACCGGCAGCCTTGATCCAGTGTTTGCCCACGTAATTCTTGCGCCGCAGGGCATAGGCATCAGCACGGCGATTATCGAGATCGAGCGACTCGATAGCTGCCACCGCATCTTCATCCAGTCGCTCGTCGGCATCGATGCTAAGGATCCAGTCGTAACTCGCCTGTGGCACAGCGAAAGCCTTCTGCGGACCGTCACCCAGATAGGTCTGGTGAAATACCCGGGCACCCGTCTCCTCAGCCAGACGTGCGGTCGCGTCGGTCGTCTTGCTGTCGACCACCACCAGCACCTCATTGCAGACCCGCTGCGCCGAGACGATACAGTCGACAATATTCTTTTCCTCGTTGAGGGCGATGAGGGTAGCCGTTATTTTCATTACTGATTGCTCTCAAGTCGCGGCATCAGCGCCGCATGAACCTGCTTGACAGTGATTCCAGTTAGACAGTCGGTATGACCAAGCGGACAGTGTCGCTCGAAGCAGGGACTACACTCCAGTCTGCGGTAGAGTACCTCGGCCTTGCCAGAAAGTGGCGGTGTGTAGTCGGGAGTGGAGGAGCCGTAGATCGCCACCAGCGGTCGTCCGGTGGCCGCAGCCACATGCATCAGCCCCGAATCGTTGCTCACCACCGCATCGCAGGCCGCGATGAGATCCACTGCCTCTACCAGCGTGGTTCGTCCGCAAAGATTATGCACCTGCTCGCCACCGCCCTCGACAATCACCTCACCGGCAGCCCGATCCTTCTCCGAACCGAATATCCAGACCTGATGCCCCGCCTCAACCAGGCCACGCGCCAGTCCGGCATAGTAGTCAAGTGGCCAACATTTGGCAGGGCCATACTCGGCACCAGGCATCAAACCGATCACCTTGCTGCCGCGATCCAGTCCCAGCGCATCGGATAAGCGCTGCTGATTAGCCTCATCCACTACCAATTTTGGCTGCGGAATCGGCGGCGGCAGTGGCGCATTGTCCGGCAGAGCCAATGCCACATAGCGTTGCACCGTCTGCCGTAGCACCGATTTGTCCAGCATGCGCATATCATTGAGCAGCCCGTAGCGCAACTCGCCGCGATAACCGGTACGAATTCGCGCAGCGGCGAAAAACGGAATCAACGCAGCCTTCAGTGAGCGCGGGATCACGATCGCCTGATCGTAACGATTCTGCCGCAGCTTGCGGCCCAGCCGCCAGCGTTTAGCCAGACCCGCCTCACCGTGCGCAATCGGCACCGTGATCGCCGCATGCACCTCGGGCATCCGTTCGAGCAGCGGCACCGACCATGCCGGTGCCAACACATCGATCTGTGCAGCCGGCTCGCGCTGTTTTATCGTCATAAACAGGCTCTGCGCCATCACCATATCCCCCACCCAGGCGGGGCCGGCAATGAGATAACGCTTCGTCCCGTTCACGGTTTACTTCCCCAGCACCCGTTCGACGATGGCGACGTTTTGCCGAAGGTGTTGCGGGTTGATAGTCCCCACCACCACCGAGTGTACCGGCTGCTCGAAAACGAAACGCAGTGCCTGCTCGACGCCGGAACCGCCGGCCGCCGAGTGGGCATGTCCGCTCTGCAGCCCCTTCTTGATCAGCACGCCCTTGCCGAGCTCCGCGGCACGCTCCAGTACCGGCAGCTCTTCGGTGTACACCGGGTTGTAGGTAGCCATCACCACATCCATGTTTTCTGCGCACCAGACGCCGCCCTCAACGGTCTTGGTGGACATACCCACCGCCTTGACCAGACCCTCGTGCTTGAGCTGCTGCAGGGTGTCACAGACCGCCTCGTTGTGGATGATATCCATATCGTTGCCATCGGAGTGGACCAGCACTACATCGATCATGTCACGCCCCAGACGTTGAAGGCTCCGCTCCACGCTCCGGCGGGTATAGGCGGCAGAGAAATCAAAACGAGACTGGCCGTTTTCGAAGATCTCACCCACCTTGCCGACGATCACCCAGTCGTTTCTGTGCGGCAGCAGCTGGCCCAGCCGCTCCTCGGAGTTGCCGTAGGCCGGCGCGGTATCGAGGGTGTTAATGCCGAGCTCCCAGGCCAGGTCGAGCAGCTCACGTACCGCCTGGTCGTCGGGGATCTTGAAATCGGTGGGATATTTCACCTGCTCATCGCGGCCGATCTTCACCGTCCCCAGCCCCAGCGGACTGACCTTGATGCCGGTACTGCCCAGTGCCCTCAGCTCCATCTTTGCTCCTCCTGCCAGGGCAGCGGGGCATAGCCCGGGTGCGGCCAGTGCGGAAGCTCACCTGCCGTCGTGGGCGGCACGCCACCCTGTTGGATCTTGTCGATAACCACCGTGGCCAATCGCGGCGCGAGCGCCAGCTTGGTCGGCCAGGCGGTGATGATGCCGTCGGCCTCATCGGCAAAAACATTGTCCGGCCGGCTGCCGTCGCCCATCTTCGGTTCGGCCCGCTCAATGGGCAATGTGCCCCACTCGGCATCGCTCAGATCGAGCCAGGGAAAGAGAGCACCCAGCTCCTTTTTCGCCGCCGCGACCTGGGCCGTATGATCACGACCGACCCCCTCTTCGGCGATCTGGCCGCCGAGATACCAGACGGTACGGCCCTCGCTGTCGTAGTGGGTGGTAATGGTAATGCGTGGATTGGCGCTGGGACCAAGGCAGTGGGCGTAGAGTTCGCCCGGCAGCGGATTGTCGCGGCTGCCGCGCAGCATCACCATCTGCAGCGGTCGCAGCTGCATCGTCGGTGTACGGCGACCGCACTTTTCCAGCAGGGCCGCATTGCCCTTGCCGGCGGCAAAGACCAGATGTTTTGCCTCGAGACAAATATCGCCTGCAGCGATCTGCCAACCGCGTTCGCTTCTGCTCAGCTGCATGGCATCCGGATTATTGAGTTTGATGAGCGCCTCACGCTGCGGTTCGGCCAGCGCCTGCACCAGTGAGGTGGTGTCAAGCACCGGCTCCTCCAGGCGATAGACCTGGCCGTGAAAGGCGGGATTGCGGAAGATCGCGGGCCGCTCGTCACCCTCCACCGTACGGGTTCGGCTGCGCATCAGCTTGCTGGCAAAAAAGCCGGCCATGCGCGAAGTAAGACTTTCGGTGGACCACATAAACTGGTTGGGCGAGAGCAGCTCAACCGCACTCAGATCCAGCTCCCCCTCGCCGGCGAGACAGGCACGCCAGATGGGGGGCATCTCTGCGATCGCCTCGGAGGAGCCGGTGAGCTTGCCGGTCAGCGCGTATTTGGTACCGCCATGGATGATGCCCTGGGCGTAGCGGGTCTGCCCGGCACCCAGCGTCTGCGACTCCAGCAGTACCGCACGGTAGCCTTCCTGACGCAATCGCGCCAGCAGCCACAACCCGGCGACACCGCCGCCGAAAATCGCGATATCGACCGGCGTAAGCTGAGCTTCGGTGGTCATTCCCCGCCCGATTTCTTTTCCGAGGCGCGGATGGCACCGATGATGCCGGTGGTGGAGACGTTATCCACGTAACTCATCACCTCCACCCGGCCACCGGCCTCACGCACACACTCGCCACCGGGGATCTTGTCCGGTTCGTTATCGCCGCCCTTAACCAGGATATCCGGCAAGACTCGGCAAATAAGACGAGTCGGAGTATCTTCGTCAAAACCCACCACCCAGTCGACACAGTCGAGAGCCGCCAGCACACGCATGCGCCTCTCCTGGGTGTTGACCGGGCGTTCCTCGCCCTTGAGGCGTTTTACCGAGGCATCGTCATTGACCGCAACGATGAGACGATCGCCCAGCCTGGCCGCTTCCTCCAGATAGGTCACATGACCGGCGTGCAGGATATCGAAACAGCCGTTGGTCATCACCACGGTTTCGCCGTGGGCCTTGGCCTCCTGCACCAGCGCCACCAGCTTGTCCTCATCCACCATCCCCTGCTCCATCTCATCCTGCTCGCGCATGGCACGGCGCAGTTCCGGGACACTGGCGGTGGCAGTCCCCAGCTTACCCACCACCACGCCGGCAGCGAGATTGGCCAGTACGGTGGACTCAACCAGCCCCTGGCCGGCGGCCAGTGCCGCAGCGAGTACCGAGACTACGGTATCACCGGCACCGGTGACATCGAAGACTTCGCGTGCCTTGGTGGGGATATGCAGTGGTTCGGCGTTCTCCTGCAGCAAGGTCATACCCTTTTCGCTGCGGGTGATAAGCAGCGCATCCAGCCGCAGCTGACGGCGCAGTTGCTCGCCCTTTACCACCACCTCTTCGTCGTTGGCGCAGTGACCGACCACACCCTCGAACTCGCTCATGTTGGGGGTGATCAGGCTGGCCCCGGCATAGCAGGAGAAATCACTTCCCTTAGGGTCGACCACGACCGGTTTACCGGCGGTGCGGGCAATTGCAATCATCTCCCCGGCCTGGCGCAACGCACCCTTCTGGTAATCGGAGAGCACGACCACATCACACTGCTCCAACTCGGCGCTAAAACGATCAAGCAGCCCACTGGCATCGTAGCCAGGGAAGCCGTCCTCGAAATCGAGGCGAATGAGCTGCTGGTGGCGACTCAGCACGCGCAGCTTGGTCACCGTGGGAAAGCCGGCCAAACGTTCGAAATGACAGGTCACCTCGTGGTTCTCGAGTGCACAGGCCAGCGCATCCGCCGCCTCGTCATCACCGGTCAAACCAACCACCGCCGCGCTAGCGCCCAACGCGGCGACATTGAGCGCCACGTTGCCGGCACCGCCGGCGCGCTCCTCGACCTCGCCCACCCTGACCACAGGCACCGGGGCCTCCGGCGAGATACGCGAGGTATCACCGTGCCAGTAGCGGTCCAGCATCAGATCGCCGACAACCAGAACACGGGCAGCGCTAAAATCAGGTATCTGGATAATTTTCATCGTGCCTTATCAATTACATACGCCGCCATATTCTACCGTTTTTCCACAGTAAATGGGGGACTTCATTGGTATCAACGGTATCCTGTGCCGGTTTCACCGCCGGCATCAGACCATACAGAAAAGAAAGAGGGAGCCTCAGGCTCCCTCTTCTTTTTTGAGCGTGAACTCCGCCCCGCAGTAGGGGCACTTGGCATGGCCGCCGGTCTCAATATCGAGAAACACCCGCGGGTGCGAATTCCATAGGCTCATACCGTCCATCGGGCAGTGCAGCGGCAACTCCTCGCGCGTCACCTCGTAACGCGTGGCGGCGTTGGGGGTCTTGAGCTTGTCGGCCTGGTTGTCCATGTTCTCTCCTGCTTGGTACAGCGTTACTTCACGTAGGCGAGCCACTCCGGGTGCAAGTTGTGACGCCCGTGCACCACGTCGAAGTACATCGACTGCAGCTTCTCGGTGATGGGACCGCGTCGGCCCGGACCTATCAGGCGATTGTCCACTTCGCGGATCGGGGTCACCTCGGCGGCAGTGCCGGTGAAGAAGGCCTCATCGGCGATATAGACCTCGTCGCGGGTGATGCGCTTCTCCACCACCGGGATATCGAGCTCGGCGGCGAGGCGGAAGAGGGTGTTGCGGGTGATGCCGTCGAGCGCCGAGGTCAGCTCCGGGGTGTAGATGGTGCCGTTGCGCACGATAAAGATGTTCTCGCCGGAGCCCTCGGCGACATAGCCTTCGGGGTCGAGCAGCATCGCCTCGTCGTAGCCGGAGGCGACCGCCTCCTGCAGCGCCAGCATCGAGTTTATGTAGTTGCCGTTGGCCTTGGCCTTGGTCATGGTGATGTTGACGTGGTGGCGGGTGTAGGAGGAGGTGCGGATGCGGATCCCTTTCTCCATCCCCTCAGCGCCGAGGTAGGCGCCCCAGGACCAGGCGGCAATGATCACATGGACCTTCAGGTTGTCGGCGCGCAGCCCCATCCCCTCGGAGCCATAGAAGCACATCGGGCGGATATAGGCCGACTCGAGATTGTTCTCGCGCACTGCGGCGCGCTGCGCCGCGTTGAGTGTCTCCTTGTCGAAGGGCATCGCCATATTCATGATATGCGCGGAGCGGAACAGACGGTCGGTGTGCTCCTGCAGGCGAAAGATAGCCGGCCCCTTTTCGGTCTTGTAGGCGCGCACCCCCTCGAAGACACCCATGCCGTAGTGCAGGGTGTGGGTCAGAACATGGGTCTTGGCCTCGCGCCAGGGCACCATTTGGCCATCAAACCAGATGACACCATCACGGTCATCCATCGTCATTACGCATCTCTCCTCAAGTACATACTGTAGCGGGCAACGCCACAAAAAGTCGGGGATCACTCTTCCATCAGGGCCCGCCAGAGACGGGTCACCCCTTCGCGTTCGGCAACAAACTCCGTCTCATCCACCACGGCCTTCTGCTCCTGCAGGGTCAGGTGGTGGGCGCGACGGCGATAGACACGGAAGGCATCGCACAGCAGAGCGGTATCGGCCTCGGCCATCAGGCCACACTCGGCGAAGCACTCCAACAGGCGAATGTTATCGCTGTACTGCAGCAGACGGGGGTGTTCATGGGCCCATACCAAGACCCCATATTGCACCACAAATTCAATGTCGGCGATACCGCCAGGGTCCTGTTTCAGGTCAAATTTTCCTGTCTCGGCCTTCGACAGCTGGCTGCGCATCTTCTCGCGCATCTCGCGCACCTCTCGGCGCAAGGGTGCCGGATCGCGTTGACGACTCAGGATCTCGCTACGCAGCTGTGTAAAGGCCTCGGCAATGCCCGCATCGCCGCTGATAAAACGGGCGCGCACCAGCGCCTGATGCTCCCAGGTCCAGGCGTGCTCCCGCTGGTAGTCGGCAAAGGCGTCAATATTACTTACCAGCAACCCCGAGGCGCCGCTGGGGCGCAGCCGCGTATCCACCTCGTAGAGGATGCCGGCGGGGGTGCGGGTGTTGAGGATATGGATCATCCGTTGTCCCAGGCGGGCGTAGAAAACCGCGTTGTCGATGGGTTTGTCGCCGGTAGTCTGGCGGCCGGAACTCTCTTCGCTGTGCAGGAACACCAGGTCGAGGTCCGAGCCGTAGCCAAGCTCGATGCCCCCCATCTTGCCATAGCCGATCACCGCAAAGCCGGTATCGCAGACCCGGCTGTCACCGCACAAGGGCCGGCCGTGACGCGCCACCAGGTGACGCCAGGCCAGGTCAAAGGCCGCCTCCACCATCACCTCGGCGATCTCGGTGAGGTGATCGCTCACCACCATCAATGGCACCGCCTCCATTACATCGGCGGCCGCCACCCGCAACACCGCCGCCTGCTGTACTCGGCGCAACACATCCATCTGCGCCTCCAGGTCCTCCGGGTCGAGGTGCAGCAACCGCTGGCGCACCTCGTTGCGGATCGCATCCACCTGCGGCGGGGCGTAGAGACTGCGCGGATCGAGCAGCTCATCGAGCAGCTGCGGATAGTGGCTGAGATGATGGGCGATCCATGGGCTGGCGGCGCACAGCCGTACCAGCTGGGAGAGCGCCATCGGATTCTCCACCAGCAGGGCGATGTAGGCACTACGCCGGCCGATCGCTTCGATCACCTGCAGCAGTCGCTGCAGGGTGCGGTCCGGGTTGGCCGTACCCCCCACCGCCCCCAGCAGCAGTGGGATGAACTGATCCATGCGTATCTTGCCCTGGGTACTCATATTGAGATAGGCGCGACTCTTGTGCTGCCTCTGCAGTAGTCGGTAGGTCTCTTCGGCCTCGGCAAAACCGGCCCGAGTGAGCGCTGCCAGCGCCTGCTCTTCATCCAGCGTCCCCTGCCACACCCCGGTCAAGTCCAGCTCGTCGCTCTCGGCGTGCTCGGTCTGCGGCGCGGCAAAAACCTGCTCGAAGTGCTCATGCACCCGGCGCATATGACCGCGCAGCACCTTCTCGAAGGCCGACCACTCCTCATAGCCCATACCGAAGGCCAGGCGCTGCCGACCAAGCTCATCATTGGGTAACAGATGGGTCTGCTGCTCGGCAAACTCCTGCAGGCGGTGTTCGGTATTGCGCAGGAAGAGGTAGGCGGTGACCAGCTCATCGACCACGAAGTCGGGGAGCAGGTCAAAACCGCGCAGCGCCTCCAGCACCGAGAGGATACGCCGCACCTGCAGGGTCGGTTCACGCCCGCCGCGAATGAGCTGGAAGGCCTGGCCGATGAACTCCACCTCGCGGATGCCGCCGGCGCCGAGCTTGACGTTGCTCTCCATCCCCTTGCGCTTGACCTCGCGGGCGATCATCGCCTTCATCTCACGCAGCGACTCAAAGGCACCGAAATCGACGTACTTGCGGTAGACAAAGGGCTTGAGCCGTTTCATCAGCACGGCGCCGGCCTGCTTATCGCCGGCCACCACCCGCGCCTTGATCATGGCGTAGCGCTCCCACTCGCGACCATGCACCTGATAGTAGTCCTCCATCGCATCGAAGCTGGCCGCCAGTGCGCTGGATTCACCGAAGGGGCGCAGACGCATGTCCACGCGGAAGACGAAACCGTAGGCGGTATTGCTGTCGAGGGTGCGGATAAGCGCCTGGCTCAGCTTGATGAAGAACTCCTGGTTGGCGATGCTGCGTCGCCCGTCGCTAGTCTCTCCGTCCTCCGGATAGCAGAAGATAAGGTCCACATCGGAGGAGAAGTTAAGCTCGTGGGCACCAAGCTTTCCCATGCCGAGCACCACCAGCTGCTGCGGCACACCATCAGCGTCATGCGGCGTGCCCCACTGCTCACAGTGCCAGCGGTAGAGCAGCGCCAGGGCACTGTCGATAGCGGCGTCGGCCAGGTTCGAAAGATCGGCGGTGGTCTCCACCAGATCGGCATGGCCGGTCAGGTCGCGCCAGGCAATGCGAACCATCTCCCGCCGGCGATAACGGCGCAACAGCTCACCCAGCTGCGCCTCATTAAGACAATCCTCCAGTCTGTCGCCCAGCACCCGACGGTAGTGAAGCTCATCGTACTGGCGATGCAGATCACCCGAATTCATCAACTCCGTCAGCAGCGCGGGCTCTCGCACCAGCGTCTGGGCGACAAAATCACTCAACGCCAGCACCCGCAGCAGCTCCCCCTCTGGGACGACGGCTGGCCCCGGCGGCGGCAATTTATCGCACAATTGCTGCCAATGGTGCTCAACGCGGGAACGCAGCACCTCCGGAATGGAACTCAGAGAAGCAGGAGTAGAAGCGTTGGCAATTTCGGGCACAGGCAAACTCTCGGAATCGGCAAAAAGATATTGTAGCAACAAGCCGGGAAGGAGACGAAATGGCACCGACGACACGCCGGCGTACTCTTCACACCCCGCTGCCGCTATAATGCCCCTCACTTTGTCGGGAACGGAAAAGAGCAATGAGCAATACCATCCACCCCACCGCCGTGGTCGCCGAGGGCGCGCGCCTTGGCAGCGGCAACCGCATCGGTCCCTTCGTGGTGATCGAAGAGGATGTCGAGATCGGTAACGGCAACACCCTCTATGCCGGTGCGGTGCTCCGCGCCGGGAGCCGTCTCGGCGACGGCAACCGCCTGCACGAACACGCAGTGGTTGGCGGCGAACCGCAGGACCTTGGCTTCGACCCGGCGCTACAGACCTTCGCCATCCTGGGTAACGGCAATGTACTGCGCGAATCGGTCACGGTGCACCGCGCCAGCAGGGAGAAGATGGCGACCGAACTGGGCGACAACAACTACCTGATGGCCCAGGCCCACATCGCCCACGACTGTCGGCTGGGCAATAACGTCATTCTCGCCCCCAACGCCGCCATCGGCGGCTTCGTCACTGTCGACGACCGCGCCTTCATCTCCGGCGGGGTGATGATCCACCAGTTCGCCCGGGTGGGCCGGCTGGCGATGCTTGGTGGCAATACCAAGCTCACCCAGGACGCCCTGCCATTTATGATCACCGACGGCGTACCGGGCGAAGTACGCGGACTCAATCTGGTAGGGCTCAAGCGGGCAGGGTTCAAACTCGAAGAGCTGCGTATATTGAAACAAGCCTACAAGTTGCTCTTTCGCTCCGGCCTCAGCCTGCAGGAGATCATCAGCCAGCTGCGCGCCCTCGACTCGCCCCCCGCCAGCCACCTGGCAGAGTTCATCTCCGACTCCAGGCGCAGTTTCCACCGCGCCCGGGAATGATTGCTCACACCTGCCGTACCGCTATCGCTGAACCGGTGAACGCCACCTCACAGATGCCTCCGGTGCCGAGCCCGATGTTGCTCTCCCTCCCCTTGCACTTGACCTCGCGGGCGACTCGGACATGAGCAGCTTCAAGCATTAATCAAGACAACCCTTTTGTCGCAACGGCTCACTCGTCACTACAGATGTTGATATCGAAACGGGCAACGCTAACATCACGCCCCACCAGCAAAGCCCTTACAGCTTTATTGGAAACAAGCCCCTGCAACAACGCCCGATTATCGGGAACATGATAGAGGAAAACGGGTAGCGTACCCAATAACTCCCTTGTTTCAGGGCCGTAAACAGGCTCATCAAGCGTGCCATAGGGCATACCCAGTACCGTGTGATCACCAAAATAGTAGGCCGCTTTATAGATGCTGGTGACAAAATGGGTCACCGGCCAGTTGTCTGGAGGCAGCTGGGCGTCCAGGATGGTGCGGAAACCGGCCTGACGATAGTCCGTTAACATCAGTGGATTGACCCCCTCGATATAGAGGCGCTCCCGCAGCCCCCCTTCACTGGAGATGGCAGACAAGCGTTTGATCGCCTGCACGGTCTGCGCCGCAGTCAAATCCCCCAGGTTTTTATAATCAAGCCAGAAATAGCCCTCACCCGAGACACCAACGGACTCGAACATCGCCTTCAGTGTCAGGTTATTACCGTTCTTGTCAGGGTGACCGTGACTGACAATGAACACCCCCTCGGCGGGCATAAAATAGATGTCAATCTCCACACCGCTTCCACCGAGGGCAAACGCCCTTGCTACACTCGCCACACTGTTGCGCCCTACCCCCCCTTCTTTTTGGTAGATTCCTCGTGCAGCCCACACCTTGTGACAACTATCGTAGGCTGTTGTGTCGCTACGCTTGCCCAGCTGATAATCGACGTATAGGAATATCGAAAAATAGGCACTCAACGCGGTCAGGAAAAAACCAAGCAATAAAACAGCGCTAACTTTAATGATCCGCTTAGACATGAGGAGTCTTCTCCTTTTAACCATAGCAATGTGATAACAGCTGGGTGGACAAAAGAACCAGTTGGACGATTGATGTCGTCTATGCTTTTAGCACAAACCGGGGATACTGCATGAGGGGCAGGGAAAGAGCCGTTGCTATCGGTTCATATCTGGCAGTCTACACCGGCATGAAGCCGGCAGACACAAAAAGCCCCGCCGAAGCGGGGCATTTTTGTGCGTATGGGGCGCGGGCTTACATCATGCCCATACCACCCATGCCGCCCATGTCGCCGCCCATCGGGGCCGCTGCCTCATCCTTCGGCAGCTCGGCGATCATCGCCTCGGTGGTGATCATCAGACCGGCCACAGAGGAGGCGTTCTGCAGGGCAGAGCGGGTCACCTTGGTCGGGTCGAGGATCCCCATCTCGATCATATCGCCATACTCACCGGTAGCGGCGTTGTAGCCGAAGTTGCCCTCACCCTCCTTGACCTTGTTCAGCACCACGGAAGGCTCTTCGCCGGCGTTGGCGACGATCAAGCGCAGCGGCTCTTCCATCGCACGACGGGCGATGACGATACCGATATCCTGGTCGTGGTTGGCACCTTCGAGCTTGTCGATGGCATCCAGTACACGCACCAGGGCAACACCACCACCAGGGACCACACCCTCTTCGACCGCAGCACGGGTAGCGTGCAGCGCATCGTCGATGCGGTCCTTCTTCTCCTTCATCTCCATCTCGGTGGCAGCACCGACCTTGATCACGGCCACACCGCCGGCCAGCTTGGCAACGCGCTCCTGCAGCTTTTCCTTGTCATAATCGGAGGTGGTCTCTTCGATCTGCGCACGGACCTGGGATACACGGGCCTCGATGTCGGCCTTCTGGCCGGCGCCGTCGACGATCACGGTGTTCTCCTTGGTGACCACGACACGCTTGGCACGGCCCAGGTCGTCGATGGTGGCCTTCTCCAGGGAGAGCCCCACCTCTTCGGAGATCACCTGACCGCCGGTGAGGATCGCCATATCCTGCAGCATCGCCTTGCGACGATCACCGAAACCAGGCGCCTTGACCGCCGCCACCTTGACGATACCGCGAATGGAGTTAACCACCAGGGTAGCCAGCGCCTCACCCTCGATATCCTCGGCGATAATCATCAGCGGTTTGCCGGCCTTGGCTACGGCCTCAAGGGTCGGCAACAGTTCGCGGATGTTGGAGATCTTCTTGTCGTATAGCAGGATGTAGGCATCCTCCAGCTCGGCGACCATCTTCTCCTGATTGTTGACGAAGTAGGGGGAGAGGTAACCACGGTCGAACTGCATGCCCTCGACCACCTCCAGCTCGTCGTAGAGGGAGGAGCCTTCCTCGACGGTGATGACGCCGTCCTTGCCCACTTTATCCATGGCATCGGCGATGATCTTGCCGATATTCTCATCGGAGTTGGCGGAGATGGTGCCGACCTGGGTGATCGCCTTGGTGTCCTCACAGGGCTTGGAGAGCTTCTTCAGCTCCTCAACGGCGGCAGCCACGGCCTTGTCGACACCCCGTTTCAGATCCATCGGGTTCATGCCGGCGGTCACCGCCTTCATGCCCTCGCGCAGAATCGCCTGGGCCAGTACCGTGGCGGTGGTAGTACCGTCACCGGCGATATCGGCGGTCTGCGAGGAGACCTCCTTGACCATCTGCGCGCCCATGTTCTCGAACTTGTCCTCCAGCTCGATCTCGCGCGCCACAGAGACGCCGTCCTTGGTGATGTTCGGAGAGCCAAAGCTGCGCTCCAGCACTACATTGCGGCCTTTCGGGCCCAGAGTCACCTTGACTGCGTTGGCCAGAGTGTTTACACCCTTGAGCATGCGCTGGCGGGCGTCATCGGAAAAACGGACTTCTTTTGCACTCATTGTTTCATATCCTCTTTAAAATCATTGCTACACGTCGATACCGGGCAGGCCCATCAGCCCTCGATAACACCCATGATGTCCTCTTCCCGCATCATCAGCAGCTCTTCACTTTCAACCTTGACGGTGCTGCCGGAGTACTGACCGAAGAGGACCTTGTCACCGACTTTCACGTCCATCGGACGGACATCGCCATTTTCGAGGATGCGCCCCTTGCCCACGGCGAGAATCTCACCCTGGTTGGGCTTCTCTGCTGCGGAACCCGGCAAGACGATGCCACCGGCGGTGGTGGTCTCCTCTTCCATGCGACGGACAAGCACGCGGTCATGCAACGGACGAATGTTCATTCTTTTCTCCTTAACAAGCGACTAAATATATAAACGACATCTCACCGCCCCACGGGAGTCAGGGCGGGCGGTGTGCCGCTTGGGGTGTGAAACAGCGCTGTTAGCACTCCCCTCACGTGAGTGCTAATAATAATCATCAAAACGGGATAGTCAAGGGGAGGAAGATTCAAAGTTCAAACTTCAAAGCTGGGGGTTCGCAGAGTTATCCGCCAGTATGGGCGCAGATCACGCAACCGAAGGCAGGTAGGGGAATGCGCCACTTGGAGCTTTGAACTTGAAACTTTGAACCGCCGCCTTACCCCCAAAAAAACTAAGGGCGATGAGCCATAACCAATTGAATTACCTTAACTTAATTTAAAGATCATCCTCGCGGCGATATTCGCCATCGAGAGTGCGCGGGCCATCATGGGGGTGATGGTGGCGAGACGCCGGGCCCATGGTCTGAATCATGCCGCCCTGTAGCAGTTTGAGAATCAGCCATTGACGCAGCGGCGGCACCAGGCCGAGAAAGCCCAGAGCGTCGGTAAAAAAGCCCGGTGTCAGCAACATCGCACCGCTGATAAGCAGCACTACCCCCTCCAGCATCGCCAGCGTGGGCAACTCGCCGCGGGCCAGCGAGGCCTGTACCCTGGCGTAGGTGAAAAGCCCCTGATGACGAAGCAACAGGGCGCCGAGGACGGCGGTAAAGATCACCAGCAGCACGGTGGGCAGGGCGCCAATCGTGCCCCCCACCTTGATCAGCAGGTAGATTTCCAACAGGGGGATCAAAATAAAGAGTGTAAAGAGGATTCGAAACAATGTATTGGCCAATATCCGGTAAAGCTGGTTAGTATAACGCCCGTGTCCACCGCTATGACAACCCGTTGCGACATCGGTTCACTGCACGGTTGCCCTGAGTGGTGCGATACCGCTAGGCTAGCGTACTGTATCGATCTTGGTGAAACAGTACACCATGAGGTTCCATGACATACTGTCTTTTGCTCACAACCTGTCCCGATATGGCCGTTGCCGAGGCGCTGGCAGCCACCCTGGTAGGGGAAAAGCTCGCCGCCTGCGTCAACATCCTGCCCGGTGCCCGTTCCGTCTATGAGTGGCAGGGACGTGTGGAGCGTGACGAGGAGTGCGTGCTGCTGATCAAAAGCCGCCTGGATCGTCTGGCACAACTGGAGTCCCGATTGCTGGAGGAGCATCCGTACGAACTCCCGGAGCTGATTGCTGTCCCTATCAAGGAGGGTCTGGGACCTTACCTTTCCTGGATCGACACACAACTGGATAAGAAAGAATGAAAAAACTTCTCGCCATACTACTCCCCCTGTTCCTGTTAACCGGCTTCCAGGCCGCTGCCGAGGAGGAGGAGCTGCTGGAGCCATCGAAGGCCTTTGCCCTGAGCGTCGAGGTTATTGATGCACAGACCGTACAAGCCACCTGGAACATTGCCGAGGGGTACTACCTTTACCGCGGCAAGCTTCTCTTCGAGAGCGCCACTGACGGCATCACCCTGGGTGAGCCGGAGCTGCCGGCGGGAAAGGTTAAAAACGATGAATTCTTCGGTGAGGTGGAAACCTACCGGGGCTCGGTAACCGCGACCATCCCGCTACAGCGTGATGCCGGGGCCGGCAACACCCTGATACTCAAGACCACCTCTCAGGGATGTGCCGATATCGGCGTATGCTATCCCCCCCAGCGCCAGAACCACGAGCTGGACCTGCCCGCTGCCGACGCCATGGCGGCCCTGTCGGAGATGAGTGGCGATTTCGGCTTCGGCGCTGAAGATGAGGTGCTGGACCCCGAACAGGCCTTCCGCTTTGATAGCGAGGTGATCGACGGCAACACCCTGCTCGCCCGCTGGACAATCGCACCGGCACACTATCTCTACAAGGACAAACTCACCTTTGAGCTGCTTGATAACGACGGGGTCAGCCTGGGGCAGATAACCCTGCCCCAGGGTGAAGAGAAGGACGATGAGTTCTTCGGTCGCATTGAGGTCTATCACGATCTGGTCGAAGCGCAGATCGCGCTGCAACGGGAAAATCTTCAGCCCACCACCGCTACACTCAAGGTCGGTTACCAAGGCTGCGCCGAGGTGGGGATCTGCTATCCGCCACAGAAAAAATCGGTAGCCCTTGAACTTCCCGCCGGCCAGCCCGGCAACGGCGCTGAGGTGACACAGACCTCCACACCTGCCGCCGCAACGGATGCCCCCCTGTCGGAACAGGATCAGCTGGCCGCCGCCCTGGCCGGTGGCGACACCGCCTGGACCATCCTGCTGTTCTTCATAGCCGGGCTGCTACTGGCCTTCACCCCCTGCGTCTTCCCAATGATCCCGATCCTCTCGAGCATCATCGTCGGCCAGGGCGACAGCATGACCACCCGCAGGGCCTTCACCCTCTCCGTCGTCTATGTACTGGCTATGGCCCTGACCTATACCGTTGCCGGGGTCATCGCCGGGCTGTTCGGTGCCAACCTGCAGGCCGCGTTCCAGAACCCGTGGATCCTGGGCAGTTTCGCAGCGGTGTTCGTCGCCCTCTCCTTCTCCATGTTCGGTTTCTACGAACTGCAACTGCCCTCGGCACTGCAGGGCAAGCTGACCGAGGTGAGCAACAAGCAGCAGGGCGGCACCCTCACCGGTGTCGCGATCATGGGCCTGCTCTCGGCGCTGATCGTCGGCCCCTGCGTCGCACCACCGCTAATGGGCGCACTTATCTATATCGGCCAGACCGGTGATCCCTACCTCGGCGGCGCCGCCCTGTTCGCCCTCTCCATGGGTATGGGCGCACCGCTGGTAGCGATCGGCACCGCCGGCGGTAAATATCTGCCCCGTGCCGGTGGCTGGATGGATGCGGTCAAGGCCGTATTCGGCGTGCTGCTGCTGGCAGTGGCCATCTGGATGCTCGAGCGCATCCTGCCGGCCAGTATCATCCTGCTGCTGTGGGCCCTGTTGCTGATCATCTCCGCCGTCTACATGGGCGCCATCGATGCCATCAGGGATGGCGCCAGCGGCTGGCGCAAGCTGTGGAAGGGCATCGGCCTGGTGCTACTGCTGCAGGGTGGACTGATGCTGGTCGGCCTTGCCGCCGGCAATACCGATCCGTTGCAGCCGCTCAAGGGGATCGGCTTTGGCGGCGCCGCCACCCAGCAACAGCACCTGAGCTTCAAGACCATCAAGACCGTCGAGGATCTGGAGCGTGAGGTGGCTACCGCCAGTACCCAGGGCAAGACGGTGATGCTCGACTTCTACGCCGACTGGTGCATCTCCTGCAAGGAGTTCGAGAAGTACACCTTCAGCGATCCACAGGTAATCGCCGCCCTCGACAATACCGTGGTGTTGCAGGCCGACGTGACCGCCAACGATGAGGCCGATCAGGCATTGCTGAAGAAATTCAAATTGATCGGCCCGCCGGGGATCATCTTCTACAACAGCCAGGGCGAGGAGCTTGTCTCCTACCGCATGGTCGGCTTTGTCCCGGCGGATGAATTTACCGCTCACATCAACCGTGCCTTCGGCAACTAGGGACGCCTTTATGTTACGTCTACTTCCCATGCTATTGCTCGGCATTCTGCTGGCAGGCTGCAGCGAGGAGGCTCCCCAGCCACAGGTCGATAACGCCGCCAGCAGTGCGCACAACCTGCTTGAGTTCACACTCCCCGATCTGGAGGGCGAATCCCGCAAACTGGCTCAGTGGCAGGGCCAGGTAGTCATGGTCAATTTCTGGGCGCCCTGGTGCCCGCCCTGCCGCGATGAGGTACCCGCCTTTATCGAACTACAGGAGAAATATGCTGACAAAGGGTTCACCATTGTCGGCATCACCGTCGATACCCATGAAAATGCACAAACCTTTGCCGACACCATGGGCATCAACTATCCGGTGTTGATCGCCGAAGAGGAGGGGATCGAGATCGCCAAACGCTACGGCAACCGGGTCGGTGCCCTGCCCTACACCGCATTGCTGGACCGTCGGGGCAATATCGTCTTCACCCATCGCAGTGAACTGAGTCTGGAACAGGCGGAAGAGGCGCTGAAGGCGGCGCTGTAAACGCAGAGAGTCCGCACCATCCGAAAAATCCATTCAGGTGTGGTGAAGTACCTAAACGTGAACTGCATCACACCCCCGAACAGGGGGCAACTTGCAATCATCTTCGTTGAACACGCAGCTAACTCATTGCTTCTGGACATTCCCGAAGCCATCGTGCAAAATGTGCCGACTCTGTAAACCCGCGCCAAAAGATCAATTAATTAGCGGGAAGCTACAATGAAAACTCTGCAATTGCAGCCAACGGTGAAATCGGGATAGCAATATGGCCAATCTGCTGGTGCTCAACGGTCCGAACCTCAATCTTCTGGGTATACGGGAACCGGGCCACTACGGCACCGACAGCCTGGAGACGATCAACCAGCGCCTCATCGAGCAGGCGCAGACGGTCGGCCACCGGCTGGAGAGTTTTCAGAGCAATGCCGAACATGAGCTGGTTGAGCGCATTCACCGTGCCCGGGAGGAAGGGGTCGCATGGATCATCATCAATCCAGCGGCGTTTACCCATACCAGTGTGGCGATTCGGGATGCGTTGGCCGGTGTCGCCATCCCGTTCATCGAAGTGCATCTCTCCAATGTACATGCCCGTGAGCCGTTTCGCAGCCACTCCTACTTCTCTGACATTGCCGGCGGCGTGATCAGTGGCCTCGGTGCCCACGGTTACGAGCTGGCGCTGGCGGCGGTCATCCGTCGCCTTTCCGCATAAACATCATCGATAACAACAGGTTTAGAGCACAATGGACATTCGTAAAGTCAAAAAACTGATTGAACTGCTGGAAGAGTCCGGTATCGCCGAGATCGAGATCCACGAAGGCGAGGAGTCTGTTCGTATCAGCCGCAACAGCCCGGGCGCTCCGCAGTATGCCGCACCCGTTGCAGCACCGGCACCCGCCGTTGCCGCGCCTGCCCCGGCACCTGCAGCGGAAGCCGCAGAGAGCGGCTCCGCTATCCCCAGCGGTCACCAGGTCACCTCGCCGATCGTTGGTACCCTGTACCGCTCATCCTCACCGACGGCCAAACCGTTCGTTGAGGTCGGCCAGAACGTCAACGTCGGTGACACCCTCTGCATTATTGAGGCGATGAAGATCATGAACCAGATCGAGGCCGACAAGGCAGGCGTAATCAAGGCCATCCTGGCGGAAAATGGCGAACCGGTCGAGTACGGTCAGCCGCTGTTCATCATCGAGTGATCTCCCTCTAAATAACAAGCAGAATTCCTATGTTTGACAAGATAGTTATTGCCAACCGCGGAGAGATCGCCCTGCGCATCCTTCGCGCCTGCCGCGAGCTGGGCATCAAGACCGTTGCGGTCCACTCCGTGGCCGACCGTGACCTCAAGCATGTGCGCCTGGCTGATGAGTCGGTCTGCATCGGTCCGGCCTCATCTACCGAGAGTTACCTCAATGTACCGGCACTGATCAGTGCCGCCGAGGTCACCGACGCCATGGCCATTCACCCCGGCTACGGCTTCCTCTCCGAGAACGCCGACTTTGCCGAACGGGTCGAGGAGAGCGGCTTCGCCTTCATCGGTCCCCGCCCGGAAACCATCCGCCTGATGGGCGACAAGGTCTCCGCCATCGAATCGATGAAAAAGGCCGGTGTCCCCACCGTCCCCGGCTCAGACGGACCACTGGGCGATGATGCCGATACCAATATCCGCATCGCCCGCGAGATCGGCTATCCGGTGATCATCAAAGCTGCCGGTGGCGGCGGTGGTCGCGGCATGCGCGTGGTTCACTCCGAGGCCAACCTGCTCAATGCCATCTCCCTGACCAAGAATGAGGCAGGCACCGTCTTCGGCAACGACATGGTCTACATGGAGAAATTCCTGGAAAACCCGCGTCACGTGGAGATCCAGGTACTGGCCGACACCCACGGCAACGCCATCCACCTGGGCGAGCGCGACTGCTCCATGCAACGCCGCCACCAGAAGGTGATTGAGGAGGCCCCGGCCCCCGGCATCAGTGAAGAGTTGCGCCAAAAGATAGGCCAGCGCTGCGCCGATGCCTGTGTCGAGATCGGCTACCGCGGCGCGGGTACCTTCGAGTTCCTCTATGAGGACGGCGAGTTCTACTTCATCGAGATGAACACCCGTGTCCAGGTGGAGCATCCGGTCACCGAGATGATCACCGGTGTCGACATCGTGCGTGAGCAGATCCTGATCGCCGCCGGCGAGAAGCTCGGCTACAGCCAGGACGACATCCACATCAACGGCCACGCCATCGAATGTCGGATCAACGCCGAGGATGCCGAAACCTTCATGCCCTCGCCGGGCAAGATCGAGCGGGTTCACATGGCCGGTGGGCCCGGCGTGCGTGTCGACTCACACATCTATAACGGTTATGTGGTCCCACCCCACTACGACTCGATGATAGGCAAGCTCATTACCCACGGCCCGACCCGCGACATCGCCCTGGCGCGCATGCGCACCGCGCTGGACGAGACCATCATCGAAGGGATCAAGACCAATATTGAACTGCACAAGAGACTGATCGACGACTGCGCCTTCCAGGCCGGCGGAACCAACATCCATTACCTGGAGAAGAAACTCAGCCTGTAACCGGCTCAACTCATCGGCAAGGGCGGCTTCGGCCGCCCTTTTTAGTTCAAAGTTCAAGATGAAGCTCAACCTTGAGCTTGAAACTTGAAACTTTCCTCCCAGAACCTCTGGTAAGATCCCACCTTCGATAACCCAATCCGAGAATCCTATGCCCTGGCTGCAACTCACTTTCTATTCCAACAAGGACAAGGCCGAAGCCCTCGCCGATCTCCTCTCCGAGACAGGTGCGGCAGCCGTGAGTATGCAGGACGCAGCCGACCAGCCGCTGTATGAGCCACCACCCGGCGCTACCCCGTTGTGGCAACTGACCAATGTAGTCGCTCTGTTCGATGAGAACAGCGATGGCGGCGGGGTGATTGAGCAACTCAAGGCGGCGTGGCCGGAGGCGCTGCCTGAATACCGCAGCGAGATACTGGCGGATCAGGACTGGGAACGTGCCTGGATGGACGACTTCAAACCGATGAAGTTCGGCGAGCGGCTGTGGATCGTTCCCAGCTGGCACGAGGCGCCGCAGCAGGACGGGGTCAACATCCTGCTCGACCCGGGACTCGCCTTCGGTACCGGCACCCATCCGACCACACGGCTCTGTCTGGAGTGGCTCGATGGTCAGGCACTGCATGCAAAGCGCGTGATCGACTACGGTTGCGGCTCGGGTATTCTTGCCATTGCCGCCGCGCTGCTCGGCGCCGCTTCGGTGATAGGCGTGGATAATGACCCGCAGGCACTGGTTGCGACACAGGACAATGCACAACGCAACGGAGTCTCCATTCTGACCTCCCTGCCCGCAGAGGTACCGCAAAACAGCGTCGATATCCTGTTGGCCAACATCCTGGCCGGTCCGCTCATCGAACTGGCGCCGAAACTTGCCGCACTGGTCAAACCTGGTGGTCTGATTGCCCTCTCCGGCATCCTGCCGGATCAAGCAAATGGGGTGCGGCAGACCTACGCCCAGTGGTTTAACATGGAGGCACCGGTTGAGGTCGACGGCTGGATCCGGCTTGAAGGAAAAAAGCGAACTGATTAAGCCCTCGGCGACAGGTCTGCCGCCTTCCATCCTGCTCCCCTCGGTGCCGTCACAGTCACCGAAAACCGCTTGGAACCGGTATAGAATTAGGCTAACTTGCTCTCTTCATTCGCCGAAAGTGACCCACGGACACCAAGACGCCATACTCCCTCATGCTTAGCCAATGTCCAGAGTGCAGAACCGTCTTTCGCGTCAGGCCCGAACAGCTTGAGGCGGCCGGGGGCAAGGTGCGCTGCAGTCGCTGCCATGCGGTCTTTCTCGCCTCGGCACACCAGTTCCACCTTCCCCCATCGGTGAACAGCGGGCAGGCTGCTCAGGAGAACGAAGCGCTTTGGGAAGGGGCTGAGACGCCTCTGGAGGGAGCCTCCGAGTCCACGTTTAAACCCCGATTCGAGCCAGAACCCGAACCCGAGCCAGAACCCGAACCCGAGCCAGAACCC
>JAPHTQ010000078.1 GCA_026196275.1 Gammaproteobacteria bacterium
AAGCGCATGATAATCGAGATTCAACGATGAACAGGCTGATTTCAGGCCACAATCACTAGATATGTGACCTTTGCGCCTCTGCGCCTTTGCGGTGAAAGTTTTTTGTGTCAGTTAAGCACCGCTGGCGACCCCTGCCTCGGCAAAGGTGGCCATATTGTTGTGCAGGGCGCAGGCGAGGCGTAGCAGCGGCACGGTCACGGCGGCACCGCTTCCCTCGCCCAGGCGCATCTGCAGGTCCAACAGCGGTTGCCCGCCGATGGCGGCAACCACCGCGGCATGGCCAGGCTCGGCCGAGGCGTGCGAGAGCAGTAGCCAGGGTGCGATCTCCGGGTTGATCCGCAGTGCTACCAACGCCGCGACGCTGCTGATATAGCCGTCGACCAGCAGCGGCAGGCCGCGCTGTGCCGCGGCGATGGCCGCACCACAGAGGGCGGCGATCTCGAAACCGCCGAGCCGACGCAGCAACTCCAGCGGCTTGTCCAACGCTTCGCGATGCAGCTCGATGGCCCGCGCGATCACCTGCGCCTTGTACGCGACCCCCTCGGCATTCAGCCCCGTGCCCGGCCCGGCCAGCTCCGCCGGCGGCTTTCCCAGCATGGCGGCAGCAAGGGCGGTAGCGGGCGTGGTATTGCCGATGCCCATCTCGCCACCGATAAAGAGCTGCGCACCGTCGGTGTAAGCCCGCTCCACCGCCTCGCGGCCCAGCGCCAGCGCCTGCAATAGCTGCGCCTCGTCCATCGCCGGCTGTTCGCAGAAGTTGGCGGTGCCGGCGGCGATACGGCGATCCAGCACGCCGGGCAGTGCCGGTGCGGCGGTGAGTGCACCGGCGTTGACCACCTCCAGGCTGGCGCCCAACTCGGCGGCCAGTACACTGATCGCCGCACCGCCGTTGGCGAAGTTGGCGATCATTGCGGTGGTCACCTCCTGCGGAAAGGCTGAAATCCCCTCCGCTGCCACCCCGTGGTCGGCGGCAAAGACGGTTATCGCAACCCTCTCCATGGCGGGACGCTCACTGCCCTGCAGTCCGGCCAGCGTCACTGCCAGCCTCTCCAGCCGACCGAGGGAACCGGAGGGTTTGGTCAGTTGCCCCTGGCGCGCTTCGGCAGCGGCCATCGCCTCACGATCCAGCGGAGCCGGGGCATGATAAATCCAGTCGTTATTCATTTTTCTCTCTTTAGGGTCATGGGCAGGCCGGCGGTGACGAAGGTCACCCGTTCGCAGCGCTCGGCCACGGCCTGGTGCAACCGCCCGCTCTCATCGCAGAAACGGCGGCTGAGCTCACCCAGCGGCACGATCCCCAGCCCCACCTCGTTGCTAACCAAAATCACCCGCCCGGGGAGGGCGGGCAACAGTTCAAGAAATTCGTTGCGGCGGCGGACAAGGGCCACCTCATCCGGCTGTTCGCCGGCAAGCAGATTGCTCAACCAGAGGGTCAGGCAGTCGACCAGCAGACAACGATCCGTCGCGGCGTATCGCTGCAGTGCCGCCGCCAGCTCCAGCGGCGCCTCAACCAGTTGCCAGTCGCCCGGACGTCTCTGTCGGTGATGCTCTATGCGTACCGCCATCTCCTTATCACGCGCCTGGGCGGTGGCGAGATAGGTGACATCAAGTCCAGTGGCAAGCGCCAGCCGTTCGGCATAGGCGCTCTTGCCGGAGCGTGCGCCACCGAGGATCAGTTCTCGCATGGGTGTTCACTCGCGTATCGGTAATAAAGGGGGGAATGATACCGGCTTTGCCGTCCGCTGCCGAATACGGGACAAAAACTCAGGCCATCCAGCCGGCAAGGGTGAATAGCGCGATCACACTGAGAAAGACAAGCACCGCACGGCGCACCAGGTCAAGGGTTTCGTGCACCACTTCGCTATCACCCTCCTGCTCCGCGGTCTCATCCCCCTCATGGTAGCCAAGGGCACCCAGGCCGCTGGCAATCAGCACTGCGCGATTGTTTTCATGCCAGCTCTCCTGCTGCCTGCCCCAGGCCTGCAGCGCATCGACAAAGCTCCCGGCCAAGGCATAGGAGAACGCACAGATGCGTCCTGGAAGCCAGGCAAGGATAGCGTGAAGACGCTGCACCGGTTCAGCCAGAGCCTCCCCGCCATGCCTGGTAGTATAAAGCTCCAGCTGCGAGGTCAGACGGTACATCAGCGCACCGGCGGGGCCCAGCAGCAGGAACCAGAGGAGTATGGCCAGTACCCGTTCGTTGGCTTCCACCAGCGTGTTTTCGATGATCCGACGGGCCAGCACTCCGGCCCCCTCCGGAGGCTCCTCGCCAAGCAGCTCACTGGCATGCCAGCAGGCAGACTCCTCGTCCCCGCGTTCCCGGGCATCGATATAGGCCTCCACCTCGGCCTCAAGGTCTGTCGGACCGAAACTGAACAACAACACCAACACCGAAAAGAGCAACGACAGGACCACCCACCACTGCCCCAGGTAATAATCAACCGCCGAGACAACACCCAGCGGGATCAGCAGCAGGAGAATAACCCCGGCAGGACCGTTAAGGTAACGATAGGGGGAGAGTCGTGGCAGCAGCCAGCCAGCATAACGGCGGAACCAGCCAAAACGCCTGAACTCCTCCATGGAGCCGAGAAAGCGCTCGGCCACCAGACTGATGATGATCGCGATAAGTGCCATGGCGTTAGTCTCTGCTTTCGTTCCGGCCTTTTCAAGCCAAACGTTTCGGTTTCCCGCTCAGTTCAGCGTACAGCGTGTTCCATTCAAAGGCCGGCCCGGGATCGCTCTTGCGCCCGGGGGCGATGTCACTGTGACCGGCCAGGCGGTGGCGATTCAGGGCCGGATAAGCCTGCTCCAGCGCAGCGATCACCTCCGACAGCACCCGGTATTGCACCGGCTCATAGGGCTCATCATCACTACCCTCCAGTTCGATACCGACGGAAAAGTCATTACAGCGCTCTCGTCCTTCGAACCGCGACACCCCGGCGTGCCAGGCACGTTGATGAAACGGCACATACTGCACCAGCTCGCCGTCACGGCGGATCAACAGATGGGCGGAGACGCGCAGTTGGCAAATCTCCGCAAAGTAGGGATGGGCCTCAGGGTCGAGGGTGTTGGTGAACAGGGCATCGATCCACGGACCACCGTACTCGTGCGGCGGCAGGCTGATGTTGTGGATCACGATCAGCTCCAACTCACTACCGGAGGGGCGCTCATCGCAATTGGGCGATGCCACCTGACGCGCCGGTGCAATCAGACCGCTGGTAGTATCCACCCGCAGGCTCATGGCGCCTCCTGCGGCGCGGTGGCCAGCGCCGCCTCGACAGCTGCGAGTAGGCTCTCTACCCGGGGTTCGGCGTGGATGGGGGCATGGTAGTGGCCATCCCTGAAGAGAAACAGCGCCGGCAGATGGAACACCTCGAACTCACGCGTCAGAGCCATCTCCTGCCCGGCATCCACCTCAAACAGCTGCAGCTGGGAGAACGCCTCGGGGTGTGCTGCAAAAAGCTGCTTCAACTGGCGGCAGGCGCCGCAGGCCGGTGCGCTGAACCAGACCAGACTCAACCCCGCCGCCTCCGCCAGACGGTGGTGAAAGTCGAACTGTGTCAACTGCTGCATGGGCATCGGGGACAAGGGCGATATCACTCGATGTCCGCAAACAGGCCGCGCAATACCAGATCGGTATAACTGACGATCCCCACCACCTGACCGTCGCGGTCGACGACCGGGCAGCGAGAGAGATCGAAACGATCGAACAGCCGCGCACAGTAGCGGATATCCATATCCGGATCGATGGTGATCACTGGCTTGGCCATCACCTCGTAGACATTGATCCGCTCCGGTGAACGGTCCTTGGCCAGCACCTTGCGGCCGATATCCGAGATCAACAGAATGCCGTATTCATCGTCGGCATGACGTTTATTGACGATCAGACACTTGGTCTCGACATGTTTCATGGTGGCGATGGCATCATAGACTGTCGCCATGCCGTCGACCACATCAAACTGCGATTTCATCACCTCTCGCACCCGGACTATCTTGCGTTCACTACTCATAACTCCTCCTCTATCGCAGCGCTGAGTTTTTTCGCCTGATGGACCACCCCGACGGCATCCTCCACATCGAGCTGAAAGGCGATACCGGTACCGGGTTTCTCATCAAACTCACCCACCTCGGCAATGCACTCAAGGATCTTGCGGCTCATATGCTCCTCAACCAGGAACATCACCATGTCACGTTGGGTCTCCAGCGACAGGCCGAAGAAGGTCTTGGCCTGCTTCATCCCCTCGCCACGAGCCTGGGTCAGCACGGTGGCGCCGGTAGCACCGGCCTGACGTGCCGCATCCAGTACCTTGTTGGTCTTGTCGTCCTCGATCAGAGCAACCAGCAGTTTGAAATGCATCTCTACTCTCCCGTGTTGTCACGCCACCCGTTGCGGCGCGCTCTCCACTCACTCAGTTGTGCATAGGCCATAACCGACATAACCGAAAACAGGCTGGCAAAGGCAATCAATCCAAAGCCGTCAAGCATCGGGCTCCGCCCGGGTACCGTGCTGGCCAGACCCAATCCCAGTGCCGTAACCAAAGGAACCGTGACGGTGGAGGTGGTCACACCACCGGAGTCATAGGCCAAGGCGATGATCATTTTTGGCGCATAGACAGTCTGAATGATAACAATGATATAACCGATGATAATGTAGTAGTGTAGCGGCGTCCCTGTAATGATTCGGTAGCTACCAAGGGCAATCCCGAACGCCACCCCGATCGCCACCGCAGTACGCAATCCCCAGACGCTGATCGCGCCGCCAGATACTTCCTGCGCCTTGAGCGCGACGGCGATAAGGGATGGCTCCGCCACAGTAGTGGAAAAGCCGATGGCAAAAGCAAACAGGTAGACCCACCCGTAATCATCCCAATTCAGCACACGACTCACCCCCTCGCCCAATATAAAAACCGGGTCGGTAAGCTGCTCGGCCATCAATTTACCTAGCGGAAAAAGTGCCTGCTCCAGGCCGATGAGAAATAGTGCCAGACCGAGTATCACGTACCCGAAACCTGTCAGCACCCTCTTCAGATTGGTAACCGGTCGGCGGATAACAAAGATCTGGAAACCGAAGATCACCAGCGCAATGGGAAGTACATCGCGTACTGTCGCCAGCAGGGTGCCAAAGATAAGTTGCAAGGTTTCCATCAGCCAATCACCATCCCGTAACCCATAACAAAGATCATCGGCGTCAAAGAGGCGAAAGCGATGAGGCCAAAGCCATCCACCATCGGATTTCGCCCCTTGATCGAGGAGGCCAATCCCACGCCAAGCGCGGTGACCAGCGGTACGGTGATGGTCGAAGTGGTTACCCCGCCCGAGTCGTAGGCGATACCGATGATCGCTTCCGGAGCAATGGTCGTCATCGCCACCACCCCCATGTAACCACCGATAATGAGATATTGAATGGGCCAGCCCTTGAGGATACGAAACACCCCCAGCACGATGGCAAAACCCACCGACAGGGCCACGGTATAGCGCAATCCTGTGGCATAACTGGCCCTGGCTTCGTCGCTATCGCTGATCATGCCGCCCGCTGCGGCGACATTGGCCGCCTCACCTGCCACCGCAATCAGCGCCGGCTCGGCCACGGTGGTACCGAATCCCAGGGCGAAGGCAAAGGCGAGCAGCCAGAAGACGCTGCCCTTGCGGGCAAAGTCGTAGGCCATGTTCCCACCGATGGGAAACAGTCCCATCTCCAGACCGCGCACGAACAGTGTCAGCCCCAGCACCACCATAACGGTGCCGAGCAACAACGTGCCCAGATTGGGGATCGGCTGCTGCAATACCACCAGTTGGAAGAAGGCAATGACAATAACGATGGGCGCCAGATCACGCAGGCTATCGACAAACGGGCGCAGGGCAGAGGGGATCTGCAGCTTCAATATTGATCTCTTCAGCAATTTGCGAACAGGCGGTAAAAGTTACACTATTGTAGCCGGGCTGTTAACCACCGTCTGCCAATAAGAGCGGAAGGGGGGAGAGGGGAACAACCGCTCCTCTGTGCTGGATGTTAAAGCATCGAGGAATAACAACAAAAAGGGGATGAGATGGAAGAGCTGATAGCGCAACTGACCGAGTGGACCGGCTGGCTCTCCGGCCTGCTGTGGGGCAACTATATAACCCTCATCGCGCTGCTCGGCACCGGGTGCTACCTGACCCTGCGTATGGGCTTCATCCAGATCAAGGGCTTTCGTCACAGCGCCCAGCTTATCGGCGGCAAATACAGCGATCCCGATCACCAGGGCGAGGTCTCCCACTTCCAGGCCCTCTCCACCGCACTCTCCGCCACCGTCGGTACCGGTAACATCGCCGGTGTCGCCACCGCGATCTCCCTGGGAGGCCCCGGCGCGCTGTTCTGGATGTGGGTCACCGCCTTTTTCGGCATGGCCACCAAGTTCACCGAGTGTACTTTGGCACTCAAGTTCCGCGAAATCGACCCGAAGGGCAAGGTCTCCGGCGGGCCCATGTACACCCTGCTGCACGGGTTGAAGATGCGTCGCACCGCCGTGCTCTTCGCCAGCTTCGCCCTCATCGCCTCTTTTGGCATCGGCAACATGGTACAGGCCAACTCGGTGGTCGATGGCCTGAGTTACCTGTGGCCGCAGCTGAAAGAGGACGGCTGGCTGGTGGGCACGCTACTGGCCATCTTGGTGGGACTGGTCATTCTCGGTGGGGTACAGCGCATCGCCAAGGTCGCCAGCACCATCGTCCCCTTCATGGCAGTGCTCTACCTCTGCGCCGCGCTTATCGTGTTGTTCAACTACATAGAGGCCATCCCCGCCGCTTTCGCCACCATACTCAACCACGCCCTAAACCCCTGGTCGGTGGGTGGTGCAGCGGTGGGCGAGGCGATCCGCTGGGGTGTGGCGCGTGGCCTGTTCTCCAACGAGGCGGGACTTGGCTCCTCGCCGATGGCTCACGCAGCAGCCCGCACCAACGAGCCGGTGCGTGAGGGACTGGTGGCGATGATGGAGCCCTTTATCGACACCATCGTGATCTGCACCATGACCGGTCTTGTGATCATCGTCACCGGCGCCTATGCCAACGCCCCGGAGGATGCCGTGGGTGCCGCGCTCACCGCCTTCGCATTCAGCCAGAGTCTGGGTGATGGCGGCGCCATGGTGGTGGGCATCGGCCTGTCACTGTTCGCCTTCTCCACTATTATCGCCTGGTCCTACTACGGTGACCGCTCCGCCCATTTTCTTTTCGGTGAAAGGGCGGTAATGCCCTACCGTGTGATCTTCACCGTGCTGGTGGTGTTCGGCGCGGCGGTACCGCTCAATCTGGTGTGGAACCTTGCCGACATCACCAATATCCTGATGGCCCTGCCCAACCTGCTGGCGCTGATCCTGCTCGCCGGCTTGGTAAAGCGGCTGAAGGATGAGTATATGAACCAACCTTGAACTTTGAACTGACTTCCCCCCCCATCCCATAGTAATATCCACGGTCATTCACAGCCCGCAATCAGGGCCATTTAACGAGGAGAGATTCATGAGTGAACGTATTACCGATTCCGGGCTGAAGATTGAGGATAGCGTCGAGGGTAGTGGCGCCGAGGCGACCGCTGGCCAAACCGTCTCGGTGCACTACACCGGTTGGCTGGAGAACGGCAGCAAATTCGATTCGAGCAAAGATCGCAACCAGCCGTTTCAGTTCCGTCTGGCTGGCGGCCAGGTGATCCGCGGCTGGGATGAAGGGGTACAGGGCATGAAGGTCGGCGGCACACGCAAGCTGACCATCCCGGCGGAGCTGGGTTATGGCGCCCGCGGTGCCGGCGGGGTGATCCCGCCCAATGCGACCCTGATCTTCGAAGTTGAACTGCTCGATATTCTCTGAACACCATGGAACTCAGCGAACAGGCTATCCGCGAGCAGGTACGCCGCGCCCTCATTGAGGATGTGGGCGATGGCGATCTGACCGCCGAGCTGATCCCTGAGGAGGCGCACTCCGAGGCCCGGGTGATCTGCCGCGAGAGCGCAACGATTTGTGGCCGTGACTGGTTCGACCAGGTGTTTGCCCTGCTCGATGACTCGATCCGCATTGACTGGCAGATAAGCGACGGCGACCGGGTCGAGCCCAACCAGCTGCTGTGTCTGCTCAGTGGTCCCTCCCGCCCCCTGCTCACAGGAGAGCGCACTGCACTCAATTTCCTG
Organism: Gammaproteobacteria bacterium; assembly: GCA_026196275.1. GTDB lineage: Bacteria > Pseudomonadota > Gammaproteobacteria > Thiohalomonadales > Thiohalomonadaceae > JAPHTQ01. Next base: position 8,154 of record JAPHTQ010000078.1, read on the forward strand.
CAGAGCCTCTCCGGCACGGCTACCCTGGCCCGGCGCTATGCCGACGCGGTGGCCGGTACCGGGGTCAAGGTGCTGGATACTCGCAAGACGATCCCCGGGCTGCGCAAGGCGCAGAAGTATGCGGTCAACTGCGGCGGTTGCGATAACCACCGCATCGGTCTCTACGACGGCGTATTGATCAAGGAGAACCACATCGCCGCCGCCGGCTCGCTTGCCGAGGCAGTGGCCCAGGCGCGCCACCATGCACCTGCCGGGATCCCCGTCGAGGTCGAGGTTGAGAACCTGCAGCAACTGCGCGAGGCCCTGGCTGCCGGCGCCGATATCCTGCTGCTGGACAACATGCCCCCCGAACAACTACGTGAGGCGGTCAGTATTAGCACAGGTCAGGCCAGGCTGGAGGCATCCGGCGGAATAACCATAGACAATATAAGAGAAATTGCCGAGACCGGCGTCGACTATATCTCCATCGGCGAACTGACCAAGCACCTTCGTTCCATCGACCTCTCGATGCGCTTCACCAATGCTGTAGCAGACTAAACGCCACTCTATAGTGATTCCATCAATACCCTGCCGACATGTTAAGAAAGGAATTGATGGAATTCCCATAACTGTCGAAAATCACTAGAAATATACAATAAAATAACATAAGGTTAGTGGATTGCGGCGCGAAAAATAAAACCTTTGGTATCAAGGATATGGCAACCACAAACCTGAAAGCGACTCTCAGTGGTCTGGCACGAAAACTGATCAATGACGGTTTGCTGAGCGAAGAGGATGCGCTCAAGATAACCGAGGCTGCCAGAACGGAGAAGATGTCCTTTGTCTCCTATGCGGTTTCCAAGAACAAGGTCTCGGCCAAAGCCCTGGCAATGGCGGCTGCCCAGGAGTTCGGTGTTCCTGTTTTCGATCTTGATGCCATGGAACTGGATCCCGATACCACCAGGCTGGTTGAAGAAAAACTCATCCGTCATCACCATGCATTGCCACTGTTCAAACGTGGCAACCGTCTCTATGTGGCCGTCTCCGACCCGACCAATCTTGTCGCGCTTGATGAGATCCGCTTCCATGTCAGTGCGCACACCGAGGCCGTCCTGGTCGAAGAAGACAAGCTCGCCCGCACCATAGACAAGGCAATGGAGGCCAGCGACACCTCCATGCAGGACTTGGGTGACGCCTCGCTGGATGACCTGGATATCAGCTCGGAAGATGAGAAAAAAGAGAGCGACGTCCATGACACCGAGATCGACGATGCACCGGTCGTGCGCTTCGTCAACAAAATCCTCCTGGATGCCATCAACAAGGACGCCTCGGATATCCACTTCGAACCATACGAGAAACGCTATCGTGTCCGCCTTCGCCAGGATGGCATGCTCTCAGAGTTCGCCTCACCCCCGATTCAGCTTGCAGGCAAGATTTCGGCACGGATCAAGGTTATGTCGCGGCTCGACATATCTGAAAAACGCGTGCCGCAGGATGGCCGCATCAAGCTCACCCTGTCCAAAAACAAGGCGATCGACTTTCGTGTCAGCACCTGCCCTACCCTGTTTGGTGAGAAGATTGTACTACGTATTCTCGACCCCTCCAGCGCCAAGCTGGGTATCGATGCACTGGGCTATGAACCGGAACAGAAGCAGCTCTATCTGGATAACCTTGCCAAGCCCTATGGCATGATTCTGGTCACCGGCCCCACCGGTTCGGGCAAAACCGTCTCCCTTTATACCGGCCTGAATATTCTCAACACCCCGGATGTCAATATCTCCACAGCCGAAGACCCGGCGGAGATCAATCTCGAGGGGATTAACCAGGTCAACGTCAATCCCAAGGTCGGGCTGACCTTTGCTGCTGCGCTGAAGGCATTTCTGCGGCAGGATCCGGATATCATCATGGTCGGTGAGATCCGCGACCTGGAAACCGCCGAAATTGCCATCAAGGCGGCACAAACCGGCCACATGGTCATGTCGACCCTGCACACCAATGATGCTCCGCAGACCATCGCCCGTTTGATGAATATCGGGGTACCTCCCTATAACATCGCCTCGGCGCTTAATCTGATCATCGCCCAGCGCTTGGGGAGACGACTCTGCAACCACTGCAAGACTCTTGAGGACATCCCCAGAGAGACGCTTATTGATGAGGGTTTCACCGAAGAGGAGATCCCGAACCTCAAAATCTACAAGGCGGTCGGCTGCGACCAGTGCACCGACGGTTACAAGGGACGGGTCGGTATCTATCAGGTACTCCCCATTTCCGAAGAGATGGGCAAGCTAATCATGAAGGCGGCATCCGCCTATGAGATGGCCGACCAGGCGGCCAAGGAGGGCGTTCCCGATTTGCGACAGTCCGCACTGAAAAAAGTTCGTAACGGAGTTACAAGTCTGGAAGAGATTAACCGCGTGACCAAGGATTAAAAGTCGACATGGCGCAGAAAGCAGCAAAACAGGCTATTTTCATATGGGAAGGAACTGACAAGAGAGGCAGCCGCAAAAGTGGTGAGCTCCAAGCCGGGAGCATGGCCATGGCCAAAGCCGACCTTCGTCGCCAGGGCCTCAATCCCCTTAAGGTCAAGAAGAAGGCCAAACCGCTATTTGGCAGTGGCGGTCCCAAGGGAAAGAAAATCACCACCAAGGACATCGCGATATTTGCCCGTCAGGTCGCCACCATGATGTCTTCAGGGGTTCCGCTGGTTCAATCCTTCGAGATCATGGCGAAAAGCGTCGAGAATCCCAATATGCGAAACCTGATCAATAGCGTGAAAGGCGACATTGAGGGTGGATCCACACTTGCCGATGCCTTTCGCCAACACCCCAGGTATTTCGATGATCTGACCTGCAGCCTGGTACATGCCGGTGAGCAGGCAGGTATCCTGGAGAGCCTGCTCGACAAGATTGCCACCTATAAGGAAAAAACCGAAGCGCTTAGATCGAAGATTAAAAAGGCGTTGTTTTACCCTACAGCGGTCATTGTCGTCGCCTTCATCATTACGGCAATCTTGCTCATTTTCGTCATTCCACAGTTTAGTCAACTGTTCTCCGGGTTTGGCGCAGACTTGCCGGCACTCACCAAGTTCGTTGTCCAGCTCTCCGAGTTCTTCCAGGCATACTGGTATCTCGTATTCGGCGGGTTGATATTGGTTGGCTACGCTTTTTCGCAGGCGAAAAAACGATCCAGGGCATTTCGGGATCGGATTGACCATATTTCTCTCACTCTTCCCATTATTGGAGATATCCTCAATAAAGCGGCCATTGCACGCTTTGCCCGTACCCTCGCGACCATGTTTGCCGCAGGTGTACCGCTTGTCGAGGCGATGGAATCGGTGGCCGGTGCAGTTGGCAATGCCAAGTACCGTGATGCTGTGATACAAATGCGTGATGATGTATCAACGGGCACCTCGATGACCGCTTCAATGGAACAGGTCGCTGTTTTCCCCAACATGGTGGTTCAAATGGCCTCTATCGGTGAGGAGGCCGGTTCCCTGGACAAAATGCTCAACAAGGTGGCTGATTTTTATGAGCAGGAGGTCGACGATGCGGTGGATGCATTGAGCAGCCTGCTGGAGCCACTGATCATGGCCGTTCTCGGTGTGCTGGTTGGCGGTCTGGTTATTGCCATGTACCTGCCTATCTTCAAAATGGGCTCCGTCGTAATGTAATGAAGTTATCCCGGTGCTAGATTCTCTTGCCTCTTTATTCCAGACGCAGCCGATGGTCTATATCGGCTGCATGGCACTGCTTGGACTGTTCATCGGCAGCTTCCTCAACGTTGTTATTCTGCGTTTGCCGGTAATGATGCAGCGCAGCTGGGATATGCAATGTCGTGAACTGCTTGAACTGGAACCGATAGCGGCTGAGAAATTCAACCTGAACACTCCCCGCTCCCGCTGCCCCAACTGCGGACACCTGATACGAGCGCTGGAAAATATCCCCGTGCTCAGCTACCTCGTGCAGCGGGGTCGCTGCAAACACTGCGCAGAGAAGATCTCGCCACGCTATCCCTTAATCGAGCTGTTTACTGCACTCTTAACCGGTATTGTCGCCTGGAAGCTGGGCTTTGGCTGGCAGGGGGCGTTCGCCATCCTTCTGACCTGGATGCTGATTGCTCTCGCCTTCATCGACATTGATCACCAGTTGCTGCCCGATGACATCACACTCCCCGGGCTTTGGCTGGGACTAGGCCTGAGTCTGTTTGCTCTGTTCACCGATATGCAATCTGCACTAATCGGTGCTATTGCCGGTTATCTCTCGCTCTGGCTAATCTATCACGGCTTCAGGATTCTGACCAAAAAAGAGGGCATGGGCTATGGTGACTTCAAACTCTTTGCACTATTTGGCGCCTGGTTCGGTTGGCAGCAATTGCCACTGATAATTTTACTCTCATCACTGGTGGGGGCGGTCATCGGCATCGCCATGATTACCTTTATGGGCCGGGATCGACAGATCCCCATACCTTTTGGTCCATACCTGGCAGGAGCCGGCTGGCTTGCTATGCTGTGGGGGCATGAAATCACCACTGCCTACATCAACAGCTTCGGCTAGTAACATGCTCAAGGTCGGATTAACCGGTGGGATCGGCTGCGGCAAGTCGACCGTGTGTGACCTATTTGGTGAGCATGGTGTCACCGTCATCGATACCGATGAGCTGGCCCGGGAAGTCGTCTCAGCAGGCTCTCCTGCGCTCTCAGCCATTACGCAGCTCTTTGGTGAAGAAGTAGTACTAGCTGACGGTGAGCTGGACCGCTCCAGGGTGCGAGAGATCGTTTTCACCAACGATTGCATGCGAAGCAAGCTCGAAGCAATCACCCATCCGGCTATTCGTTCCCTGCTTCAGGAGCGGTTACGCACAGTCCGTTCACCCTACGTCATCATTGCCATACCGCTGCTCATCGAGAAGCAGTGGCAGGACCAGGTCGATCGTCTGCTTGTCGTCGACTGCAGCGAGGCGCTGCAACTGCAGCGCGCCATGGCGCGTGATGGCTGCGATGAGAAAATCATCCGTGCCATCATCAATAGTCAGGTCCCGCGAAAGACCAGGCTGGAACAGGCCGACGACATCATCCATAATGACGCCGATCTGGACTCACTACGCCTACAGGTTGAGACACTGCATCATTACTATACTACTATTGCCTCTGATGCATAGTGCACCCCTGATTTCGGCAGGAATGGACGACGATGCAAGGCTTCATTACTTACGAACACCCCTTGAATGAGCGCATTCGAACCATGCTTCGCCTGGAGCATCTTTTTCGCCAGGCAAGTTACTTTCACAATCAGGAAAGCCCCTGGGCAAGTCGCGTGTTTATCACTACGCTGCTGGATATGCTGGATGTTTTCTCCCGCGGCGACTTTAAAACCGAACTACTCAAGGAGCTGGAGCGCGCAACAGGCAACCTCCGCGGGTTGTTGCAATACCCCGGCATTGACCATGACCGCTTGGCGACCATACTTCGTGCACTGGAACACCTGGTAGAAAATATTCACGCGATGAAATCACAACCAGGCCAGGAGCTCCGTGACGATGAGTTCATCACCAATATTCGCCAGCGCAGTAGCATACCCGGAGGCAGTTGCGACTTTGACCTGCCAGCCTACCACCTTTGGCTTGAGGCACCGAAAGAGAGAAGATTTGAGGACCAAAAACAGTGGTTTGCGACACTCGATCCAATCCGTCAAGCTATCGAGTTACTGCTCAAGATGATTCGGGGTAGCGCAGATCCGCAGACACTGCTCAGCGACAGCGGCAGCTATCAAAAGCAGCTGGAGAACGCTCTCCCTCACCAGATGATTCGGGTGATGCTTGAAAGTGGATCTCCTTACTATGCAGAGATAAGTGGCAGCAAACATCGTTTCACGCTGCGCTTCATGCGCCCGACTTCAGGCCGTCCGCAAATAGCCGATCAACCCGTTAGCTTTAAACTCTCCATCTGTAGCTTATGACACTGTATGTAACCTGCCCCACCTGCCATTCAAAAACACCCTGGGAAGGTAACCCCTGGCGCCCGTTTTGCAGCGAACGCTGCAAGCTTATTGATTTGGGTGACTGGGCCGGTGAAAATCACCGTATCCCCGGGGCGCCTCACTTGCCAATGGATGATAACGATGAGGATTCAGACTCCACCTGAGCGATTCGTTACTACCTGGAACGGGAAACGCAGCACATAATGCTGTCCCTCTGCCGTAAATTCCACCAGTGCATTCCAGTCCATTCTCTTTGTGCCACAGACCGGCAAGGTGGCGGTAGTGCGCCACTGTCCGTTGTCAGCCGCCTCCAGCCGATAACGGTTGATCCCCATATCCATGCCCACCATCCGAAAATCGATACTGACGCTCTGCTCCTGGACACTCACCCCATCAATCTCCAGCTGTAGCGGAAAAGGCTCCAGTGGCTGTACATTTGGACCCAGTCTCAGACTCAGACTCACCCCTTCCCGGGCTACGCTACATGTCTGCTCTGCCGCGTCACAGCCGCTGACACTGCCGAGATCGACAATCGACAAAGCGTCATCATCCTGACTGCAGCCACCCAGCATAAAGAACATCAATAGATAACCGGTACACAATATCCTGTTACTCATTTTCTCTCCCCTGCCACAGTGCACGAATAGCGGCGATCCCCTGGGCGCCATGCTGCCAGGCCTGTGTATAGTCACTGCGGCTCATTCCACCGAGCGCATAAACCGGTATATCACAACGGCTTACCAGTTGCTGAAACGACTCCCAACCCATTGCCGGTGTGCCGGGATGACTGGCGGTAGTGCAAACCGGCCCCAGCACAGCAAAATCACAACCCAGCGCACTGGCCATGGATAGCTCCGCGAGGTTGTGACATGAGGCCGCCACCAGAGAATCCTCCGGCAATGGCCGGGCACCGGTGTCTGCCAGCCTCCCGCTGCCAAGATGCACACCGTCATAGCCCAGGGTCAGGGCGAGTTCTGGCTCGCCGTTGAGAAGTACCTTGCACCCCTTACTATGACACCGCTCCAGCACATGCGGCGCCAGCGCGGCATGCTCCTCTGGGGCAAGCCCTTTAGCCCGCAACTGCACCAATCGGATATCTCCACCAAGACTGGCATCTAACCGCTCGAGAAACGATCGCCACTGCCCCGGCTCTCCCGGTTCGGGCGTGATAAGGTAGCTGGCGGGCAGCAGCGCCGCACTGATAATGGGCCGGTTAGCTGCAGGAAAGGCGAATGTCTTGAGGGTACCGGGTTCAACCCAGCGGATCTCCTGCCCTTCCAGCCCACGAGCTTCCCCGCTGAAAGCGCTCACCCGCCATACATCAAGAAAGACCTTGCGATCAGGGTAGTCGTATTCGATACCTATCAGGGGACGGAATTGCCCCGCCGTGATCCCCAACTCTTCGCGCAACTCCCTCATCAGGGTCCGGGTGACCTCTTCTCCCGGCTCCCGCTTGCCTCCGGGAAACTCCCATAGCCCTCCCTGGTGAAGATCCGCCGGGCGCTTTGCCAGCAGGATCCGTCCCTTTGTATCGCTGACCACCGCAGCCACCACATGCAGGCGTCCTTCAGTGGTGCTGTGCATCTCCATTCCCATGCTGATTCAGGTGCGATATTCCGCGTTAATCTTGACATAATCGTAGGAAAAATCGCAGGTCCAGACGGTAGTATGCGACTCACCCCGCGCCAGTTCGACGCGAATCGTGATCTCATCACGTTGCATCACCGCTTGGCCGCGCTCCTCACTGTACAGCTTGTCACGACCACCGTTACTGACGATGCATACCTCATCGAGATAAATAGACACGGCTTCCATATCCAGTGAATCCAATCCTGCGCGCCCAACCGCCGCCAGAATACGTCCCCAGTTCGGATCACTGGCAAACAGGGCCGTTTTGACCAGCGGTGAATGGGCGATCGTATAGGCGACCTGACTGCACTCGCCTTCATCACGCCCGCCATTGACCTCTACAGATATGAATTTTGTCGCCCCCTCACCATCCCGCACAATAAGCTGTGCCAGCTCGATAAGAAGCTCATTCAGTGCTTCAACAAAACGCTGATAGCCCGCAGTCCCTTTTTCAATACTCACACCGCTGTGACCGCTGGCAACCAGTACACAGGCATCGTTTGTCGAGGTATCACCATCCACCGTGATGCGGTTGAACGAAGTACCGACTGCCCGTCCCAGGCACTCTTTCAGCAATCCCGCATCAAGCCGGGCATCCGTGGCAACAAATGACAGCATCGTGCCCATATCGGGACGAATCATTCCTGATCCCTTGGAGATGCCGGTAAGGGTAATATTCTGGCCATCAATTTGAATCTGGCGCGTTGTGCCTTTCGGCACGGTATCGGTGGTCATGATTCCGTACGCGGCATTTTCCCAGTTATCTTCCGACAGTGACCGAACCAGCTCCGGGATCGCCGCCGTGATTTTCGCCACAGGAAGTGGCTCACCGATCACGCCGGTGGAAAAGGGCAGAATCTCGCGCGCATCACACTCAACACGCTTTGCCAGCGCCTCGCAACACGCTTGCGCATCATCAAGACCGGCCCGGCCTGTGCCGGCATTGGCATTGCCGGTATTAATCAGCAGATAGCGCGGTGAACGCTCCTCTAGATGCTCCCTGGCCACAATCACCGGGGCGGCGCAGAAGGCATTGCGGGTAAATACCGCCGCTGCTGTGCTGGATTGTGCCAGCTCAAACAACACCAGATCCCTTTTTTCTGCCTTTTTTATCCCGGCGCACGCCACGCCTATACGCACCCCCGGCACAACCATTAGCTTCGGCAGACCTGCATATCCTACGGCCATCTATTTATTCCCTGAGCCTTAACTGATTTTACCGTGACACTGCTTGTACTTCTTCCCTGAACCGCAGGGGCAGGGTTCATTACGCCCTACCTTGCGGCCATCACGGACGAAGGGCTGTGCCGACTCATCTTCCGGAGCTTGCGGCTCTTCCGCGGAAAACGTGTCCAGTTCATCATGCTGATAGTTAACCTGAACCTTGCTGCGACGCTGCTCTTCAACCGCCTGAACGTCCTCTTCGGCCTTCACCTCGACCTTGGAGATGATGCTGATGACGTCATACTTGATTCTGTCGAGCAGTTTTGTGAAAAGTTCAAAGGCCTCACGCTTGTATTCCTGTTTTGGGTTCTTCTGTGCGTAACCTCTGAGGTGAATCCCCTGGCGCAGATAATCCATTGCTGCCAGATGCTCCTTCCACAAGGTGTCTATCACTTGCAACATGATCGCCTTTTCAAAGTGACGGACAACACGGCTACCGGCCTGCTGCTCCTTCTCTTCATATAGCTTGACCATTTCATCAAGTATGCGCTGACGCAACGACTCTTCATGTAGTGAAGTATCACTGTCCAGCCAACCCCTGATATCGAGTTTCACCCCGAAATCATCTTCCAGTCGAAGCGCAAGTCCTTCGACATCCCACTGCTCTTCAATACTTTGAGGTGGGATGTACTCACTGATCACTGCGTTGATGACATCCTCACGAATAACCTTGATATTATCGGAAATATCATCTTCAGCCATAAGCCCATTACGTTGTTCGTAAATAACCTTACGCTGATCGTTGGCAACATCATCATACTCAAGCAGGTTTTTGCGAATATCAAAGTTGTGGCCCTCAACTTTGCGCTGCGCATTCTCAATAGCCCGTGATACCCATGGGTGTTCAATCGCCTCACCCTCCTGCATACCCAGTTTCTGCATAATGGCGGAAACACGATCAGAGGCGAAGATACGCATCAGGCTGTCTTCAAGCGAGAGATAAAAACGGGTCGAACCCGGATCACCCTGACGACCTGATCGGCCGCGCAACTGGTTATCGATTCGACGTGACTCATGACGCTCGGTGCCGATGATGTGAAGCCCTCCGGCCGCAAGCACGGTTTCTTGACGCTTTTTCCACTCCGTGGTCTCGGCGGCAAGCGCTGACTCATCAGCATTTTCACCTAGTGCGGCAAGTGCAGACTCGAGGTTACCTCCGAGGACGATATCCGTACCGCGACCGGCCATATTGGTGGCGATCGTCACAGCACCGGGTCTGCCCGCCTGGGCGACGATCTCCGCTTCACGCTCGTGCTGCTTGGCATTCAGCACCTCATGCGGGATCCCCGACTTTTTCAGTAAACCTGAGAGGTATTCAGAGGTTTCAATTGAGGTCGTACCCACCAGCACAGGCTGTTTTCGCTGATGGCAGTCCTTGATGTCCTCAATGATGGCATCATACTTCTCGTGAGCTGTGAGATAGATCAGATCACCGAAGTCTTTGCGGATCAGTGGGCGATGTGTCGGAATGACAACGACTTCAAGATTATAGATCTGTTGAAATTCATATGCCTCGGTATCCGCCGTACCTGTCATGCCGGATAGCTTGTTGTAGAGGCGGAAATAGTTCTGGAAGGTAATGGAGGCCAGGGTCTGGTTTTCATTCTGAATCTGCAGACCCTCTTTCGCCTCTACCGCCTGGTGCAGACCATCGGACCAACGTCTTCCCGGCATGGTCCGCCCGGTAAATTCGTCGACAATAACGATCTGACCGTTACTTACGATGTAATCGACATCTTTCTGGAACAGGGTATGTGCCCGCAGCGCCGCATTGACATGGTGCATCAGGTTGATATTGGCCGCATCGTACAGTGACTCGCCCTCTCCGAGCAGGCCATCTTCCGTCAGTAGCTCCTCAATGTGCTGATGCCCTTCTTCCGTCAGATGAATCTGTTTGGCCTTTTCATCCACACTGAAATCACCGGGACCATCCTCCTCCTCAACCTTTGTAAGGTTAGGTACCAGTTTATTGATACGCGAATAGAGTTCAGAGCTGTCTTCGGCCGGACCGGAGATGATCAGTGGCGTCCGTGCTTCATCGATCAATATGGAATCGACCTCATCCACAACAGCGAAGTTGAGCTCACGCTGCGCACGCTCTTCAATACTGAAGGCCATATTGTCACGCAGGTAGTCAAAACCGAATTCATTATTCGTGCCATAAACAATGTCACAGGCATAGGCATCCTTGCGTGCCTGCTGCTCAAGTCCACTGATAATCACCCCTGTCGACATACCAAGAAAACCGTACAGCTTTCCCATCCACTCGGCATCACGATGCGCCAGGTAGTCATTGACGGTGACGACATGCACGCCTTTGCCTGTGAGCGCATTGAGGTAGGCGGCAAGGGTTGCCATCAGGGTTTTCCCCTCACCGGTTTTCATCTCCGCGATCTTGCCTTGATGTAGCACCATGCCGCCGACCATCTGAACATCGAAGTGCCGCATGCCGAAAACGCGCTTGCTCGCTTCGCGTACCGTGGCGAACGCCTCAGGTAGCAGCTCATCCAGGGTTGAGCCGTTATCAAGACGCTGCCTTAACTCATTGGTTTTTTCCTGTAACGCTTCGTCACTAAGCTTCTCAACCTCGGGTTCAAGCGCATTGATCTGCTCTACTGTCTTTTGCATACGTTTGACAATACGCTCATTACGGCTGCCAAAGACTTTGCTAAATAGTTTGGTAATCATGAAGCTATATAATCCTGAAGTTATTCATTTTGCTTTTCAGCTGTACCCGCATAAACCTCTGCTTATTCTGTGCGGGCAATCGCTGGTGAAATCTCTGCTGGTTCTTTTTCAGGAGGTGCGCCGGAGAACGCCGATGGTGTTGCCACGCTTATGCTTCCCCGTTGATCGATCAGCAATGGCGTATCGGGAAAGTCGGCCCTCGTCAGCTCGGCAATCATCCGTGCGGCTGTATGATTGTCATCCTGTACAGTGCCGTCGGGTCTGAGCTGGCGAGCCGAAACAATTTCTCCCGCAACGAATTTTCCTTCGCTATCTAACTCTGCACGCAGAATCGGAGCAAGACCGTTGGGGCCGCTGATATTGATCCCCCAGTAGGTAGCAAAATTACCCAGACTGTAGGCGATAAGACGCTGCTGATATAACTCCAGTGCCCTGGGAACATGCGGGCCATGACCAATCACCAAGTCGGCCCCGGCGTCCACCACCATGCGCGCAAACCCGGCGACATCACCACGGTCTTCTCCGTGATAAAATTCGCGACTGAACGGGACCCTGCTTTTGTCTGCCCCTTCAGCCCCGCCATGGAACGACACAATCACGACATCATGATTGGCATCCAGCACGCGGACACGCTCCACCACGGTGTCCTGCGCCAGCATATTGTTTGAACCCTGATAGGGGGCGAAAGCGATCACCCCCACCCGCAGGCCGTTAACCGTTAAACTGGCAACATCACCATCACGGCCGGTATGAGCGATGCCGGCTTGCTGCAGGCTATGCATACTGCTGTCACGTCCATCCTCACCAAAATCGCGGGCATGATTGTTGGCCAGACTGAGCACATCAAATCCGGCATGCTGAAGGTGCATGGCATAATGGGTGGGTGTTCTGAAAAGATAACAGTTTTTTGGGTTGCTGCACTGTTTTACCGGTTCCCCACCGTCCTGCAATACGCCTTCCAGGTTACCGAAGGTGATGTCCGCCTGCCGAAGCAGCTTGGAAACCGGTGCCAGCAAAGAGGTATCTTCAGCAGGTAGACGATTGGCGGGAAAATCGGTACCCAGCATGATATCGCCAACCGCCGCTATCTTGAGGTTAGGCACAACAGTGGTTACATCAGGTACAGGGGTGGTCGTACGGTGTGCTTGCTCATCCACTACAGGTTTTTCGTGTTTCACTGCAGGGGCTGAACATGCTGCCAGCACAAAAGAGATACACACAGCCAGCCCACGGGTCGAATATCGGGCACCGGATGACAGCCGAGCTGTCAGAGAAGTAAGGTTTTTCTTACTCAACGAACTGGTTCCTGCTGAAGCAATATTGGCGTTCTATCGGGATAAACATTCTGCTGCCAGTATAAACAACAAAGCCGCATCGAACAGATGCGGCCCCAAACTCACTCCCTGTAACAGAGAGTTCTTATATATTCGATTTTACGCATCGATACGGCTAACGGGATGCGTAGAGGTATTTACTGGGATTTACTGTCCTGCCATCGACCCACACCTCGAAGTGAACATGCGGTCCCGTCGAACGTCCTGTCGATCCCATTTTGGAGACCACCTGTCCTTTCTTGACCGTCGCACCCACCTCAACAAGGACTTCCTTACAGTGGCCATACCTTGTCACATAACCATTACCATGATTGATCTCGACCAGATTACCGTAGCCATATCGCTTTCCTGCCCATGTCACCACGCCGGCAGCAACCGCTACAATATCTGAACCATCCTTGCCGGCAAGGTCGACACCTTTATGAAAGGTCGGCTTTCCGGTGAAGGGGTCATTGCGTGTTCCGTACTTGGACGAGAGCCAGCCTTTGGTAATCGGCCGCCCTGCGGGTACCACCTCGGCCCGCAGATTCCGGTTCATCAGCATGGACTCCAGCACACTCAGTTGCCTTTCCCGCCCTTCGAGCTGCTGAGCGAGTTCCTCAAGCTGTTCCATGAAATTTGGCATCTCGATGGCACCGGCACCAACGGTTGCCTCCTCCGGCCCCCCCTGCGCGGGGGCGGTGGTGAAATCGAACTCGCCATCGTCCAATCCACCGATACGCGTCAAACGCTGGCCCAACGCATCGAGGCGGATCACGTGGGCCTGCATTTTCCCCAGACGCAAGGTCAATGCATTGAGGTTATCCTCTGCATTACGCTTCGCCTCAAGAATCTCACTGCGTTGCTGGATCAACTCGGCATTGACCGTCTCGGCCAGAACGTCCGGATTGACCTGGGCCCCCTCTTTACCCAACATGTAGCCGGCATAGAGAGCCATGGCGGGAAAGAGAAGGAACACGACAGCGCCAAGCGTCACTATTTTGCCCTTATCAAGGCAGAGACATGCGGAACTGCCAAGACGTTTGGATACTAGCAGTATGTTCATCTATACTTCGTCTACCGATTAATATTGCGAATCATAGAGTTATACCATAGCGACGTATCAATGAACAAGCCTCAGACATTCCTGCAAATCGCCAGCTCCCAGGGAATGGAGACGATGGAGCGTGTGATTCGCCGCAGCGCGCAACTCCGTCAGGTAGATAAGCTGGTTCGGGATATGCTGGCTGCGGAACTGCGAGAACATTGTCGGGTTGCGAACATCCGGGGAGACACCATTGTTCTTTTTGTAAGTTCTACGGTATGGGCAACACGTATTCGTTACCTGATCCCAAAATTGCTCGGAGAACTTCAACAGCTGGAAGCGCTGAAGCAGATCACAGAAATACAATTTAAGGTACAACCTTTAACCACGGCCGAACCTCGCAAAAAGAGTGTTCGACGGGTTTCCATGTCCCGCGATGCCGCGCTTTGCGTCGAACAGTGCGCCGCGTCAATCGATGACGTGCCCCTGCGATCAGCGCTACAGCAATTGGCTAAACGCCGCACCGACAAGCGCTAAGGGGGGCAGGTCGAAATAATATTGTCAACACCGAGGGCGTGCCTGCGCCATCAATGCAAGGCACGTTTCGCAGGTAATGGCCGCTCCCTTGCCAAGAAACGTAACACAGCAGTGATGGTCCAAGTGCGACCGAATGTAAATATTATTTTGACCTGCCCCCTAAATCGCGGCAACCGGCTGCATGTAGGAGATCGGCGCCTCCTTGGGATCTTCAAAGGTAACGAGCTCCCAGGCATCCTCATTCGCCAGCAGGGTGCGCAACAGGAGGTTATTCATTGCATGGCCGGATTTATGCCCGCTGAATGAACCAATCAGGCTGTGACCGAGCAGGTAGAGATCACCAATGGCATCCAGCACCTTGTGCTTGACGAACTCATCCTCGTAACGCAAACCATCCTCGTTGAGGATACGATAGTCATCCACGACGATAGCATTGTCGAGACTGCCGCCCAGTGCCAGATTACGAGCGCGCAAGGTCTCAAGCTGGCTCATAAAGCCGAAGGTACGCGCCCGACTGACCTCCTTGACGAAGGAGGTGGTGGAAAAGTCGATTGACGACAACTGGCTGCGGTCGGCGAAAACAGGGTGGTCAAAGTCGATGGACAGGGAGACCTTGAAACCATTAAACGGCTCAAACTGTACCCACTTGTCATCCTCCTCGACCCGCACTGCCTTCTTGATCCGGATAAACTGCTTGGGGGCCTCCTGCTCGACGATACCCGCCGACTGGATCAAAAAGACGAAGGGTCCGGCACTGCCGTCCATGATCGGCACCTCGGCGGCACTGAGGTCGACATAGGCATTGTCGATCCCGAGCCCCGCCATGGCGGACAGCAGATGCTCTACCGTGGAGATCCGGACTTCACCATTGGCCAGGGTTGAGGAGAGTGTGGTATCGCCGACATTTTCGGCTTTGGCCCTGACCTCTACTGGCGGTTCCAGATCAACACGACGGAAGATAATCCCGGCATCAACAGGCGCCGGACGCAGGGTCAAATAGACCTTTTCCCCGGTATGAAGGCCCACACCGGTCGCCCGAATCACATTTTTTAACGTTCTCTGCCGAATCATCTATTCCGTAAACCCTTGATTTTGTGGCCATACAACCAAATTAATGGCGCGATAATACCACACAGCATTTACCCCTGCCTAGTGACCTCAATCACACTTCCCGACGTTCCCGCCGGAATGGGACTCAGTCTGCCTGACGACGGAGAAATGCTGGAATATCAAGATATTCCATATTTTTGTCACCACCCTCGGCCTTGCTCCCCTCCACAGATTTGTTGCGCAGCACGGTCGGGCGGTCATAGTCGACATCCTCACCCGGCGTCTTGTTAACCACCAGCTTGACCGGTTGCTCCGAGATGTTCTCGGCACCCTGACCAAGCCCGGTAGCCACCACGGTGACACGCAGCTCATCGCTCATTTCCGGGTCGATAACCGTACCGACCACCACCGTGGCATTATCCGAGGCGAAGCCCTTGATGGTGTTGCCCACCTCTTCAAACTCACCGATCGCCATATCCAGCCCGGCGGTAACGTTGACCAGAATACCGCGTGCGCCGGAGAGATCCACATCCTCCAGTAACGGACTGGCAACGGCTCGCTCGGCCGCTTCACGTGCCCGATCCTCGCCCTTGGCCGCCCCGGTGCCCATCATCGCCATACCCATTTCGGACATCACGGTGCGCACGTCGGCAAAGTCGACATTGATCAGGCCAGGACGGGTGATAAGGTCTGCGATCCCCTGCACTGCCCCCAGTAGCACATTATTTGCCGCCTTGAAGGCATCCAAGAGGGTGATCTGCTTGCCCAGTACGGTCAACAGCTTCTCGTTGGGAATGGTGATCAGCGAATCGACGTACTTCTTCAGTTCGGCGATCCCCTCATCGGCGACGCTCATCCGCTTGTTGCCCTCGAAGGGAAACGGCTTGGTGACCACGGCGACGGTCAGGATCCCCATCTCCTTCGCCACCTGGGCGACAATCGGTGCACCACCCGTGCCGGTGCCGCCACCCATGCCGGCGGTGATAAACACCATATCCGCACCGGCCAGCGCCTCCTCAATACGATCACGGTCCTCCATCGCTGCCTGGCGACCGATATCAGGGTTAGCGCCGGCACCCAGTCCCTTGGTGATATGCGTGCCGATCTGAATCACCGTACGGCTGCTCGCTCTCTCCAGGGCCTGCGCATCGGTATTGGCACAGATAAAATCCACCCCTTCGATACTCTCGCAGACCATATGCTCGACAGCGTTACCGCCGCCACCGCCTACGCCAACGACCTTGATAACTGCAGTTTGGCTTTTACTATCCATAAGTTCGAACATTCCACACCTCCTCACACGACGACGGGCCGATCCCGCCATGTTAGCTATTTGTTAAAAATTACCCTGAAACCAGCTCTTCATTCGCTTCATGACACTGTTCAGTCCGCCCTGGGTATTGAGCTCACTCATACCCGGTCCCCGGTTGTGCTGCCCAAACAGCAACAGGCCTACACCGGTGGCATAAATCGGGTTGCGCACCACATCCACCAGGCCACTAACGCCCTGTGGCATTCCCAGGCGCACCGGCATATGGAAGATCTCCTCCGCCAGCTCCACGCCACCTTCCATCTTGGCGGTGCCGCCGGTGAGCACGATGCCGG
>JAPHTQ010000014.1 GCA_026196275.1 Gammaproteobacteria bacterium
CTTCAGCCCAGGCGTCAGACTCATCAGGGGTTAAGCGAATTGGTTCAGGATGGTACTCGTACTCAACCAATCTTCCACTATCGATAGCATCTTGTAATGTGAATGGCGGTGGAACAATTTCACCGAAATATTTAAATATTTTGTCAGTTCCAATTGGGTCGCCATAACGGCGTGGCGTGGCGCTGAGGCCAAGCCTAGGTCCACTTTCTATGCTTAATGCTTTAGAATTCTCAACACTCCCTATTTCATGCACTTCATCAGCAATGACCATTAAATGGTCGCCACCACAAATCATGTTTCTAAATTCATCAAGCCGTGCAGTAGCCATTGTTGCAAGTACAATTCTTTTGCCTAAGTCATTTCCGGGTTTAGTGAAATGATTCAGCCTTTTGTTGATTCTCCACTTATTATTGTTATCACCTGCTTTTAAAACAGTTGCATCACTTAGCTCAGTGCAAATTTCAGAATACCATTGTTTATGAAGTAATCTGTCAGGAACAAGTACAAGAGCGACACCACCATTCTTGAGGTGATCTTTAATTGCCATAAGTGCTGTAAATGTTTTACCACTACCAGTGGCATGCTCAAGAACACCGCGCTTTCCTAATCTTTTCCATGTGGCAAGTGCTTTTGCTTGGTGAGGAAGGAGTGTGCGGGTTGATTCTGTATGTGCGTTAACTAAGCCATGTTTTTTTGTATAATCGTTACCGATTGTGAAATAGTCGGTTAGTTCCTCAGGATCAAAATCATCAAGAGAGTTTCGGGAAATAGATTTAAGCTTCTCTATTCCAACTTCTGGAAAGGGCTTTACTTCTAAATCACTTACTAAACCATTCCATAAGTTGTGAAAGTATTTTTTGTTCCGCTGTACCTGGCGATTATCTCTGCCGACTAGCCATTCACAAAAAACATCTATAGTTTCATAGTTGCCTCTTTCGTGCCATCCGCTCCATGTCTCATTTACAGAACCCTTGAAACTTACACAGTCGCCATTCTCATCACAAAATACTCCTAATTTCTCGTGATATATCCCTTGAGCACCTTCCATATATGCAATCTTTACTTGTAAGGTACCAATGGTTATCAGAGTGGCAAGCAATTCAGTATTCTTAGTAATGCTTTTATCTAATAGGATACTTTCAATTTCATGATCTATTGCTTCATTGATGTAATCAGAATGCGATTTGTATCCTTTATTAATTGCATCGATATCATCTTCTGTAAAAGATGGGGAGCAAATTAGCCTTATTTCTCCTCCTCTTTTTGCATAGTCGAGAAGTGCAGGACCAGCCAATAAATACACCGACGATCTAAAGTATCCTACTGCACGATCATAATGTGTCGACTCTTGAAGACATGGTAAATAAAAGTCATCAACAAGATTAGACTCACCAGTGCGGTACTCTTCATGAAAATTAAGTGATTTCAGACCCACTGTAACCGTTCTTTTTATTTAGTTTACAGGTTGATTTATCGTGATTTTTCTTAAGCACTGCATATGAAAGTAGCACCAGCACAAAATAATCAATCACTGCATCAACTAGATGTTTATTGTGTTACGAAGGACGATACGGCAGATAGCCATATAAAGCGTAAGTAAATTCTTTGTATCTATATCCATAATCTTAATTTTCTCCCTGCTTAGCTTGGGCCGAGTGTTATTTATACAGGATGGCTGTGCTCCTGTGCGCCGAAACTGGGTCTGGTTTTATCTTGTTATCTCTTATACCCAGTTGCCATTCTCAGCTTTGGTGTTGCCATGTTCGTCATTTATTAGGGGAGGGCTAGTATCGCTCGATGCTCCCTATCGACGAGTAACTGCCAATATGGCGGTTCATCGAACAAATGAACAGCGTGAGCTTGCCTGCAGTGCGCTGAGTTGACGTTATCTTACCACGTAGGCGAGGGGAGAAAATGGGCTGTGACCAGATTAGGGATATGCTCATTTTTCTGCGATCTCGATGGGCTGAAAAAACAGGGTGGTCACAGAATGGTCACGAGATGGTCACTACGGCTTTTCGGGCTGTTTTTAGGCAGCCCGAAACGATCGCGATTTTGGAATATGGTGGCTATGGCTAGATTCGAACTAGCGACCCCATCATTATGAGTGATGTGCTCTAACCAACTGAGCTACATAGCCTTTTTAGAAATGCGGACTTCGTGAACGGGTCAATTGTAACAAAAATTTTTTGACCCTGTCAGAGAACCGTCCGACTGAATTCTCTGCTTCCTTCCGGCGATGACCCGTCCTTATGAGTGATGTGCTCTAACCAACTGAGCTACATAGCCGGAATTTGGAAGGCCGCAATTTTGCGTTTTTAAGCCCCGTCTGTCAAGCCCCGCTTTACGCCTAGACGTTGAAGCGGAAGTGCATCACATCACCATCCTTGACGATGTACTCCTTGCCCTCCAGACGCAGCTTGCCGGCCTCTTTGGCGCCCTGTTCGCCGTTGCAGACGATGAAGTCCTCATAGGCGGTCACTTCGGCACGGATGAAACCCTTTTCGAAGTCAGTGTGGATCACCCCGGCAGCCTGTGGTGCGGTAGCACCGATGGGCACGGTCCAGGCGCGCACCTCTTTTACCCCGGCGGTAAAGTAGGTCTGCAGGCCAAGGAGCTGGTAGCCGGCGCGGATCACGCGGTTGAGGCCCGGCTCCTCCAGCCCCAGCTCGTCGAGGAAGGCCTGGGCCTCTTCGGCGTCCAGCTCCACCAGCTCGGATTCGATGG
This sequence comes from Gammaproteobacteria bacterium, assembly GCA_026196275.1. GTDB lineage: Bacteria > Pseudomonadota > Gammaproteobacteria > Thiohalomonadales > Thiohalomonadaceae > JAPHTQ01. The sequence continues at coordinate 2,728 of JAPHTQ010000014.1, forward strand.
CGGCACAGACGGCTACGACCTCGGCGTTCTCCTCTTCGGCCAGCTTGCGTACGGTATCGAGGCGGTCGTTGTTCTCAAACCCATCCTCGGCCACATTGGCGATGTACATGGTGGGTTTGATGGTGAGCAGGTGCAGGTCGTAGATATGCTCCTGCTGGTCTTCACTCAAATCCAGCGTGCGCACCAGCTTTCCATCCGCCAGGGCGTCACGCACCTTCTCAAAGGTAGCCAGCTTGGCCTTGGCTTCCTTGTCTCCGCTCTTAGTCAGCTTGGCCACGCGCAGGAGTCCCTTCTCTACAGTTTCCAGGTCGGCCAGCATCAACTCGGTGTTGATCACCTCGATATCGTTGAGCGGGTCGACCTTGCCGGCGACGTGTACTACGTTGTCATCTTCAAAGCAGCGCACGACCTGAGCGATGGCGTCGGTTTCGCGGATGTTGGCGAGAAACTTGTTACCCAGACCTTCCCCCTTGGAGGCACCGGTCACCAGGCCGGCGATATCAACAAACTCCATGGTGGCGGGAAGGACGCGCTCAGGTTTGACGATCGCGGCGAGTTTTTCCAGGCGCGGGTCGGGCACCGGCACTACGCCGACGTTCGGCTCGATGGTGCAGAAGGGGTAGTTTTCCGCCTGGATGCCCGCCTTGGTCAGAGCGTTGAAGAGGGTCGATTTGCCGACATTGGGCAGGCCGACGATGCCGCATTTGAATCCCATTAGTTACAGTTCCAAGTTTCAGGTTTCAAAATGTAGGAGCTAAGTCCCCTCGGCGAATGGTTCGCCCACGGAGTGGCCTCCTACCTTTTTGTGTGCAATTGGTTCATCGCCTTTTCTGTTTCACCGCTGATCGCCAGCGGCATCACGTCCAGCGCGTTATCGATGGCCTGCTCTATCAGCCGCTGCTCGTCGGCCGGGGTCTTGCCCAGCACATAGCCGGTGACCTGGGAGCTGTGGCCGGGGTGGCCGATGCCGATGCGCAGCCGCTGGAAATCCTTGCTGTTGCCCAGCTGGGTGATGCTGTCACGCAGGCCGTTGTGGCCGCCGTGGCCGCCGCCCTTTTTCAGCCGTATTGTACCGGGGGGCAGATCCAGCTCGTCATGGGCGATGAGAATAGCTTCGGGTGCAATCTTGTAGAAACGGGCCAGTGCCGCGACGGCCTGTCCGCTTTTGTTCATGAAGGTCATCGGCTTGAGCAGCCAGATCTCCTCTCCGTCGAGGAGCAGCTTGCATGCCTCGCCGTGAAATTTGTTCTCGCTCTTGAAGGTGACGCCATGCCGGCGGGCAAGAGCGTCGACAAACCAAAAACCGGCATTGTGCCGCGTCGGCTCATACTTGGCGCCGGGATTTCCCAGGCCAACGACAAGCTGGATACGCGACGACAACGCCGGTGCTCCTTCAGAGTCGCAAGGCGAAATTTATTCGCCCTCGCCCTCGACGGCCGCTTCGCCACCCTCTTCGGACTCATCGGCTTCCTTGCTGACGCGGGTCTTGTGGATTGCGGCGATCGCCTGGTCGTGGTCATCACCGTGCAGCAGTTCAACCAGCTCGACACCGGCCGGCAGTTTGATGTCGGTGAGGTGGACGATCTGCTCGATCTCGAGACCGGCCAGATCCACTTCCAGATACTCCGGCAGGTCCTGGGGCAGACACTGGACCTCGACCTCGGTCATGTTGTGGGTGACCACACCGCCCTTCTTGGCGCCCGGAGAGAGATCTTCATTGATGAAGTGCAGCGGTACGTGCATCTTCAGCTTCTCCTTTTCGGAAACGCGCATAAAGTCGGCGTGCAGCAGCAGCGGCTTGGAGGGGTGACGCTGCAGGTCCTTGAGAACCGCCTTCTCTTTCTTGCCGGCCACATCCAGGGTAAGGATGTGGGAGTAGAAGGCTTCATTCTCGAGGTTGTGAACCATGCTGTCATGGTCCAGAGTTACCGAGACCGGATCGGCCTCACCACCATAGATCACGGCCGGGAACTTGCCCTCGTGACGCAGGCGGCGGCTCGCACCTTTCCCCATGTCGTTGCGGACTTCGGCAGTGATGTTGAAGTCAACGTTGCTCATTGGATGTTTCTCCATAGTACTAGACAAATAGACCACCCATCAGAGGGTGGTCCGCTGCCGTCGCCCGCGACCAGGCGACGGTCCTGTTAAAGCCGTAGTGGCCTTAATCGGTTGCCGGCGTGCCGGCTCAAGGGCGCCCCGTAAAGGGCGTCCTCAATTTAATCCATGTACAGCGAGCTGACCGACTCGTCGTTGTTAATGCGGCGAATGGTCTCCGCCAGCATCTCGGCGATGGAGACCTGGCGGATGCGGTCGCAGCTGCGCGCTTCGGCGCTGAGCGGAATGCTGTCGGTCACTACCAGCTCATCCAGCTGCGAGTTGGCGATATTCTCCACCGCCGGGCCGGAGAGCACCGGGTGGGTGATGTAGGCCTTTACCTTGGCGGCGCCATGCTGCTTCAGCGCATTGGCGGCCTGGCACAAGGTGCCGGCGGTATCGACCAGATCGTCGATCAGCACGCAGCTGCGATCACTGACATCACCGATGATGTGCATCACCTGCGCCACGTTGGCCTTGGGACGACGCTTGTCGATAATGGCCAGATCCGCATCATCCAGCCGCTTGGCCAGGGCGCGGGCCCGTACCACACCGCCCACGTCGGGGGAGACCACCATCAGCTCCGGGTCGGTGTTCTTCCAGATATCGCCCAGCAGGATGGGCGAGGCGTAGACGTTATCCACCGGGATATCGAAAAAGCCCTGGATCTGATCGGCGTGCAGGTCGACCGTCAGCAGCTTGTTGATACCGACGCCACTGATCATGTTGGCAATCACCTTGGCGGTGATCGGCACACGGGCCGAGCGCGGGCGGCGGTCCTGTCGGGCGTAACCGAAGTAGGGGATGACCGCGGTCACCATCCGTGCGGAGGAGCGGCGCATGGCATCGGCCATCACCAGCAGCTCCATCAGGTTATCGTTGGTAGGTGCGCAGGTGGGTTGAGTGATGAAAACGTGCTTGCCGCGCACATTCTCAAGGATCTCGACCATAACCTCGCCATCGCTGAACTTGCCGACAATGGCTTTGCCCAAGGGCATGTCGAGGTAGGCTGCGATATCTTGCGCCAGCTGCGGGTTGGCATTACCCGCAAAGACCATCATGTCTGACACCATGAACCCCTTACGATGCGGAATTGCTTGCGACCGCTGGTTGCCTGAATAATTCAAAAGAGTGGCCGGGTAGCGGGCTGATACGGTGGTTTCGACCGCCGTGAACTGCCGGTTCGCCTGATGGCGATGACTCCAAATATGGCTGGGGCGGCAGGATTCGAACCTGCGCATGACGGGATCAAAACCCGCTGCCTTACCGCTTGGCTACGCCCCAATTAAATTGTTGCTGTATGTTACTCGGTATATTCCGTCCCGCGATAACGATACTCTGACCGTTTTTCCCACCCTGCGCCGGCTAATGCCGGCGTGGGCGGCAGGATTGCGAGGTCCTTCCCTGGACCTCGCCCCTGCGGGGCCGGCTGTCGCCGTCCGGATTCGCTCCCGGCGAATCCGTCGAACCTGCGCATGACGGGATCAAAACCCGCTGCCTTACCGCCTGGCTACGCCCCAATAAAATTGTCACTGAAATATAAACACGCTTTAGGCGTGTGCTCATATTTCAGTGTTATCCAGTCTATCAAGCAATGGTGAGCGATTCAGCCCCTTGGCGATAAACCCCTCCCACTGCTGCGGCCTGGCGGCAAACGCCGCCGCCGCCTGTCTCTGCGTCTCAAAGGCGGCAAATACACAGGCGCCGGTACCGGTCATCATGGCCTTGCCATGTCTGCCCAGCCATTCGATGGCTTCGGCCACCGCAGGGTAGTGTTTAACCACTATCTCCTGGCAGACGTTGCTGCCTTGTCCTGCGAGAAAGTCGCGTATTTTGATGGCAGGAGTGGCCCGTGTCAATTGCGGATCGTTGAAAATTTCTGCGGTACTGACATTTACCCCCGGGATCAGCACGACAAACCAGGGCTCATCCAGCTCTACCGGGGTGAGGATATCACCCACTCCCTCGGCCCAGGCGGCATGGCCGCGGATGAATACCGGCACATCCGCCCCCAGCGCCAGCCCCAGCTGCGCCAGGGTCTCTACATCCAGCCCCAGCGACCAGATCCGGTTCAGTGCCACCAGGGTGGTGGCCGCATCGGAGCTGCCGCCACCCAGTCCGCCGCCCATCGGCAGGCGTTTGTCCACGCTGATATCGACGCCGAGTGAGCAGCCGCTTACTTTCTGCAGGGTCCTTGCTGCCCGGACCACCAGATCCTCGGCCTCGGCAACACCGGGGAGGTCGGTGAGGCGCCGAATCTGCCCGTCATCACGGGGGGTGAAATAGAGGGTGTCGCCGTAGTCGAGGAACTGAAAGACGGTCTGCAGCAGGTGATAGCCATCCTCACGCCGTCCGGTGATGTGCAGGAACAGGTTGAGTTTGGCCGGGGCCGGCCAGCGGCTCGCTGAGGGGTGAGTTATGGGTAATGGGCAGGGCCAGCCTGGAGCGCTCATGGGGCGGTGCCAAACTCCCACGCGCTGATCACCAGCTTGACCTTGGCCTGGTGGTTATTGACGAAGACCCGCCCTGGCAGCTCCAGCCCCTGGTGCTGGCGGTAGTCGAGAAACTGGATCTTCCACTCCCCCTGTTCCAGCTGGCTCAGACGCCCATACTCGTCCAACTGTTCCTGCCGTGCGCCCGGTGCCGGGACCCCGAGCACCCAGTAGCGCAGGGCGGCGACCGGCACCCGCCAGCCGAACTGTTGCTGCAGCAGGGCGCCGGGGTCGGTGGCGCTCACCGACTCCCCCTTGTCGGTGAGCAGGGTCACCGTACGGTTATCGCCGTCGAGCCGTAGAGAACCCTGACCCAGCGGGGCGATCAGTTCAATGGTGTAGTTCTGGCTATCCTGAGCCCAGCTGATTCGGGCGTGCCAGGCCTCGTGACCGCTCTGGATGGCAAGCCGACCGGTCAGGCGCCAGTCGGTGAGTGAGGCCAGGCGATATTGGCGCTCCTGCCAGGCCAGTTGCGAGTCGTTTGGCAGCTGACGCGGCGGTGCGCTGCTGCAGCCGGCAAGCAGTAATAACAGTAGTAACAGCGGGATAAGGCGCATCAGGGATTAAATCGTTTCACTGTCTCGTTGAGAACCTTGTGCTCCGGAGCGACCTCCAGTGCCCTCTCCCAGATCTGGCGGGCCTTCTGCTGCTGACCGGTGACCCACAATACCTCGCCCAAGTGGGCCGCTACCTCGGCGTCCCGGGGCAGCTGTTCGGCGGCACGGCGCAGGTATTCGAGCGCCTCCTGGTGCCGGCCCAGACGATAGAGTCCCCAGCCCATGCTGTCCAGAATCGCCGGATCCTCAGGCTGCAGGGCGTAGGCCTGTTCGATGTAGCGCATCGCCTCCGCATAGCGCTCGGTGCGGTCGGCAAGGGTATAGCCCAGGGCATTGAGTGCCTGTACATTGTTCGGATCGATGTTCAGGATCTGCTTTAGGTCCCGCTCCAGCAGGTCGATGCGGCCGAATTTTTCGGCGGTCAGGGCCCGTGCGTAGAGCAGCGTGGCCTTCTCGCTGGAGCTCTCCAGTGCTTCATTATAGACGGCCATGGCCTCTTCGTAGCGCTCCGCGGCGGCGAGCAGCTCGGCCTCTGCCATATAGCGCTGGGTGTGTTCGCTTTCGGTCTCCAGCGGTAGCTGTCGCAGGTATTCCAGGGCGCTGCCGGTACCGTGTTCCACGGCCATGAGCTGTGCGGCGAGCAGCTGTGCCTCCATGTAGCGCTCGCCCCTCGGTACGGACTGGAGCCAGTCGATGGCCTTGAGGCGGTTCCCGCGCATCTGGGCGATCTGCCCCAGCGCGATACGGGCCTCTTCATCCCGTGAGCCGAGGCGCACCAGATCCATGAAGTAGGGCTCGGCGGCGTCGAGCTCCTCGGCCTCCAGCGCCAGCAGGCCGAGGGCGTAGATCACATCGGTATTCTCCGGCAGGCGCCGGTTGAGGCGGCGAAACTCACGCCGCGCCGCCGTCAGCTCTTGCGCATCCACCAGCATGCGGGCGTAAGTCAGCCGAATGGCGTCGTTGTCCGGATCCTGCTTCAGTACCTGTTGCAGGCGCTTCAGTGCCTGCCGTTGCCGACCGCTGGTATGCAGCAGACGGGCCTGAAGGATGAGCGCATCGGTGCGTTCCGGCTGCTGTGTGAGCAGTCGCTGCAACAGATCCATGGCCTTTTCGTTGTGATCCAGCCGGCTGGCCAATTGGGCGTGGGCATAGAGGGCCTCGGGGTCGTCGGGATGGGCCGCGGTCAGCTGCGTCATCTGCTGCAGGGCCTGTTGCGGATCCTTTGCATTGGCCAGCAGGTTGGCTACCAGCTGGTAGCCGTGTCCAGGCTTGCCGACAGGGGAGAAGGCAATGATCTTCTCCAGATGGGGCAGGGCCTTGTCGCTCTGGCCGCTACGGATGTACAGCGCGGCCAGCGACTGCCGGGCATCGATCTGTTCCGGCTCAAGCTCTACCCACAGCTCGGCGGCGGCGAGTGCCATCGCACTGTTTCTGGCATAAACGGCGGCCTGTGTGGCGCGGCGGGCCAGTCGCGGATCGCCGGTCTCCTCGGCGCTTTTGAGGTAGGCATCGGCGGCAAGGTTCATCTGTCCCTGCTCGGCGGCGAACTCGGCCACCAGTAGTTTGAAGAACAGGTTGGGACCCATTTCCACCCGCGGCAGGTTTTCGGTGGCCTCCTCCACCGGTTCCTCTGCTGTTTGCGCGACCGCTGCCTGTGGCGCCTGTGGCGTGGCAGCACAACCGGCCAGGCCCAGCAGTGTGCCGGCAAGCAGCAGTCTTTGTGGTATTCTCATCACTCTCTCCATGGCCGTTTTCGGCAATCCCGTCACTATACCGGAGTTTCCGGTTATTTACCCGGGCCTCAAGGCTCTGTTTTCACTTGATATTGTTGCCCTTTTTGGCGCAGAATGTGCAGTTCGATCAATCATAGCGACCCCCCAACTCGATGACCCTGCTCGCTTTAGGCATAAATCACAAAACTGCTCCGGTAGACATCCGCGAGCGGGTTGCGTTCACTCCGGAGAAGCTGCCGGTAGCGCTGCGTGAGTTGCATGCCATGAATCATGTCAGCGAAGTTGCGATCCTTTCAACCTGTAACCGTACTGAGCTCTATTGCGGTATAGAGGGGGATGCGAGTCAACAGGTGCGCGAGTGGTTCAGTGCCTTCCATGCGTTGAAGATCCACGATGTGGAGCCCTATTTCTACACCCACCCGGACCAGGGGGCGGTGCGCCATATCCTGCGGGTCGCCAGCGGTCTGGATTCCCTGGTACTGGGCGAGCCACAGATCCTCGGGCAGATGAAGCAGGCCTACAGTTCCGCCACCCGCGCCGGTACGGTGGGACAGTTGCTCAACCGGCTGTTCCAGCACACCTTCAGTGTCGCCAAGCAGGTGCGTACCGATACCGCCATCGGTGCCAGCCCGGTGTCGGTCGCGTTTGCCGCGGTCAGTCTGTCGAAGCAGATATTCAGCGATCTTTCCAAACACACCGCGCTGCTCGTCGGTGCCGGTGAAACCATTGAACTGGTGGCGCGTCACCTGCATGAGAGCGGCATCGGTCGCATTATCGTCGCCAATCGGACCGTAGAGAAGGCGCACAACCTGGCTCGTGAGTTCGGGGGGTACGCCATTGCCCTGTCGGAGATCCCGGATCACCTGGCGGAGGCGGATGTGGTGATCTCCTCCACCGCCAGCCAGTTGCCAATCCTCGGCAAGGGGGCGGTGGAGAGCGCGCTGAAACAGCGCAAGCGCCGGCCGATGCTGCTGGTGGATATCGCCGTGCCGCGGGACATCGAGTCGCAGGTGAGTGAGCTGGAGGATGTGTTCCTCTATACCGTTGATGATCTGCAGGAGATCATCAGCGAGGGGTTGCGCTCGCGCCAGGAGGCGGCCAAGCAGGCCGAGGAGATCATTGACACCCAGGTGACCCATTTCATGAGCTGGCTGCGTTCGCTCAGCTCCGTGGATATCATTCGTGACTACCGTCAGAGCGCCGAGCAGTTGCGCGACGAGGCGCTTGAGCATGCCATGCGCCAGCTGCACGCCGGTAGGGACCCTGAGGCGGTGCTCAATGAATTGGGCCGCCAGTTGACCAACAAGCTGATGCACAACCCCTGCTACAGCATGAAGCAGGCCGGATATGACGGCCGAACCGAGCTGCTCGATGCGGCGCGTGAGCTGTTCAACCTCAAATCAACCGATAATTAAGTCGTGAAACCATCCATTCTCAGCAAGCTGGAGAACCTCTCCGAGCGGCTGCAGGAGCTCAGTGCCCTGCTCGCCGATCCGGGAACCATCGCCGATCAGAACCGCTTCCGTGAGCTCTCCCAGGAGTATGCCCAGATCAAGCCGGTCGTCGACAGCTTCGCCCGTTACACCGCCGCGCTGGACGATATCGCCGCCGCCGAGGAGATGGCCGTCGAGAGCGATCCGGAGATGCGCGAGATGGGTGAGGATGAGCTGAAGGTGGCGCGGGAGAGGCGCGATTCGCTGGAGCTGGAGCTGCAGAAGCTGCTGCTGCCGCGCGACCCCAACGACAACAAGAACGTCTTCCTTGAGATCCGTGCCGGCACCGGTGGTGACGAGGCGGCGCTGTTCGCCGGCGATCTGTTCCGTATGTATTTGCGCTACGCCGAGAAGCGGCGCTGGAAGGTCGAGATCATCTCCGAGAGCCTGGGCGAACACGGCGGCTACAAGGAGGTGATCGCCCGACTGGAGGGGCAGGGGGCCTATTCGCGGCTCAAGTTCGAGTCGGGAGCCCACCGCGTGCAGCGGGTGCCGGAGACCGAGTCGCAGGGACGTATCCACACCTCCGCCTGTACCGTGGCGGTAATGCCCGAGGCGGACGAACTGGAGGCGATCGAGATCAATCCTGCCGATCTCAAGGTCGACACCTTCCGCTCCTCCGGCGCCGGTGGCCAGCACGTCAACAAGACCGATTCGGCGATCCGCCTGACCCATCTGCCCAGCGGCATCGTGGTGGAGTGCCAGGACGAGCGCTCGCAGCACAAGAACCGTGCCAAGGCGATGGCCGTGTTGCAGGCCAAACTCGCCTCCGCCCAGCAGCAGAAGCAGCAGAGTGAACAGGCCGCCACGCGCAAACTGCTGGTGGGTAGCGGCGACCGCTCTGAGCGGATCCGCACCTACAATTTCCCCCAGGGGCGGGTCACCGATCATCGTATCAACCTCACCCTCTACAAGCTGGAGGAGGTCATGCAGGGGGAACTGGACGAGGTGATCGAGCCGCTGATCAACGAGCATCAGATGGACCAGCTGGCGGCGCTGGCTGAAGAGTAACCCTCCCATGGCTATCGCTATAGCTTTGCAGCAGGCTGCCGCTCGGCTGCAGGCGGTCAGTGACTCCCCCCGTCTCGATGCCGAGCTGCTGCTGTGCCATCTGCTCGGCCAATCCCGCACCTATCTCTTTACCTGGCCGGAGCGCGCCCTCACTCCGGAACAGGCTCGTGCGTTGGAGGCGTTGCTGGTGCGGCGTGAGGCGGGTGAGCCGGTCGCGCATATCCTCGGTCGACGCGAATTCTGGTCGCTGGAGCTGGCGGTCAGCGCCGATACCCTGATCCCCCGTCCCGAAACGGAGCTGTTGGTGGAGGCGGCGCTGGCGCACATCCCGCAGGATGCTCTCTGGCATATCGCTGATCTGGGCACCGGTAGCGGTGCCATCGCCCTGGCCATCGCCAGCGAGCGACCCCTCTGCCGGATCACGGCAGTCGAGCGCAGTGAGGCGGCGCTGGCGGTGGCGCGGAGGAGCGGCCGGCGTCTGGGGCTGAGTAACGTGGAGTTTGTCGCCGGCAGCTGGTTCGAGCCACTGGTCGGGCGGCGCTTTGAAGTGATCCTCTCCAACCCGCCCTATATCCGGCAGGGAGATCCACACCTGCAGCAGGGGGACGTGCGCTTTGAGCCACTCACCGCCCTGGTCTCCGGAGAGGATGGTCTGGAGGATATCCGCCATCTCATCACTCACGCCCCGAGCCACCTGGCAAGAGGCGGTTGGCTGCTGCTGGAACACGGTTACGATCAAGGTGAGGCGGTCGTCGCCCTGTTGCGGGAACGCGGTTTTGCGGCGGTGGAGGATCGGGCCGATCTGCAGGGCCATGGACGGGTGGCGGTGGGGCGCTTCGGGGCTGGCTGACACGGCTATCGACAGGGGCTTGATAAATTCTTCCACAAGTCTAGGATGAAGACATGGAGAGGGATAATACGAGTTTTGTGCGCAGCCGGGAGATACGCTTCTGCCGGCTCCACCCTGACAAGAACCAGGCGCAGTCGGCCAGTCTGATGCTGGGCGACGTCGAGGGGGTAAGCCATGTGCAGCCGGTGGAGTCGCACCTGCTGCACATTCGCTACGACATCTCCGTTATCACTCTGAATATCATCGAAGAGACGCTGAGCGAGCTGGGTTACCATCTCGATAACAGCTTGATGAACAAACTCAAGCGGGCCCTCTACTACTACACCGAGGAGACCCAGCGGGCCAACCTCGGTCTGGAGAAGAGCTGCTGTGCCGACAAGCAGATGTTCATCAACCGCTACCTCAAACGCAGCCACGGCTGCCGCGACGAGCGCCCCGAGCACTGGCGTAACTACCTTTAGAGATCTCTACCGTACTGCAAAGGCGCAAAAGGTTACTCAATCGTGATGTCGCGGTTGCAGGGTAGTGAGTTGCCGGGGATCATAGGCTAGTCTTTAAGCGGATTAGCTCCCTGTCCCTCTCCCTCTGGGAGAGGGGACCCTTCGTTTATCGACTTGAACCTTAAGAACTAACCTATGAGCCGGGGATATACTTTTGCCGTTCTCCCATCTCCGGTTCCCTGCCGGCGCCTCCGCGGTTATTCAGATCGTATAGCCGAGCCTGCTGATATAGGGTTCGAGGGTGGGGATGATTGGTTCGAGCTGCTTCAGGAACGGCTTGTAGCGCTCCAGGGAGCGGGTGTAGAGCTTCTCCTTCACCTGGTTGGCACTGGCGGTGCGGACATGGCGCTTGTTCTCGTGGAAGTCGAGGCAGCGCTCGTCCCACGGCAGGCCGATAAAATCGATGATCTGGCGTGCGTTCCCCTCCAAATCATTCACCACATCCTCATACCGGATCCGTAGATAGCGCATATCAAGCCGTTCGCAGTAGGTCTCTACCATATCCATAGTGTGCGCATAGTGGGCGGCGGTGGTCTCCAGCCGGGTGGCGAAGTTGCGGCCGTGACGCACGTCGTTGAAAAAGCTTGAGAGAACTACATTTAGCGGGTGGCGCACCAGGTGGACCATCGGCGCCTCGGGAAGTACAGAATGAATCAAGCCCAGATGGATCTCATTCAAGGGCGTTTTGTCGGTAAAGAAAGCATAGTCCGGCTCCAGTATCGCCTGACGGCGTACTTGGCCCATATACTGATTTGCCAGAGCCGTAGCATACTTTCCTCCCTCAGCGCCAAATAACCGCTCTGATGGCTGTGATATCGACGATTGCGAACCACTGCCACTCATTCGACCGAGCGCCTGATCGAGGGCATGTGTTTCATCCCCGGCAAGAACATCGCGATGACTGCTGAGGATCTGTTCGACCATCGTTGTCCCCGAGCGCGGAAACCCAAGAATGAATACTGGCGTAGGCCATTCTGAGGAGTCCACTTTCACCGTGGGCAGTTTGTCCTGCTCGGCTGATGCCCATAGCTGCTTTAACTTGCTGAACTGCTCCTTCATCTCTCCTTCAGGGTAGTTGCGGTTAATGGGCGGCATGCGGTTAATATCGCTCATGCGCGAGATGGCCGCAAACGCCGCATCAAAACGCCCCAGTCGCTCAAGGCAGAAGCCTCGCCCCTGCCAGGCCTGCGCCTGAGCCATCAGATTGACCCTGGAGAAATCGGCGGCTTCCAGTGTCTTCAACGCTTGCTCATAATCACCCTTTCGACGCTGTATCAAGGAGTGTACCAGCGCGATCAGCGACTGTTCAGGGGCCAGGCTCCGGGCATACTCAATAAGCCGCTCGGCCTCAGCAAGATCACCACGCCTCTCCTCAACCTTGGCCCACATCACGATGCCATCGATATATTTGGGATTATTATTGTAGGCCAGACGGGCAAAGCGGCTTGCCGTATCGAACAAACCCAAACGTTCATTGATACCTGCCAGGTCCTTGCAAATGGTCTCATCATTCGGGCGGGATTCCAGCGCCCGGCGGAGGTGGATATCGGCACGCCCCAGTTGGCCCAGCCTGTCGTAAATGCGCCCGAGCACCATGTGACCGTTCCCATGGTTCGGCACCTTTGCCAACAGCTCCCTGAGTCGCGTCTCCGCCTTTATCGGTTCTCCGCGGTAATAGTGCAATACCCCCCACTCATAGAGCACATCGGGATTTTTTGCCCCGGTAAGCGCCTCGAGGCGCTTGAGCATTTGCTCCGCCGCATCCAGGTGCCCGGTGTCACGGTTGATCATCGTCAACACATGCAGGGCACCCTGGTGATCGGGAAGTTGTGTCAATATCCCGTGCGCCAATACGGCAGATTTTTCCAGTTCTCCCCTGGCATAGAGGTTACGTGCAATGGCGAGTTGCTCGCCCAGTTTTTTTGCGATATCAACCGGAGTGTCTTGTGGCTGGTTCACGTTCGCTCCTGCAGTTTATTGTTCTCATTGCGGTTAAATAGCAACCAGACATTCATGACGGGTAGACAATCACCTCAGTATTCACGTTCAAGCATCTGCTGCACATTGCGCAAGCGCTGTTCGTGAGCCGTACGCTCTTCGAGGGTCATCTCTTCGGGGTGTTTGCCCTGAGTTGGTCTTTTCGCACTCTGCTCTGCCCTTTTGGCCTCACGCTCCGCTTTCTTCTCCTCGCTACGTGCCTGCCGTGCTTTTCGCTTGGCCTCCAGGTCCGCAATGCGCTCTTGTGCCTTTTCAGTCACTTTTTTCTGGATCTCGGGCGACATCTCCGCCAGACGGGCCTGCCAACGCTTGTTGAACAGGGCGCTCTCTTGCTGCGGCATCTGATAGTTATGTTTGGCGTTCATAAAGGCCTCGCCGGCAACGTGCAAAAGCGGCTGTGCCAGGGATGGATCAGAACTCCCCTCTGGCAGCACATGCACGCCAATCAACAGCAACTTCCCTGTTTCGTCCTTGGTATAGCGAAAGGCGTAATTGCTCGCACTGAGAAGGTTCTTCAGCCCATCCTCAAGTGGACGGTCCTCAAAAGTCATGGTTACCTGCCTGTCAGCACGCTCATCAAACAGTACCTCCAACTGGGACTGAATGGCGATCTTGCCCAGGATCTCTTTTAGCGAACGTTGCTCCGCCGAAAGGGACAGGGTGTCGGCCTGCCGGTTGTACTCAACCCTTTCGCCGGTGCCCTCAGCCATAACCGACTGGGACAACAGCAAAGATATAACCATGGAAACAAAAATTTTACGCATATATCGCACACCCTTTCCTGTTTGTTGGCCGCTAATCGAGTAGTGGTGGATGTGTACGTTTCACGCCACCACCACCCGAGCAGATAAAAAATATATTCAGCTTTTGCCCAAGCACTTGTTTCCGGCAACTAAACACAGCATCACTGGAGCAAAAGCAAAAAATACTTATCCAATGGATGAAAAAGCGGCGGGTCTCCCCGCCGCCAGTATCTACAGTTAGACGGGTGCTTTAGCAGTCACCTGAGCAGTGTGCACCAACCACCTTGTAATACCCGTTTGAATCCGGATATACCGTCGAGTAGTCGGCACCCGGTGTCAGGGTGATAGTGCCGCTGTTACTGACCGACGCCGGGCCATCCACGCCCATCAGCCAGACCCAGCCGCCGTAACCGGGGTAGTGGGTGGCCAGCGTGTTGTCGGTGTCGCCACCGATGCCGGTGATGTTGCCGGAGTTTTCCACGCTTGGGCCGGTAAATCCGGTCCAGTCGGAGCCATCGCCACCCTCGTACTCACCGTCACCGCCGTTGGCGGTGATGTGGCCGCTGTTGACCACCGGCCCCAGTTCGGCATACATCTCGATCCAGCTGCCATAGCCACCGCGGCCGTCGGTGCCGCCGTCGGCTGCCACATCGTCACCGCCATTGCTGGTGATGCTGCCGCTGTTTTTGACGCCGGTGTAGCCCCACATCCAGATACCGCCGCCACGCAAGTAGCTGGTGCTGGTCGCGTTCTTGCCGCCACCGCCATTGGTGGTGATATCGCCGCTGTTGGTCACGGAGACGTCCATCCCCTCGGCAACATAGTAGTAAGCCGTTTCGAGGTAGACATAGCCGCCGTCGGCACGGTGTGTGCCGGTATCAGCGCTACCGGTGTAGGTGCCGGCGGAGGCGTCGATGTTCGCCTGGTTGCTGACGGGGCCGCCAGCGTAGTAGATGTCACCGACATAAGTATAGCCATATTCGCTATAGAGGTAGACGTTGCCCCCCTCACCCGGGAACTGGCCGCTGCCGCCGGTGGTGGTGATGTCGTTGTAGCCCAGCAGGTAGATGCCCTGCTCGCCAAGTACATCGTAGTTGGGGTCGTCCATCTCGACGTCGAAGTCACCACCGTTGCCACCGTCGCCGGTGCCACTGCTGGCGCCACCGGTCAGGGTGTAGTTGCCGGAGACCTCGATATTGCCGGCCGGGGTGTACTCATAAATGTAACCGTACTCGGCATAGAGGTAGACATCGCCGCCGTCGCCGGCGTTGTTGTCGGCAGCCGCGTTGCCGCCCACTGCGGTAACATCACCGCTGGTAGCCAGCAGACCGCCATAGGCGTCCATGTCGAAGTCGCCGGCGTCGCCGCCGGTGGTCACACTGCCATGGCCACCGGAGGTGTCGACATTGCCGCTGTTGAGCACATCGCCCGCGTCTTCATTGTAAAGGTAGACATCGCCGCCGTTGCCGCCGGCATCGCCGTCACCGCCGACCGCCATAAGGTCGCCGCTGTTGCGCATGGAGCCGTAGTAGCCCTCCAGATCGATGTCACCGGCAGAACCACCGTTGTTGCCGGTGCTGCCGTCACCGCCACTGCTGTTCAGATCGGCGGTGTTCTCGGTGTAATAGTCACTGCCCAGCCAGATCTCCCCGCCGTCGCCGCCGGCACCGGCTGTGTTGTCGGCCCCCGCGGTGTTGATAACGCCGCCGTTGATCAGCGAATATTCGGCCCACACCTCGAAGTCGCCGCCGTCGATCACGGTGCCGTTGCCGGAGGTGTCCAGGGTGCCGGAGTTCAGGAAGCTGCCATCAGTATCGATATAGATGTGGCCACGCTGAGTGGTCGAGGCATCCGCGGTAGTGATAGTGCCCTTGTTGACCACGTCATTATCGAAATCGACATCAGCCCAGGTACCATCGTTCAGGCCAAAGGTCAGGGTAGCGTCCTTGGCGACGCTCAGGCCGGTGGCGTCGTCGTCGTCGGTGGCAGACTCGCCATCAGAGATATAAACCTGATCATTGGTGCTGTAAAAGTAGGGCTGACCGGCTGCCGCCGCATCCGGGGTGGTGTCGTCACCCACCGCGGTGAACAGGTCATAGGCGTTGCCGGACCAGGTGTAGAGGGTGCCGTCGTCCACCATGGGATCAGTCGCATACACCACGGTAGCACCAGCAGCGGTGCGCATTACACCGTCGGACCCTACATAAACGGTACCTGCAACAATCCCCGCACCATCAGCTGTGGTGGTGTAGTGATTGGCCACGACGGTGGTGTCGGCATCAATCTCCAGCGGGTTGAGCCCCAGGAAGGGGGTGATCTTGTTCATCTGCGAGCTGAACGAGGCCGCCGCCTTGCCTTTCTTCTTGACGTGAATACCCTCGGTCGCGCCGTAGGACCATAGGTCAAATGTGCCGCCATCACCGCCATAGGCGGTCGCGCCGATACCGGCGTTACCACCGGCGAGGTTCATGGTGTAGTTGCCACCACCGCCGCCGCTACTGCTGCCGCCGCAGCCGCTCAACAGTGTGCCGGTCACTACCAGTGCGGAGACTGCCAGTGCCAGGGGTTTTCTCTGGAAATTCATTGTTATCTCTCCTTAAATGCCAAGAATTTGAGCTTCGCTCGTGAACGAGTATATCGTCCTACTCTAAAATTAGCAGTTAAAAAAAGAGATGGTAGATGTTTACAGGCAGGTGAGTGGAAATTTAACAATCTTGTAACAGTTTGGCGGCGATGGAGCGGAGGTAAGGATGTGGCCGCCGAACACATTGGGCGATAAGGGTGCGGTACACGGGGTGTGTCAGACGGAGCCGCCCCTGCTAGAATAGCCTTCTTTAAAGTCCCAGCAGGATCCCCGTGAACGACGAACAACTGCTCCGCTACAGTCGCCAGATCATGCTGCCGCAACTCGATGTGGCGGGCCAGCAGCGACTGCTCGGCAGCCATGCGCTGATCATCGGCATGGGTGGGCTGGGCTCGCCGGTGGCGATGTATCTGGCTGCAGCGGGGGTCGGCAGGTTGACCTTGGTTGATTTCGACACCGTTGATCTCTCCAATCTACAGCGGCAGATCCTCCACGGCAGCGACGATATCGGCCGGCCCAAGGTCGAGTCGGCGCGCGAGGCCCTGGCCGCACTCAACCCCGAAGTAGTGGTGAGTACCGTCAACCGCAAACTGGAGGGTCCAGCGCTGCTTGAGGCGATCGCAGGGGCGGATGTGGTGATCGACGCCAGCGACAACTTTACCACCCGTTTTGCCATCAACGATGCCTGTGTCGAGGCGCGCAAACCGCTGGTCTCCGGCGCGGCGATCCGTATGGAAGGGCAGGTATCGGTGTTCCACAATGAGCGGGAGGAGAGCCCCTGTTACCGTTGCCTCTACCGTGACGAGGGAGAGCTTGAGCAGACCTGCAGCGAGAACGGGGTACTGGCCCCGGTGGTAGGCGTTATTGGTGCACTCCAGGCGACCGAGGCGCTCAAGGTGTTGGCCGGTATTGGCGAAACCCTGGGCGGACGGTTGCTGTTGTGGGATGCGATGACGATGGAGTGGCGCAGCCTCAAGCTGCGCAAGGACCCGGCTTGCCCCTGTTGCGGGGCGGCCTGAGAAAAGGTGAGAGGTAATGGCTGAAGTAATCCTGCCCAGAGTGTTAGTCAATCAGCTGCTGGGCCACGCCCAGCACTCCCCCGAGGAGGAGGTGTGTGGTCTTATCGGCAGCACGGGGGAAGAGGGCTTCTCGGTCTACCCGGTCACCAATGTGGCTGCCGAGGCGGATCACTTGTTCGCCATGGCGCCACAGGAGCAGATCGATGCCATGCGCCGGATGCGGGAGAACGGCGAGCAGCTGTTTGCCATCTACCACTCCCATCCGCATGCCCCGGCCGAGCCGTCGTTGCGCGATCTTGATGAGGCGGCCTACCCAGAGGCGCTCTATCTCATTATTTCCCTCAACACCAAGGGGGTACTGGAGATGCGCGGCTACCGCCTGCACCAGGGCAGAGTCGAAAGCGTTGACCTGCATCTGCCCTAAATGAATTATTACCCTAAACATCTTATGGAGAGAGTAAGTGTCTGAAACTATTGATGAATTGACCGTCGAGTACACCGATGATGGAGTCGTAACCACCAAGGAACTGGACAAGGTCGTGCTGACCAAGGGCGCCTGGTCGACCATCCTGTTCCGCTACCAGGACTGGGATCGGAAAAAGGAGGAGTACGGCCCGGAGAAATACACCATCCGCCGCTACCAGAAGCGTAACGGCGAGTACCGCCAGAAGTCCAAGTTCAACATCTCCAGCAAGGATCAGGCAAAACAGCTGATCGACGCACTGCAAAGCTGGATCAAGGAGTAAAACCTCTCCACCCTGTTGCGGCGCACTGCGCCGCTCTCGTTTTGCCGGTATCTGCCTCTACGTTATCGTTTCACTTTTAATATCCGAGTGAACAGCTATGCTTTAAACAAAGGCAGTCTTTTTTTTCGCCCGTTCAGGCGACAGGTCGGTGAAGATGGAGGGGGCATGGGACAGCAGGTAGGTGTAGCCAGGGCTGCACACGTTCTCGGCGTCAGTCGCCATGAACTTCAGCGGCTTATTCACGATGGCGATTTGCAAACCTTCGAAGGAAGAGTGGATCTGGATGAGTTGCGCCAGCGCTATCCATCCATGGCGCTCAAGGATGATCCAATCACTGAGCGTATCAATCTCATCAGGGGCACCGCCTTTGCCCGGCGCGTGCGCGAAACGGTCACTCCCGAGAAGGACGCGCTGGAGCTTCAGCTGCGACGGCGTACCACCGACCTCAATGTGGCCGAGGCGCAACTGAAGCGCTTTCGCGGCTGCATTGAGGAGCTGGCGCAGCTGCTGGGGGATCTCAATCGCGAGGCCACCCCGGAGCAGAAGAGGATGATCATGGTTATCAATAGCTGGCTGCTGGATAAACTGGAGCGATAGTGTGACGAATCAGGTTCGAATCGAGCCCAGTGGACATACCTTTACCACCCTGCCCGGAGAGACGCTGCTGGAAGCGGCGCTGCGCTCCGGTCTCAATATCCAGTACAGCTGCAGCAACGGCACCTGCGGTGAGTGCAAGGTGAGGCTGCTGGAGGGTGAAGTGGAGCCGGTAATGCAGGCCGGTTACCGTTTTACCATCCAGGAGCAGAACGAGGGTTTCATCCTGCTGTGCGGCAACCGTGCTGTCGGTGACCTGGTCATTGAGGCGCAGGAGACACACTTCCCCGGCGATATCCCACTGCAGCAGATCACCGCCAAGGTGGCCAGGGTGGAGCAGCCCTCGGCGCATGTGCGTATTCTGCATCTGCGCACCCCGCGCACCAAGACGCTGCGCTTTATGGCCGGTCAACATCTCTGCCTCAAACTCCGCGGAGTCGGCAGCTATGATGCCGCGGTGGCCAGCTGCCCCTGCAACGGCATGAACCTGCAGTTTCACCTGCCGGAGCGTCAGGGTGAGCCATTTCTTGCCGAGGTGCTGCACGTGGGGCAGCAGCTAGAACTGGAGGGCCCCTATGGTGATATCACACTGGATGTCGACGCCAAAGGCCCGCTGCTGTTGCTCGCCATGGGTACCGAGTTCGCACCCATCAAAAGTGTGATTGAGCAGGCGATCAACCTCGATCTGCGCCAGCCGGTACGGCTTATCTGGCTGGCCAGTGAGGCCGAAGGCCACTATCTGGAAAACTACTGCCGTTCCTGGTCCGATTCGCTGGATGACTACCGTTTTATACCGCTGAGCATGCCGGGGAGTGAGCCCGGCCCGGGTGACATGGCTGCCTTGCGACAGGCCATTAATGAACAGCTTGAGGGGCTGGAGGGTGCTGATGCCTATGTCGCCGGCTCCCGGCTGTTCCGCGAGGTGGGGCGTGAGCACCTGCTGACAAAGGGGCTTGATGCGGCGCGGATCTTCGAGTTCAGACAGCGGCTGGCTCCGCGCAGGGAACAACGCTCTGTTAGCGGGTGAAGGGGTTCCAAGTTCCAAGTTCCAAGTTCCAAGTTCCAAGCTCCAAGTTGAAAGTTGAAAGTTGAAAGTTGAAAGTTGAAAGTTGAAAGTTGAAAGTTGAAAGTTGAAAG